>JAUCGG010000237.1 GCA_030378015.1 Desulfococcaceae bacterium HSG8
GACATCATGATTTCCTACCAAAATAAGGAGGTAAGGAGATGAATAATGAAGAAAAACAATATATTAGTACCCCCCCCCCGAAAATCGGAGCTGCGCAGGCGTGCGGAGAAAGAAGCCGCGCTGCGAAAGCAGTCCCTTGAAGTCCCGTATCTTTCAGATGAAGAAATAAGCCAGCTTATCCATGAGCTGCAAGTCCATCAGATAGAACTGGAGATTCAGAATGAGGAACTGAAAGAAAAGCAGAGCGAACTTGAGGAATCACGAAACAAGTATTCCGAGTTATACGACTTCGCGCCTGTGGGCTATTTTACGCTTAGAGAAAAAGCGTTGATTTCAGAAGCAAATCTTACCGGGGCTGCGCTGCTGGGCGTGGAAAAAAATGCCCTGATCGGGCAGCCGCTGACCCGTTTCATTGACAGCAGGAGTCAGGACGACTTTTACCTGCACCGCGCAAAGGTTTTTGATACAAAGGAGCTTCAGACCTGTGAAATCAGAATGAAAAAAACAGACGGATCCCTTTTTCATTCTCAACTGAAAAGCATTATCTCACATACGGACCCGGGTGTATGGAGGACAGCCGTAAGCGATATAAGCGAGCGGGTCAGTATGGAATCCAAGCTCCGCCAGGCTCAGAAGATGGCAGCCATCGGGACCCTGGCAGGCGGTATTGCCCACGATTTTAACAATATCCTGACTCCCGTTATCGGGTACGCTAATATGACAATACGTCAGCTACCTGAAGACTCCCATGTTCGGGAAAATTTGGAAGAAATACTCAAAGGGGGCAGGCGTGCGGCGGCCCTGGTCAGACAGATTCTCGATTTCAGCTGTATGAGTGATAATAAACAATATATGCCCCTGATGCTCCAATCCATCCTAAAGGAAGCTCTCAGACTGCTGAGAGCATCGCTTCCCTCGAACATTGAAATCTGTCAGAACATTGATATGAATGCGGGATTTGTTATGGGAAATCCTGTTCAGATACACCGGTTAATGATGAATCTCTGCACCAATGCCTATCATGCTATGGAGGATAAAGGCGGCACCCTTGAAGTTAATCTGACCGAGGTTTGTATTGATTCTGACAGTACGGATGGCATAAATCCGGAACCGGGGACTTATCTCTGCCTGGTGGTGAGTGATACCGGTCACGGCATGGAGCCTGAGGTGAAGGAGAGAATCTTTGAGCCGTATTTCACCACCAAAGACCAAGGCAAGGGGACCGGCATGGGACTGGCTATGGCTCACGGGATTGTCGGAAATCACGGCGGAAATATCGTGGTCCGCAGCAATCCGGGCCGAGGCTCCGCATTTCATGTTTACCTGCCCCTGGTCAGCGGCAGCTCGGCAGTGCCCGAAACCCCGCATTCCGGCCAGCTCCTGGATGGTACGGAACGCATTTTGTTTGCAGATGATGAGGAACCCATTGTGAACATGATGAAGCAGGGTCTGGAGCGATTCGGCTATCGTGTAACAGCGCTGACCTCCGGTACGGATGCACTGGAATTGTTTCGCAACAATCCCGAACAGTTCGATATCGTTATCACCGATACAACCATGCCCCGGCTGATGGGGGATGAACTGGCACGGGAACTCATGAAAATCCGGCCTGACATCCCGATAATCATCTGCACCGGATTCAGCCAAAGAATCACGGAAGAGAAAGTTAAGGAAATAGGAATTCGGGCATCAGTGATGAAGCCTGTCCACCCTATAGAAATGGCGGAGACGATACGGAAAGTGCTATACCGGGAATAAAAATAACAATTGCAAACACCGAATTTGGCATGTCAGGTTGCAGGGTGGGGCTTGCCCGGGCAAGCCCCACCCTACATTGCAGTGCCCCGGAGGGGCAGGGTAACGTAGCTTGGGATTTTAATCCCAAGGCGGCATGACGCGCCCCGGATACCCGAAATTAATATGATCCGCAAACCACATCGCCCCTCCGGGGCTGAATCGTAATCGTCTCCTGACCCGGGATTAAAATCCCGGGCTATGTTAACCCTGCCCCTCCGGGGCAGTTATGAATGGCGGGGCAAGCCCCACCCTACAGCCGCGGGGATTTTCATGATGTGATGTCAATCCTGAAAATCCTTTAATCCTGACCATCCGAGTTCAGACATCATGATTTCCTACCAAAATAAGGAGGTAAGGAGATGAATAATGAAGAAAAACAATATGTTAGTACCCCCCCCCCCCCGAAAATCGGAGCTGCGCAGGCGTGCGGAGAAAGAAGCCGCGCTGCGAAAGCAGTCCCTTGAAGTCCCGTATCTGTCAGATGAAGAAATCAGTTGGCTTATCCACGATCTGCAAGTCCATCAGATAGAACTGGAGATTCAGAATGAGGAACTGAAAGAAAAGCAGAACGAACTTGAGGAATCACGAAACAAGTATTTTGATTTGTATGAAACATATTCAGATTTATACGACTTCGCGCCTGTGGGTTATTTTACGCTTGGTGAAAAAGCGGCGATTTCAGAAGTAAATCTTACCGGGGCCGCGCTGCTGGGCGTGGAAAGAAATGTCCTGATCGGGCAGCCCCTGACCCGTTTCATTGACAGCAGGAGTCAGGACGACTTTTACCTGCACCGCGCAAAGGTTTTTGATACAAAGGAGCTTCAGACCTGTGAAATCAGAATGAAGAAAACAGACGGTGCCCTTTTTCATTCTCAACTGAAAAGCATTATCTCACATACGGCCCCGGATGTATGGAGGACAGCCGTAAGCGATATAAGCGAGCGGGTCAGTATGGAATCCCGGCTCCGCCAGGCCCAGAAGATGGCAGCCATAGGGACCCTTGCAGGCGGTATTGCCCACGACTTTAACAATGTCCTGTTTCCCATTACCGGATACGCGGAGATGGCAATTGAAGAAGTGCCTGAAGGCTGCCCTCAGATTCGGGAAAATCTGAAGGAAATACTCAGAGGGGGCAGGCGTGCCGCGGCCCTGGTCAGACAGATTCTTGATTTCAGCCGCCTGGACGATAACAAATTACATATGCCCGTAATGGTTCAGCCCCTCTTAAAGGAAGCCCTGAAACTGCTGAGGTCATCGCTTCCCTCGGACATTGAGATTTGTCAGAACATTGACATGAATGCAGGATTTGTTATGGGAAACACTGTTCAGATACACCAGGTAATAATGAATCTCTGCATCAATGCCTATCATGCTATGGAGGATAAAGGCGGCACCCTTGAAGTTAATCTGGCCGAGGTATATATTGATTCTGACAGTACAGATGAGATAAATCCGGAACCTGGGAATTATCTCTGCCTGGTGGTGAGTGATACCGGTCAGGGCATGGAGCCTGAGGTGAAGGAGAGAATCTTTGAACCGTATTTCACAACCAAAGAACAGGGCAAGGGGACCGGCATGGGACTGGCTATGACTCACGGGATTGTCGGAAGTCATGGCGGAAAGATCGTGGTCCGCAGCAATCCGGGCAGAGGCTCCTCATTTCATGTTTACCTGCCCCTGGTCAGCGGCAGCGCGGATGTGTCCGAAGCCCCGCATCCCGACCCGTTACCAAGAGGTACAGAACGAATTCTGTTTGTGGATGATGAGGAACCCATTGTGAACGTGATAAAGCAGAGTCTGGAGCGAATCGGTTACAGCGTGACAGGGCTGACCTCCCCTGCAGATGCGCTGGAATTGTTTCGCAGCAATCCCGAACAGTTTGATATCGTTATCACCGATACAACCATGCCCCGGCTGATGGGGGATGAACTGGCACGGGAACTCATGAAAATCCGGCCTGACATCCCGATAATCATCTGCACCGGATTCAACCAAAGGATCACGGAAGAGAAAGTTAAGGCTATGGGCATTCAGGCATTAGTGATGAAGCCTGTCAGATCGTCACAGATGGCGGGGATGATACGGAAAGTGCTTGATAATAATTGAGCTTTCGGAGTGCCAAACGGGAGCATTCATGAATTCCTGAAACAATTAATCCGTCGTAACAGAAGGTTACCGCGAATCACACGAATATTATATTATATTAAGTACCCGGCCATAAGTTTTCAGGTATTTTTTTCTCGCAGAGGCGCAGAGGCGCAAAGAAAAAGCGCGGCAGAGCTGTCAGCAAGGGTGAAAACCCACCTTTCGCTTAAACAGGCAAGGGACACATCCAAGATCAACTGATTTCTGAAAAAGATGCACTGATCTCCAAACTGGAGAAAGCCATTGAGGAAGTCAGAACATTAAAGGAACTCATACCTATATGCAGTTCATGCAAAAAGATCCGTAATGATGAAAACTACTGGGAAGAGGTTGAAGTCTATCTTCAAAAGCATACAGACACAAAATTTTCTCACGGACTCTGCCCGAATTGTGCGAAAAAACTTTATCCGGAGGTTTTTAAATATAAATAATCAGCAGATCGAAAAGTTTTGCAACCATTGGATTCCGGGTTAAATTTCGGATTAAACGCTCATTAAAAAGCCGGATTTTTTACCCCGATCATTAGAATAAAATCCGTGCTGATCCGTGTTTATCCGTGTCCTGTAAGGATCCCTTACCAAAGTGATCCTAACCGGGCGGGAAATACTCAGACCTATCAGAAAGGAGCTTTTCATGAATGAGAAAAAAAACGGCCATGAAGAATTGAAACCAATTGATTTTAAAACAAATCACTCTTCCTGCGGGAATTTAGGAGATGCATCGAAAAATACAAGCTGCTGAACAAAAGGAGATGAGGCTCAGGTGAGCCTGCCAAGTCTGAATCAGTCCTTTGTATCAGGTGTTGTCCGTACACCCATCGGCGATGTCCCACAGGTTACTTCGACGCTGACCTGGCCTGATAATTGGGGAAGCATTAAAGCCCGGTGGAGTATCGGCCGCATGAATTACACTGTCGAACTCGGCCTCTACGCCCTTAAAAATCCCGATGATAAGGCCCCTGTGTTTGTCACTGCAAATTATAAAATGAGTTTTGACCGGTTGCGGGAAGCCCTTCCTGATCGTGATGCCTGGATACTGGTGCTGGACACCAAAGGCATTAATGTCTGGTGTGCAGCGGGAAAGGGAACTTTCGGAACTGACGAACTGGTTCGGCGCATTGAATCAGGCCGACTGGCGAAACTGGTTTCCCATCGTCAGGTCATCCTGCCCCAGTTGGGCGGGCCCGGGGTTGCAGCTTACCAAGTCAGAAAACGTTCAGGATTCAAAGCAGTCTATGGCCCTATTCGTTCAACTGATTTGCCTGCCTTCACAGATGCAGGCTTTAAAGTGACGTCGGAGATGCGGCGTAAAACCTTTACCACCCTGGAGAGAATGGTTCTGATTCCTGTGGAACTGGTCGATGCCTTAAAATGGGCCCTGATTCTGTCACTCGCCTTTTTTATGCTGGGCGGACTCGGACCGGGCGAATTTTGGAGCAACGCCTCGGATTACGGTCTTTTTGCTGTGTTCGCCATATTCACCGCTGTGTTGGCAGGTGCGGTTATGACACCTCTGCTGCTGCCCTGGCTGCCGGGTCGGGCCTTTTCCCTGAAGGGGCTGGTTATGGGACTGATCATGGCAGGGGTACTTGTTTTTTTCCGAGTCGCCGGAGGAGGGACAGGATATCTTGAAGCCCTCGGCTGGCTTTTCCTGATCCCGGCCGCCGCAGCTTATCTCGCCATGAATTTTACCGGAGCTTCTACTTACACCTCGCTTTCCGGGGTCAGAAAAGAGATGAGATGGGCAGTGCCCCTGGAAATCGGGGGCGGTGTAGTCGGATTATGCTTCTGGCTGGGATCACGCTTTATCGCTGTCTGAATACTTGCTCCCACGCTTTGCGTGGGAATGCAGAAGGGACGCTTCGCGTCTCCTGAACACAAAATCCGTCAGAATCAGATTTATTTATTAAGAAGGATCGAATAATGGGACAATTCATTTATCTTAAAAACGTAGTCACCCTGGAATTAGATGAGGAAAAATGCGTGGGTTGCGGCATGTGTCTGATTGTCTGCCCGCACGCTGTACTGAGCATGAATGAAAAACATGCCCGAATCGAAAACCGGGATGCGTGTATGGAATGCGGAGCGTGCGCAAAGAACTGCCCCGCGGACGCAGTGACTGTACAGGCAGGCGTGGGGTGTGCTGCCGCAGTCATCAATACTGCCCTGGGGCGAAAGGATTCCTCCTGTTGCTGTGTGATAGAACCGGCCCGAACATCATGCAACGATTCAAGGCAATCCGAAAAGGCCGGGTGTCCGATCTTATAAATTCCGCGGAGTGCAAAGCTTGCTTTTTTTGCTGATAGGGAATTGGCTGTAAGGTCGCAGATGCTTTCCCGGTTGTGGGTTCCGGCATGAATGCAGACCTCTGGAGCGGCCCGGAAGATAACCTGTCGGAGAACTGGGGCGAAAATACAGGGATGAATTCCTGGGGAGTTTTTTGCCGTTTTACCAGGGTATCGGTGTTGAATAGCCCGGGCATGATCTTCGTACGGGGCCATGCGGCTCGGATTGATTCGGATCGACAAATCCGAACCCGCGGCGGGGGATTTGTCAATCCCCCGCGAGCAACAGGTGCTTCAGATCTTCTTCGCTGACCTTTTCCTTGAACCCGGGTTTCAGAACCACAAGCATCATGGGTCTTTCGCCCCATTTTTCATCAGGAACACCGATGGCGGCGGACTCCGGCACAGCTTCATGCTGACTCATCATGTTCTCCATATCCAGCGAAGACACGACCTATTTGGATTACACTCAAGTGAATTCCCGGCTAAAATCATTCCCTGACCCGCTTGATTGCTGCACCGAGTCGGGCAAATTTTTTTTCAATTGATTCATATCCCCGATCCAGATGATATACCCGGTGAATCTCAGTGGCTCCCCGTGCCACAAGTCCGGCCAGGATCAGAGACGCACTTGCCCTGAGATCAGTAGCCATCACCGGCGCGCCGGACAGCATGGGAACTCCTTTCACAATTGCCGAATTACCGGATACGGTAATATCAGCTCCCATGCGTTTCAGTTCGCCGACATGAATGAAACGGTTTTCAAATATTGTTTCGGAAATAATGCTCAAGCCCTTTGCCACAGACATAAGCACCATAAACTGTGCCTGCATGTCCGTGGGAAAACCCGGATAGGGGAGGGTTTTCACATCCACACTTTCAATACCGTTTTCTCCTATTACCCTTATGCTGTTATCCCCGACTGTTATGTCCGCTCCGACCAGCTTCAGTTTGTTAATGATACCTCCCATATGGCTCGGTTCGCAATTCAGGATTGTTATATCTCCGCGGGTCAGAACGGCTGCTACCATAAAGGTTCCGGCCTCAATCCTGTCCGGTATGATGGAGACTTCCGCAGGTTTCAGATATGATACTCCCCTGATGGTTATGACCGAGCTCCCGGCGTCCTGTACATCTGCTCCCATCTTGTTAAGAACATCTGCAAGCGCGACGATTTCCGGTTCACGCGCCGCATTGCGAAGGGTTGTCACACCTTCTGCCAGGGCCGCGGCCATCATGAGATTTTCAGTTCCTGTGACAGTGGGGATATCAAAATATATATCACATCCTTTCAGGCGATCTGCCGAGGCTTCCACATAGCCGTGGTTCAGTTTTACAGACGCTCCGAGCTGGGAGAGTCCTTTCAGATGCAGGTTAATAGGGCGTGCCCCGATAGCGCATCCGCCAGGCAAAGAAACCCTTGCCCTTTTAAGCCTGGCGACAAGAGGCCCCAGGACCAGGACAGATGCCCGCATTTTTCGTACCAGATCATACGGGGCTTCTGATTTGCAAAGGCCTCCCGCGTCAATCCGGGTTGTATGCCCATCTTTTTCAACCTTTGCCCCGAGGTCAGAAAGAAGATGCCTGATGCTTTCTATATCCCTGAGTTGCGGAACATTGTGGTAAGTATTCTGTCCTTCTGCCAGGAGAGAAGATACAAGGATAGGTAACGCTGCATTTTTTGCTCCTCCTATTTTTACCTTCCCTTTAAGCGATTTGCCACCTTCAACAATAATTTTATCCATAATAACTCTCTGTTGTCAGTATGTTGTGGATTCGGACAGTCTTCCGCATAAAAATCTGCCTAAGTTCTGTGTTTCAAAATTAATGTCCGGGTTGTACAGAAATTTTCCGAATGCGGAGTGCAAAGCTTGCTTTGCCTGCCCGGGATTATCGCAAAGCAAGCTTTGCACTCCGCTGATTTATAACCCGGGCATCATTTCTGAAACAGAACACTAATCGCTTGGTTCCAGAAATAATGTCCGGGTTAAATAAATACGGAGGAGTACAAAGCTTGCTTTGTGCCTGTACGAACGGAAAGCACAAAGCAAGCTTTGCACTCCTTCGGCAATCAGAACTGTTTAAGTCTCCGGAAAACAGCGAAAGTGAATTTCAGGGTGATCTGACCGAAATCAATAAATTTTCGTCTGATCGTACCGGCATAGCTGGCGCGTACCAAACTTAAACTTCTGTCTTGGCCGCCTCCAATCTGATCGGCAAATCCGTCGGTATAAACATATTATATTATTGTGATTTATGATTTATTTGGAATTCGGAAT
>JAUCGG010000040.1 GCA_030378015.1 Desulfococcaceae bacterium HSG8
TCGATTCTTTATCTGTATGTTTTTTAATGAAATATTTACGTCCGGTGATTTCGTGGGACGGAAATTTACCAGAAAAGGAGGGATAAAAAATGATGCAAAAAGGAGGTTATCGATTTGTGGTATTTAAGATGCTGATTCTGTTGCGTAAAAAAGGGCAAGGGTGAAAATCAGAGACCGGATTTAGGCGGGATTGAAACATTTGCAAATATTTTTGATATGGCAAAGATAGCCATAGGTGAAAATCAGAGACCGGATTTAGGCGGGATTGAAACAATACTGTGGGATCGATAACATTTCCTGTATTAGGATCAAGTGAAAATCAGAGACCGGATTTAGGCGGGATTGAAACAAGACTATCATAATTCCAACAACAAAAGACTTTTTCATTGTGAAAATCAGAGACCGGATTTAGGCGGGATTGAAACACAAGACACAATGAAGTGTTCATTCCTTTTCTGAAGCGTGAAAATCAGAGACCGGATTTAGGCGGGATTGAAACATTCCTGGTCCCCTTCTTCACCGAAGGGTTTCTCACATGAAAATCAGAGACCGGATTTAGGCGGGATTGAAACAGTAATATTTTCAGGGGTAGGGGAAGTAAGAGTCTGCAGGGGTGAAAATCAGAGACCGGATTTAGGCGGGATTGAAACAGTCTATGAAACCTAATTGGAAATCTTTTCCTAGAGATACTTCTTGTGAAAATCAGAGACCGGATTTAGGCGGGATTGAAACATTTGAATGATAATATCTTCACTATTTTTTTTGTCTCGTGAAAATCAGAGACCGGATTTAGGCGGGATTGAAACAGTAATAATTTCATTACAGCTTGGACAAAACCTCCAAGCCTGTGAAAATCAGAGACCGGATTTAGGCGGGATTGAAACACTGTTATTTTTTCGTGAAGTCTTCGGATTTCACTGTGAAAATCAGAGACCGGATTTAGGCGGGATTGAAACATTTTAGAGTTAACCCACCCTCGATTCTTGATGATCTGTGAAAATCAGAGACCGGATTTAGGCGGGATTGAAACAAGGTGAGCGTTAACCGCTACCTTGAATTTTTCCCAAAGAATGTGAAAATCAGAGACCGGATTTAGGCGGGATTGAAACATTTTCTGTTAAGAGGGGGGGTTCCCCTTTTTGCTTTGCTAGTGAAAATCAGAGACCGGATTTAGGCGGGATTGAAACAACAGGGGCTTCAACCAAGGAGACTTTTGAGCGTGAAAATCAGAGACCGGATTTAGGCGGGATTGAAACAGTGCTCTCCAATTCATTTCATATCTCCTTTCAAAAAAGTGAAAATCAGAGACCGGATTTAGGCGGGATTGAAACAATTACTTTCGGCTTCTCCCGTTAGTTCAATGTGTAGTGAAAATCAGAGACCGGATTTAGGCGGGATTGAAACAAGAAGAGGAGGATCTCCTATGATCGCTCCGTCTAGTGAAAATCAGAGACCGGATTTAGGCGGGATTGAAACAGATATATCGAGTGTGACAACTTTTCCTTTAAAAATAGTGAAAATCAGAGACCGGATTTAGGCGGGATTGAAACTCTTTAAAAAGTTTATACATAGAGAACTTGACCGCTTTAGGTGTGAAAATCAGAGACCGGATTTAGGCGGGATTGAAACAGCCATTCCCACTCCCGACATAACCATCCAAAAAACCAGTGAAAATCAGAGACCGGATTTAGGCGGGATTGAAACAACTTCAAATCCGAGATCTTCCAAGATGGTTATAACTACTTGTGAAAATCAGAGACCGGATTTAGGCGGGATTGAAACATTGTTTTTCCCAAGAACATTGTTTCTTTTTTCAAATTTTAGTGAAAATCAGAGACCGGATTTAGGCGGGATTGAAACATCATACTCCTCACCTACATCAAACTTAACCAGCTGGACAGTGAAAATCAGAGACCGGATTTAGGCGGGATTGAAACACCTTTCCTCCGGGATTGACGACTTCTTTCTTATCATTGTGAAAATCAGAGACCGGATTTAGGCGGGATTGAAACATTGAACATGTCGGCCCTACTACAATCTCTCTTTCTAGTGAAAATCAGAGACCGGATTTGAGGCTTCTCGGTTTTTAAAACCGAGAGGCATATCGGCGGGATAAAATGAGACTGATCTCATAAAAACGCGGGAGAGCGGAGATACGGGACTAATCCCGGAACCCGGGGAGAAAAAGGGGAAAACAGGGTGAATTTTTCGGAAAATACGGGACATTCTTTGTCATCTATATTATAAATAAAACATTTTCATACAAAAATCCCTGTAAAGGAGCCAACAATGCTATTTCCGGATTACAGGCCAAGACGCTTGCGGCAAAGCAAAGCTTTTCGCCGTATGATACGTGAGACTGTTCTCACTGCGGATGATCTGATTCTTCCGCTTTTTGCAATTCATGGGAAGGATGTGAAAAATCCCATCCCCTCCATGCCCGGGCATTATCAGTTATCTGTCGGGAATCTTATCAAAACAGCAAAAAAAGCACACAAACTGGGGGTACCCGCGGTGATGCTGTTCGGCATTCCTGAAAAAAAAGACCCTCTTGCCACCCGTGCGTATGCAAAGGACGGTATCGTCCAGAAAGCAGCGAGCGAACTGAAAAACAAACTCCCCGACCTTGCAGTGATTACAGATGTCTGTTTATGCCAATATACGGATCATGGCCATTGCGGGGTAGTGGAAGGGAACATTGTTGATAATGACGCGTCCCTTGATCTGCTTGCCCGAACCGCACTTTCCCATGCAAAAGCAGGTGCGGACATGGTTGCCCCGTCAGACATGATGGATGGCAGGGTGGCTGAAATCCGCAATATGCTGGATGAAAACAATCTGAGCCATGTTCCTATCATGTCTTATGCAGCCAAATATTGTTCTTCTTATTACGGCCCCTTTCGCCAGGCAGCCCACTCAGCACCTCAGTTCGGGGACAGAAGAACCTATCAGATGGATCCTGCAAATGCCCAGGAAGCCATTCGGGAAGTCACAATGGATGCTGAGGAAGGTGCGGACATCATCATGGTCAAACCTGCCCTTCCGTATCTGGATATTATCTGCCGTGTTCGCCAGGAGATTGACCTTCCGGTTGCAGCCTATAATGTGAGCGGAGAGTATGCTATGATCAAAGCTGCCGAAGAAAAAGGATGGCTTGACGGCAAAAAAGTGATGATGGAAACACTTACTTCTATCAAGCGGGCAGGTGCGGACATGATTCTGACTTACTTTGCCATTGAAGCGGCTGCAGAGCTTTCATCCTGAAAACTCAGTTGTCTGTCGCCATTTTGTAAGAGGATGAGGATTTTTACTGTTATGTAAGTCTGTTACGGAAGAAATCCCCCTATTCCCCTTTACGAAAGAGCAACTGACAACTGACAACTGACAAAAAAATTTATGATGAAAAGATATTGACAAAAAAAAAAGATTATAATATAGAGATACGTCTTGATGAGCGGGCATAGCTCAGTTGGTAGAGTACAAGCTTCCCAAGCTTGGTGTCGCGAGTTCGAATCTCGTTGCCCGCTCCATAAAAGCCCGGCTTTTGATTGTAAAGAACCCGTTACCGAAGGGTGTGGTTTGAAATTAAAATTTTTCTGATGGCTATTATATGAACAGATAAACATTTCTATATCACACTTACAGCATCCTGCTTACCAGGATGTGTTTATATGCAATGAAAACGGGCGAAAGCCCGTTTTTTTGTTCTTTACTTTTAAGGACATAGCACGGATGAGAGCAATAAATCAGAGAAAACGGAAAAGAAAGGAATCGGGGAGAAAACACCGGAATCTCGAAAAAAGGCATCCTGAAAACGAGTCCGTCCGTTCCGGCTCCCAGGAGCGGGATAAAGAGATTGTCAGCCAGATAAAAAATCTGGCTGAACCGTTGTGTGAGGCTGAAGGCATGGAACTGGTGCATATTGAATATCAACGGGAGACAAACGGCAGGGTGCTTCGGCTGTATATAGATAAACCCGGAGGGGTTATGCTGGATGACTGTGCAAGCATCAGTCGTCAGTTAGGAGATATTCTGGACGTTGCGCTTGATACCATCGGACCATACAGCCTGGAAGTCACGTCGCCGGGTCATGACCGGCCTTTGGGAAAAGAAGCCGATTTTGAAAGATTCCAGGGAAATATTATAAAAATCAGAACGTTCCGGCCTGTTGACGGGAGAAAAAATTTCCGGGGCGTCCTGTCAGGGCTGACAGAAGGAACCAGGAGCACAGATACCTCAGAAACATCTGTCTGCGTAAAGCTTTTGGCCGATAACAAAGAGATCTTTATTCCCTTTCAAGAAATTGCCAGAGCGAGGCTTGTGCCGGAAAGTTGAAAGTTGAAGGGTGATACTTTTAACTTTAATTCGTTAACGGAGAAAACGGATGCTTATAACAGATATAAAGCGTGTCATTGATCAGGTGAGTCGGGATAAAGGGATTGATAGTGAAGTTCTTATCAGTGCGCTTGAAGAAGCTCTGAAATCTGCTGCCAGGAAGAGGTTCGGAAACAGAATTGATATCGAAGTGAAATATAATGAAGAACTGGGTGAAATCGAAGTCTTTCAGTTCAGGGAGGTTGTAGAAGAGATATCCGAACCGGTTGAAGAAAATGAAGTTGTCCAGGTTACTATTGAAGAAGGAATAAAACTCGACCCTGAATGCGAAATCGGTGACAGCCTCGGCATGAAAATGGACACAAGCACTTTCGGCAGAATCGCAGCACAATCTGCCAAACAGGTTATCATTCAGAAAATGAAGGATGCTGAAAGAGAGGCGGTCTATTCCAGTTTTATTGATCGGAAAGGGGAAATCATAAACGGCATTGTTCAGCGTATTGACCGGGGCAGTATTGTTGTGAACCTGGGACAGACCGAGGCTGTCCTTCCTGAGCGGGAGCAGGTTCCGAGGGAAAGCTACCGACGTGGTGACCGTATCAGGGCATATATAATGGATGTGCGTCATGAGAGCCGGGGACCCCAGGTCATTCTTTCAAGAACACATCCTAATTTCCTGGTCAGCCTTTTCAAAACAGAGGTTCCTGAGATCAGCGAGGGAATTGTGATGATCATGGGAGCTGCACGGGAACCCGGTGTTCGGGCAAAATTTGCTGTATCTTCTAATGATTCGGATATAGATCCGGTCGGCGCCTGTGTCGGAATGAAAGGGAGCCGGGTACAGAATGTTGTTCAGGAACTCAGGGGGGAAAAAATAGATATTATTCCCTGGCATGTCGATCCCGCAAAATTTGTCTGTAATGCCTTGGCCCCCGCTGAGATAGCAAGAGTAATTATTGATGAAGATAACCGCTCGATGGAAGTGATTGTTCCAGATGAATTTCTTTCTGTCGCTATCGGAAAGGGAGGGCAGAATGTACGACTTGCCTCCAAACTGACCCGGTGGCGCCTGGATGTTAAGAGCGAAACAAGATACAATGAGGATATGCAGGACGGTTACGATTCTCTTATGGAATTACCGGATGTCAGCATAAGTCTTGCCGATGCATTGTATGAAAAGGGCTTTTTTTCCGCTGAAGAACTCAGCAAAGCTTCTGTAGAAGACATGATTCAGGTCAGGGGAATTACAGAATCCCAGGCATTATCGCTTATTGAGACCGCGAGGAATTATATCATGAATCCTTCGCATCCTGATGAAGGGAATATGACTGACGAAGGGGCGGATGATGCTCCGATCACGGAGGAACTACCTGAAATTGATGAAATTGATGAAATTGATGAAATTGATGAAATTGATGAAATTGATGAAATTGATGAAATTGATGAAATTGATGAAATTGATGAAGGGAATATGACTGACGAAATGACCTCCGGGGCGGATGATGCTACGGTCACGGAGGAAATACCTGGAATTGATGAAGGGAATATGACTGACGAAATGACCTCCGGAGCGGATGATGCTACGGTCACGGAGGAAATACCTGGAAATGATGAAATTGATGAAGGGAATATGACTGACGAAATGACCTCCGGAGCGGATGATGCTGCGGTCACGGAGGGAATACCTGAAAATGATGAAATGCTCGAAAACCCATCTGGTGATATAACTGAAGCGAATTCATCGGATGACGGAACCGGGCAAATGTCTGAAGAATACTTATCTGATCGTATGACCGACAGAGAGACCTCCGAGCAGGATTCACCGGATGATGCGGATGATGATATATCCGGTGAGAATTCGGATACTGATGCCCCCTGATCCGGAAAAAGGTGAGGGACTTCAAGACGATGTCCGGGAACATGCTGAAAAAAGAGTATAGATGAAGATACACTAAATTTGAGAATTGAAGAATGAAATGGACACCATATAAGTCGGGCATATCTTCAATTTTCGTCAAAAGAAGGGGGATGGATGGCAAAGATCAGGGTATATGAGCTTGCCAAGGATCTTAACATGAAAAGTAAAGCACTCCTTGAGAAACTGAGGGAAATGGATATTACCGTAGGGAGCCATGTGAGTTCCCTGGACAAGGATACGGTAACCAAGATCAGGGCAAGCCTTTTCGGCAAAAATCCGGAAAAGGTCGAGATGACGCGTATAAAATCGACAGTTATCCGGAGACCAAAGAAACATGTGCCGGAGAAAAGTTCTCATGCAAAATCACTGCAAAAAACGGAATCGAATTCTGAAGCAGGACCGACAGAGCCATCTGAAATAACTGAACAGCAGTCATCTGCTCCCCCTCATGAAGCTGCTGTAAAAGAAGAAACTGCTGAACACAATACTGCAAAAGATTCAGATGTTACGGACAAAGAGGATTCAGAGAAAGTCGGTATGCCAGCTAAAAAACCTTCAAAAGAGAAAGCCGCTGACGCGTCCGAATCTGCCAAGCCGGAACCCCGGAAAAGATCCGCTGTATCAGATACTGAAAGGCAGTCGCGTCCTCCGAAAAGTATAAAATCGGAAAAAAGAAGAAGGAAAAGAAAAAAAGAGACCCCGGCAAGGATTATAAAGCTGCCAACAGAGCTTGAAAAAAGAGAAGCAGAAGCAGCAAAGGCCATGACCCCGGCAACCACGCAGCAACATACAAAAACAGCGAACGATAGCCCAGCTAAGACCAGAACAAAACCAAGGGGATATGTTCCGAAAAACGAATCCGCTCCCGGAGCCCAGAAAAAAGAGGCATCTGCAAAGGATAAAAAGAAAAGAATCCGGAGAAGAAAACCTGAACCTGAAACAGACAGAAAAACCGCTTCCCCGGATAAAAAGGCAAAAGATATAAGGTGGACCAAAAAGAAAATCTCTTTTAAACGAAAAGAAGTTGTTGAAGGAGACGCCCTTTATGATGAAGGGCGCCGGGGAAGAAAAGGGAGAAAAGGCGGTAAAGTCAAAGTTAAGGCACAGAAGACCCAGATCACCACACCGAAAGCCATCAAACGCAGGATCAAGATTGACGATACCATTGTGCTTTCCGATCTGGCCAAGCGGATGGGAATCAAAGCTGGTGAAATGATTAAAAAGCTGATGATGCTCGGAGTGATGGCGACAGTTAACCAGACCATAGATTTCGACACTGCGGCGCTGGTCGCTTCGGAATTTGATTATGAGGTGGAAAGAGCATCTTTTGAAGAAGAAGCCATCCTAGGGGATATGACCAAGGAGGATGATCCTGAAGAATTAAAGGAAAGATCCCCGGTGGTAACGATCATGGGGCATGTGGATCATGGCAAAACTTCCCTGCTGGACGTCATCCGTAAAACCCGGATAACAGAGCTTGAAGCCGGGGGAATCACCCAGCATATCGGTGCCTATAATGTCTCAACAAACAGCGGTCAGATCACTTTCCTGGATACACCGGGACATGAAGCATTTACGTCAATGCGCGGCCGGGGGGCGAAAATAACGGATCTGGTTGTCCTGGTTGTCGCTGCTGACGACGGCGTCATGCCGCAGACCATTGAGGCCATCAACCATTCCAAAGCTGCCGGTGTGCCGATTATCGTTGCTGTTAACAAGATTGATAAAGCCAATGCAGAGCCTGACCGGGTTTTTCGCGAACTTTCAGATCACGGACTTGTACCGGAAGATTGGGGCGGGGATACAATTTTCGTCAAAGTTTCCGCAAAGCAGAACCAGGGAATTGACAATCTCCTGGAGATGATTCTGCTTCAGTCGGAGGTACTGGAACTGAAAGCCAATCCGAGTAAGCTTGCCCTCGGTTATGTGGTTGAATCAAAACTGGATTCAGGAAGAGGCCCCGTAGCCACAGTGCTTGTTCAGGACGGAACGCTTGATACAGGTGATCCGGTTGTCTGCGGCGTACATCACGGGAAAATACGCGCCATGCTGAATGACAGGGGGGTTCAGGTTGAGTCTGCCGGTCCCGCTATCCCAGTGGAAATCCTCGGACTCTCCGGTGTACCCAACGCCGGCGATGAACTCATCACGCTTACCGATGATAAGAGCGCGAAACAGGTCAGTATTCACCGGGTTCAGAGACAGCGATCCAAAGAACTGGCTAAAACAAGCCGTATGAGCCTTGAAAAACTTTTCGAGAAAATGCAGGAAGGCGAAGTAAAGGAACTGAACCTTATAATAAAAGCAGATGTTCATGGCTCAATCGAAGCCCTTACAGACTCGTTGGTAAAACTTTCAAATGAAGAGGTCTCTATCAAGGTCGTGCATTCTGCTACCGGTACAATCACCGAATCCGATGTGTCCCTGGCCGCAGTATCTGACGCTATTATCATCGGCTTTAACGTCCGTCCCACCCCGAAGGTTCAGGCCATAGCGACAGAAGAACATGTGGATATGCGGTTCTACAATGTCATATACAACGTCATTAAAGACGTTCAGGGTGCCATCCTGGGTATGATGGAATCCACATATGAAGAACGAGTTGTGGGCAGAGCAGAGATTCGTGAAGTATTTCATGTACCTAAAATCGGCGCTATTGCAGGATCTTATGTAACCGATGGAAAGATGCATCGGGGTAACCTTGCGCGGGTTCTCAGGGACGGTGTCGTCTGTTATGAGGGGAAGATCGGTTCTCTCCGGCGGTTCAAAGATGATGTCAAAGAGGTGCTGAACGGTTATGAATGCGGCATTGGTATTGAGAACTTCAATGACATCAAAGTCGCTGATGTTATAGAGTGTTATTATCTGGAAGAAATCAAACCGGAATTATAGTCAGTTGTCAGTGGTCCGTTGTCCGTTGCAACTGATCACTGGACAACTGGCATTATCTGGAAGAAATCAGACCGGAGTTATAGTCAATGGGCAGTTGCAACTGACCACTGACAACTGACTTTTACTATGGTTATCGGTGTCGGGATCATAATATTCAGGCTTCATGACTGCCATTCTCTGAAAGGAAAAAGAAAGGTCGTGAAGTCAATCATTGCCCAGTTGCGCAACAAGTTTAATGCTTCCGTTGCAGAGACCGGTTCAAATGATATCTACCAGAGGGCTGAAGTAGGATTCTCCTTGGTCGGGAATGACCGGAAAGTGATAAACTCCAAGATAGACAAAGTTTTTAACTTGGCAGAGGCCCTGGGACTGGCTGAAATAATTGACACAGAGATGGAGATTATTAATTTTTAGTCATTGGACTGGTCATTTAACCACAAAGGGACAAAACACCATGAGACCTTTCACACGAGCTGACAGAGTGGGCGGTTTGATACAGGAAACCCTGGCTGATATATTGCATAGGAATATTAAAGACCCTCGCCTTGAAATGACGGTCATCACAGATGTCAGAATGTCTCAGGACTTGAAGAGCGCTCGGATATACTTTTCCACATCGACAGGCAGCAGAAAAAGCAGGCGAGATGCATCAAGCGGTTTTGAAAGCGCTATCGGGTATATAAAACGTGAGCTTTCCCGTGAACTCGGTTTACGCTATATGCCCTCAATAAGATTCCTTTACGACGAATCTTTTGACTACGGAGAACGTATTGAAAACTTGCTTAAAACTGTAAATGCAGGTCATGGAGAAAATCATACGCCACTTGAGAAATAGTGAGCATGTTCTGATTGCTTCTCATGTCAACCCCGATGGTGATGCAATCGGTTCTCTGATTGCTATGGGACTTTCTCTTGAGGCGCTGAACAAAAAAGTAACCTTTTACAACGAGAGTAAAATTCCGACTGTATATCGTTTCCTGCCGTCGGTCGAACGCATCGTACAGCACACTGGGGAAACAGATACTTATGATACCGCTGTGGTACTTGATTGCGGGGACGTGAAACGGATCGGGAACTTGGAAACAGAAACCCTGAATGCAAGTCCCGGGTACCCGACAGTTATTAATATAGATCACCATACGACCAATACAGGTTTCGGTAATCTCCAACTGATTGATACGTCAGCATGCGCCACCACCGAAATCATATATCGTCTGATAGGAAAAATGGGCGTTCCTATGACGTCTGATATTGCGACTTCCATTTATACCGGAATTCTGACAGACACGGGGTCGTTCCGCTTTTCAAATACCAACAAGGCAGCCTTTGAAATCTGTAATGAGATGCTGGCGAGAGGAGTAGATCCGTATAACGTCGCGAAGCATGTATATGGGAGATATTCCATGGGCCGTTTAAAGCTTTTAAACATGGCTCTTGATTCACTTGAAATTTCCTATAACGGCAAGTTATCAATGATGACAGTTACGTGGGATATGCTTGAGGAAACAGGTACGCAGAATGAGGACGTGGACGGATTCATTAATTATGCGAGACGAATAGAGGATGTTAAAATTGCCGTTCTTATACAGGAATGCAGAAACGGTAATAAATCCTGCCCTCCGTTCAGGGCTAAAGAAATTGCGGACGTGCCCGGAAAATTTCACGTAAGCCTCCGTTCCGACGGAGCAGTGGATGTTGCAGAGATCGCGGCCGACTTCGGCGGCGGCGGACACCGCACTGCCGCAGGATTCAATATTGAATCAACAATATCCGAACTGAAAAGCGGGATATTTACTCTGGCTGATAGTATAGCGTGATACGTGATACGTGATGCGTGATACGTGATACTTTCTAACAAAATCATACTGGAATTCACGTTTCACGCTTCACGTTTCACGCATAAGGATGCCTGAAATCGAAACTTCTCAGTTAAACGGTATTTTTGTCATTGACAAACCTGCGGGTATGACTTCCGCCAGCGTTGTTGCCCGTATAAAAAAACTGCTCGGAGTCAGAAAGGCGGGGCATACCGGTACGCTGGACCCGTTTGCGACAGGGGTGATGATCTGCTGTGTCAATCAGGCCACGAAACTTGCCAGATTTTTTCTGCACAGCAGCAAAACATACGAAGCGGTTCTTGAACTCGGCGTCGAAACAGATACACAGGATGTGACCGGAACTACTATATCAAGGCATGAAGATAGCGATACGACTTTGAAAGGTCTGGCTGAAGAAACCATCCGAACCGTATGCAGGCAGTTTGAAGGAGCCATTGAGCAAACCCCGCCGATTTATTCGGCATTAAAGCATAAAGGAGTTCCGCTTTACAAACTTGCGAGAAAAGGCAAACCGGTTCAGAAACCGGCAAGGCAGATTTTTATTTCCTCGTTAAAGATACGGGAAATCAGACTGCCGGAAGTTTGTTTTGAAGTATCCTGTTCCGGCGGAACGTACATACGAACGCTGGCCGCGGATATCGGCGCGTCACTCGGATGCGGGGCTTATCTGAAAGCCCTGAAAAGGATTGAAAGCAGCGGATTTATAATTAAAGAAGCTGTATCCCTCCCTGAAGCGGAGGAACTTGTTTTATCCGGAAGAATTGCAGACCGGATGATACCTATGGCAGATGCCTTACAGGGGATGCCGGTGCATGTTGCTGATAAGGCCCTGGCTAAAAAAATAATGTATGGCAATATGATTACAGCAAAGGAGATTCCCCTTGCCAGAGCCGACAATGCAGAGGGGTTTATCAGGATCGTGGATAAGGATAACAACCTTCTTGCCGTGATAACTCATAAAAAAGAAAGTCATCGTTATCATTATTGTTGTGTCTTTCACTAGTTCAGTGCTCCGTTGCAACTGATCACTGGCAACGGACAACTGACAACTGACATAAGGAGGAAAAAAGGAAGTGGTTCTTACATCAGAACAAAAAAGATCGTTGATTGATCAATACAAACTGCATGAAGATGATACAGGTTCGCCTGAAGTTCAGATCGGACTTCTGACATACCGTATTTCTTACCTCACAGAACATTTAAAGATTCATAAAAAGGATCATCACTCCAGAAGAGGACTGCTGATGCTGGTCGGTCAGCGCCGCCGACTCCTGAATTATGTGAAAAACAAAGATGTGAAGCGTTACAGAGGGATCATTGAAACTCTGGGATTGAGAAGATAGTCACGGGGTCAGTTGTCCGTTGACTGTTGTCAGTTACAACTGACAACTGACCACTGACTACTGACAGGAGACAAAGATGGAAATAGTGTTTAAAGCAGATGTCGGGGGCAGGCCCCTGACTGTTGAGACGGGCAAAGTTGCCAAACAGGCATCCGGCTCAGTGGTGGTTAAATACGGAGAAACCATTGTACTCGTTACAGTTGTTGCCTCCGATGAGCCGAGGGCCGGTGCGGATTTTTTGCCGCTTACAGTCGAATATCAGGAAAAAATCTATGCAGCGGGCCGTATTCCGGGAAACTATTTCCGCCGCGAAGTCGGAAGACCCAGCGAAAAGGAAACATTGACCGCCCGCCTGATTGACCGGCCTATCCGTCCTCTTTTTCCAAAGGCCTTCTTTTATGAAACCCAGGTTATTGCGACTGTGCTTTCCATGGATCAGGAAAATGACCCGGATATGCTTGCCATGACCGGGGCATCCGCCGCGCTTGAGATATCGGATATTCCGTTCGCAGGTCCGATCGCATGTGTGCGTGTGGGCAGAATTGACGGTCAGCTCAGGGCAAATCCCCTGATCACTGAATGGGAAAAATGCGATATCAACATCATTGTTGCCGGTTCGAAAACCGGTGTGGTTATGGTGGAAGGGGGCGGTAGCATTGTCAGTGAAGCAGAGATGCTTGAGGCAATATTTTTCGGCCATGAAGCCATGCAGCCGCTTATTGATATCCAGATGAAACTGAAAGAAGCGGTCGGGGCAGAAAAGCGTCCCTTTGAGCCGCCTGAAAAGGATCAGGCTCTGCTTGAAAACATCGGATCCATGTCTGTTTCCCGGATGAGCGAAGCGATCGTGATACCTGGAAAAACCAAGCGAAGCAAGGCATTAAAAAACATCAGATCGGAGATACTTGAGCAGCTCGGAGAAGCATATACGGATCGTAAAAGTGAAGTTTATGAACTATTCGGCGATATAAAGAAAAAGATCTGCCGGGATATGGTGTTAAAAGAAGGGCGTCGTATTGATGGCAGAAAATTTGACGAAATCCGTCCCATCACCTGTGAGGTGGGAATTCTGCCAAGACCTCACGGCAGCGCGCTCTTCACCCGGGGAGAAACCCAGGTGCTAGGCATTCTGACCATCGGTTCCGGCATGGATGAGCAGCGTGTGGAAACCCTGAGTGGCGAAGAAAGCAGGCCCTTCATGCTTCATTATAATTTCCCGCCGTTTTCGGTGGGAGAGGTAAAGCGCATGGGGGGGCCCAGCCGCAGGGATATCGGCCACGGCGGGCTTTCAACACGGGCTATCGAAAAGGTGCTGCCCTGTAAAGAGGATTTTGATTATACCATCCGCATCGTCTCGGAGGTTCTGGAATCCAACGGCTCATCTTCGATGGGGACGGTATGCTCTGCCAGTCTGGCGCTGATGGACGGCGGGGTCCCCATAAAGGCTCCTGTTGCGGGTATTGCAATGGGGCTGATGAAAGAGGACGATCAGGTGGTTATTCTCTCTGATATCCTCGGGGATGAAGATCATATGGGTGACATGGATTTCAAGGTGGCCGGCACTGGCGAAGGTATCACTTCCCTCCAGATGGACATCAAGATACTTGAGCTTTCCCGGGACATCATGGAGAAGGCCCTTGAACAGGCCAGAGCGGGCCGATTGTTTATCCTAGGAAAGATGGAGGAAACCCTGAACAAACCCCGGAAAGATATTTCTCCCCACGCGCCCAAGGTGGTAACTATCAGAATTAATCCTGATAAAATCCGGGATATTATCGGACCAGGGGGAAAAATCATCCGGGCGATTCAGACAGAGACCAATACCCGGGTCGAAATTGACGATTCAGGTACCGTCAAAATTTCCGCGACCTCGAAAGCAGAAGGAGATGCAGCGTTAGAACGGATCAACGAGATCACAGTGGAACCGGAAGTCGGCCGCATTTACGACGGCACAGTTGTAAAGATAACGGATTTCGGGGCTTTTGTCCAGATTTTACCTGGCACAGACGGGCTGGTGCATATCTCGGAGCTTGCCAAACACCGCGTAAAAAAGGTGACTGACATTGTAAAAGAAGGAGAGAGCATCAAGGTCAAACTTCTTGAAATCAGAAGAGATGGAAAACTCAGTCTGAGCCATAAGGCAGTTCTGGAAGAGGAAGACAGGAAGTGAGTGGTCAGTTGTCAGTTGTCAGTTGTCAGCGGACAGTTGCAACGGACAGCGGACAACTGGAATTAGTCAGTTGTCCGGTTGGCAATGGTCAGTTGCAACAGACAACGGACAACAGACAACAGACAACGAGAATTAGTCAGTTGTCAGTTGCCAGTGGTCAGTTGCAACGGGCGACGGACAACGGACAACAGACAAATGTATGTATGCTGGCAAGCGGCAGTAAAGGGAATGCGGTTTTTATTTCCGGCGGTTCCACAGCCATCCTAGTTGATGCCGGTCTTTCAGGAATTGAGATAGAACGCCGTCTGAAATCAAGAGGAATCAGCCCCCGGGAGCTTGATGCAATTGTTGTATCCCATGAACATGCGGACCACACCCGGGGGGTAGGGGTACTCTCACGTCGTTTCTGTCTCCCGGTCTGTATCAGTCGAAAGACAAAAAGAGTTGCCGGGTCCCGGCTCGGGACCATCCGGGATGCCAGGGTTTTTACCGTCGGGACAGGCTTTACAATCGGCTCACTGACCATCCGTCCCTTTTCCATATCCCATGATGCGGAAGACGCTGCCGGTTTTACAGTGGCACATAACGGGGTCAAGATCGGCATTGCAACGGATCTCGGGATCGCAACGTCTGTGGTGAAAGCTCATCTTAAAGACTGTACAGTACTGATTATCGAGGCCAACCATGATCCGGAGATGCTGATCCGGGGCCCATATCCTTGGCCATTAAAGCAGCGTGTCCGATCCAGGATCGGCCATCTTTCAAACAATGAATCCAGGGAACTTTTGGAGGAAGTCAGACACGACGGACTTTCACATGTGATCTTGGCTCACCTGAGCGAAGCCAACAATACTCCTGAAAAAGCATTGAATGCAGTCAGTCAGGCCATGAATCACTGTAATGCCCGGCTCATGGTTGCAAACCAGTATGTTTGCGGTGATTTGTTGCACCTCAGGTAAGTCAGTGGTCCGTTGTCCGTTGCAACTGACCACTGACCACTGACTTTTTTTATGAAACCAGTTGTATGCGTTATTCTCCTAGGATTTGCCATCCGACTCTATACCTTCTTTTTTATCCCGCTGATTAACCCGGACGGAATCCTTTATATCCAGCAGGCAAAAGCACTCTACTACGGATTATGGGATTCACTGACCCTTTGCTACCATCATTTTTCCAATTACCCGGTATTTATTGCCGCAAGCTATAAAATTTTCGGAGACTGGCTCCTGGGGGCCAGAATCGTATCCCTTTTTTTCGGAACCATATCGCTCATCCCCTTTTATTTGCTGACCAGACGTTTTTTTGATGAAACCGTCAGTGCGCTGACCCTGCTGGTATTTGCACTGTTACCGGTTTTTATTTACGTGAGCCGGGATGTTATGCGGGATCCTGCGTACTGGTTTTTCGCGTTACTGGGATTATATCTTTTTATACTTCAGATCGAAAAACCGGGCAAGTGGCTGCTTTTCCTGAGCAGTATCAGCTTTATCATGGGAATGTGGGCCCGGATTGAGACGGTTCTTTTTATTCTTATATCATTTGGTTATCTGGTTATTACAAAAAAATGGCGGAGTGTGTTTTTCTTCCTGACGCCTCCCCTGTTTATTTCCCTGGTCGCGGGGATCTGTATATGGGTCTTTCACAGGGACATGCCGACGGTATTCGAACCCCGCATACTTACCGTTCCCCTGGATATCGTTTCCGGCTATCAGGCATTGAGGGATAATCTCAGTCTCATGGCAGATCAGCGCCCGGAGGGGTTCAGTCCGTATTTTTTCCCAAAGGTTCGGAATCTGGTCTGGCTGATTGCGCTGGGGGTCCTGGGAGTCCAGATTGTGGAAGCCCTTTTTTATCCGTTTTTCCTGATTTTCATATTAGGTGTCCCCGGGTCAATGCATCGGATTCGGAAAGATCCCCGCCTGGTTTATTTATCTGTCACGGCTGTAATGGCCCTGGTTGTTCTCTATGGCCAGATCCTTTTCAACTGGGCCATGTTCAGCAGGTTTATTGCTCTTTTTTTATTCCCGGGGTTTTTCTTCATGGGGCTGGGTGTGGAAAAGATCATCCGTTTCCTCACCCCCCGGCTGAAAAAGGGAAGGTCTGCGGCCTGTGCTGTTTTATGCCTGATAATCCTGCTGCCGGGCCTGGCAAAATCATTACGGGCAAACTATGTGGAAGACAAACTGGTTTTTAAGGAAATCGGCGAATTCATAGCCCGGAAAGAGGGCAGCACGCGGGCGGTTTCTGTGGCAGGCGGGTTTAAAAGGGTCAAGATCGTATTTTTTTATGCAAACTTAAATTATGACGGCGCGCCCTGCTTTGATCCGGAAGCAGAACTGACTCGCGGGCATCCCCCGGATACCCGGTGGATAAAGAAAAAAGGCTTCCACTATTTTTTATGGGATGAAAAAAGCGGGACCCCGGAAGGACTGGATCAGATTCTGAAAGACAGGGCTTATGTAAAATTAAATGAATGGCATTCTTCAAGACTGGGAAGGCTGATTCTCTTTAGCGTGATGCGTGATGCGTGATGCGTGATGCGTGATGCGTGATGCGTGATACGTGATACGTGATACGTGATACGTGATACGTGATACGTGATGCGTGATAAATGGCTTTTACGACGATCTCTGCAATACAGATCGGATAAAAATTGCCATGAATGCCTTCTGATAAAGGCTTCGGAAAAAATCATAACACGCATTACGCATTACGCATTACGCATTACGCATTACGCATTACGCATTACGCATCACGAATCACGAATCACGAATCATCCCCCCCATAAAAGCGATGATACGCAATAACGGATTCCATAAATTTCAGACTCTTTTCAAAGTCCTTTTCCTCACCTGTTGCTGAAACTGCCTGTAACACCGGATCAAAGATGCCCATGAACCTCAGAAGGAAACGCTTCTCATCCAATGAACTGCGGCCCACCGCGTAAGCCAGCTTCGGTCTGACCAGCGCAACCAGATCAGGATCATAGGGTTTGGCAACTTCGATTTTTCTGAACGCGGTCAGGAATCGCCGGATCGCGTTCATCCTGATGTTGTATGAAAGGTAACGCCCCATGACTTCCGCAATACTGACAAAATCAGCATTGGAAAAATTTGAAAACCCGTGCGTTCCCAGTTGGTTCATAAAAGCTTTTGTTATGTGATCCATCAGGGGATGCAGATCCCTTACCCGCCTTCTTTTTTCCTCAATCTTGATTCGCCGTTCATTGCCGCGCGATTTTCTGATCCTGTTCTCCAGTTCATTCACTTTTACACATTGATCATGCAGCTTTCGGATTTCTTTCGTCAACATCTTTCATCTCCTTGCGGCCCTGATCTTCGTTTCGGCTGGTCCACCGTTCTGCTCACGCCGAAGTCACTTGAAGATCAACAAGGCCTCTCCTTGCTCATTGCTCATCACCAGCCAGTCTTATTTAAATTCACCGCCATACCATAATAACATCTTGATTTTTCTTGAAAAATATTCACGCACCTCATATAGTTTCATTTAAGTTCATCCGAATTTCAGGGGTAAGACAGGGACAACGGGCGTATTTACAACCCGGGGAGTGCGAAAACTATTTTTCGCAATGCGGGAATGACCGGACAGGCACCGTTTAAAAGAACAGAATTTGACCACGAATCACACGAATCCAGATCACGCCGCAGGAGTGAAAATAATTTTCGCACTCCTCTCCCAACTCATAAGGGATTTCCCAATAAATAATCTACCCTGAAGGGGGGAATATCGCCGGTGATTCCCCTCTGACTCAGTGCCCTGTTTCAGAAATAATGTCAGGGTTGCACGGGCGCAATGTAACGTAATCTTTCAGATTGCGTTCTCAGCTTTGTTTATCCGGGCGCAATCTGAAAGATTACGTTACAGATGACCGCGGGGTATATTAATTTTTGGGAATTCCCTAAATACAAACTTAAACCGACACTTTAATGTATTATATTCCAATTTAGGTTTTTCCTGGCATGAAAATTGCCCTTCTGAAAAATCGGAATTTTCCGGTCTGTTTTCTTAAAATTTACGTTCAGGATTTGCATTTCTCTGTTCAAACTGATTCCTGCAAAAATCGTGCCTGGAAAAACCAAAATTGGATCATATAGAACGATTTTTCAAATCGTTTTAAATAATTTGAAAAATTGTTCTACAGTCAGAAAAAGTGTAAACTACTTTCAGCTTTTATGAAAGATGCCAAGGAGTGTATATATATCATGACAGAATGGAAATCAACAAAATTCCCCGGCTCAGGTCCGGGAGCATCCTGCCCGAAAAAACGGTGTGCTGTGTTTTGTCATCCGGCTTTCATGTTTCATTGTAAACGCCAAGTCATAGATTTTTATATAAAAGTCCGCAACAATGGAGTGCCAAACTTACAGTCTGGCATTGCGCAAGCGAGCCCAACGAAGCTTGCGCATACATACTCCTGAGAATTTCATGCTTTGGATTGTGGCCGTCAGATCATGGCCGTTTATATGGAAGTTCCCAAGAAATAAAATCCGCGGGTTCGGATTTGTCAATCGTCCGACTGAGTTCACGCCGAACCGGGCACATTATTTCCTATGAAAGTGTTTTGTGTTTTATCATCATCTGATCCGTACAGATGAATAACTATTTATAATCTTAAAGAAACAAAATACATCTGGAAAAATATCCAAGCATTTATTAAAAATAAGTTGACAACCCGTTTTATATAAGATAAATATCATCCAATATATCTCATATAAATGTGAACAATGCGACTTACAAAAGAATGTGAATATGCGGTCCGCTGTATTTTTTACCTCTCATACCAAGGAGAGGGAATCGTGGTCGGCCGCAAACAGATTGCAAAATGCATGAAAATCCCTGACCCGTTCCTGGGAAAAATTGCCCAGGGCCTATCGCGCTCCGGCATTATTGAGATTGTCCAGGGACCGAAAGGCGGCCTGCGGCTGGTTGTTTCGCCCGAAAAACTGACCCTTTTGAACGTCATAGAGTCTGTCATGGGAGAAATTTTTTTAAATGACTGCGTATTGCGGCCCGATTCCTGCTTCAGAAGCCCGACATGCTCAATACATATCGTATGGGAAAAAGCAAGGGACAGGGTGCGGCAAACCCTCGGGGAAGCCAGTTTTGCAATGCTCTTGAAAAACGAATTGTTCCCTCCCGATAGTCATGATGATAGTTGACAGGCCATCAGCCCGGTCTTGCTTTCGCCGGACTTCGGCGAGCTGAACGATTGACAAATCCGGCGGATTTGTCAATCCGAGCCGAGCCGCGTGGCCAGAGCTAAGATCAAGACCTGGTTGATGATTGGGCAGTATACACTAAATCCGGATATAACTATTTTAAATCTTTGAATTATCCTGATTGATAAGAGTTTATACCTACTATTTATCACACTGCCTGAATAACCTTTATTTAACTAATGATCAAATTTTATTAAACTCAATTTGACAATTGCAAAAAGATGTTATAAATGAATGGCATTAAGACTTCTTATTGCTGTTACAACAGGAAAAACAAGGAGGAATGAAACGTGGCAGATTTGAAAGGTACTAAGACGGAAAAAAATCTTTTGGCAGCATTTGCAGGTGAATCCCAGGCCCGCAATCGTTACACTTATTTTGCCAGCCAGGCAAAAAAAGAAGGGTATGTTCAGATTGCGGATATTTTTGAAGAAACCGCTAATCATGAAAAAGAACATGCCAAACGGTTTTTCAAATTTCTTGAGGGCGGCGAGGTTGAAATAACCGGCGCGTTCCCCGCGGGCGTCGTCGGAACAACCCTTGAAAATCTGAAGGCTGCCGCGGCAGGGGAGCAGTGCGAATATTCGGAAATATATCCCGAGTTTGCCAAGATTGCCCGCGAAGAAGGGTTTGAGGCGGTCGCCATTATTTTTGAAAAAATTGCTATTGCCGAAAAACAGCATGGAAAACGATACAGTGATCTTGCTGCAAACATCGAAGCAGGCCGGGTTTTCAAGAAAGATGAAAAAGTCACATGGCGCTGCCGCAACTGCGGCTACCTCCATGACGGCAATGAAGCCCTCGGGCAGTGCCCTGCATGTGCGCATCCGCAGGCACATTTCGAACTGCTTGGGGAAAACTGGTAATCAATCAGGGTTCTTTCGGAAGAAAATGATCTCCGTTCTGGCCGTATGCATGGCTCAGATTGGCAAATCCGAGCCATGTCCGCCGGATTTGGCAATCCGGCGGGAGCATAGGGGAATAACTGGCCGAAACGAAGATCAAGGCCCAGAATATCCTGAACTCGCGGGTCGGCCTGAATGCGAAATCCGGCATCCTGATGGTGGTTCGGAATTCGTACTCAGCCAGCCTGCAGAATGTTGATGAGAAAGGAGAAAAAATGACAGAAAGACTTCAGGTTTACAAATGCGAGGCTTGCGGAAACATCATCGAAATACTTCATGGCGGGGCAGGTGAACTGGTCTGCTGCGGGAATCCCATGGTGCTGATGACCGAAAACACTGTGGATGCGGCAAAAGAGAAACACGTTCCTGTGTTGGAAAAAATTTCGGGCGGCGTAAAGGTCAAAGTCGGCGAAGTCGCACATCCCATGGAAGAAAAACATTATATTGAATGGATCGAAGTGAATGCGGACGGAAAAGTTTACCGTCAGTTCCTGAATCCCGGTGAAGCTCCCGAAGCAACATTCAATGTGGAAGGCAGCCAGATTTCGATACGCGCATATTGTAATCTTCACGGACTCTGGAAGGGAGAATGATCCGCTCGCTCACCCCGGATCTGAACGCGGAGTGCAAAGCTTGCTTTGCGATAACCCGGACATCATTTCTGAAACAGAGTACCAAGTCCGAACATATTTTCATGGCAAACACTCATGAAAAGCCGGCTTTTCCACGTTCATGAGATATTTTCAGTGAAAACAGATAAAAGCCGGCTTTTCAAAATGTATTTTCATGGTAAAGGAGGTGATATGATGGCGAGTTGGAAATGTAAAAACTGCGGCTACACACTGGAAGCCGATGCTCCCCCCGAAGAATGCCCCTCGTGCAAAGAGAAATGCGAATTTCTTGATAATAGCTGCTACACACCGGATTGTCAGACAGACGGCAGCGGTGTTGATAAACGGATAAAGTAATTAAGGAGGGAATACATGGCTAAATTGCTTGTTGTGTATAATACAAGAACCGGTGAAACAAAAAAAATCGCAGAACTCATTGGCGAAGGCGTCCGATTTTCCGGAAATGAAGCGAATGTGCTCAATGTCAATGATATCAAAAGTGAGGCAGACCTCCAGGGATATGACGGCTATGCATTCGGATCTGCCACATATCACGGCGATATGATGCAGAAGATGAAGACAATGCTTTTTATGGCTGAAAAGGCAGGTCTCGCTGGAAAAGCAGGAGGCACGTTCGGTGCGTTCGGATGGAGCGGTGAGGCTCCTGACCGGATATTTGACACGATGAAGAATATTTTTAAGATGGATATGGTCAGTAACTCCTTGAGATTGAAATCGAGTTCTCTTGGCGGCGGAGTTCAGATGGCCCAGGATTACGGCCAGGAACTTGCCAAGAAACTGGGCTGATGATTTATATGGTGAGAAGCAGGCCGGGGTTCTATCCCGTAACTCATGGCGGAACAGAACCCTGCCCTGCATTTTGGGTATATTATCCCTGCTAAATCAATTGTTCAACTTTAAGAAAGGAGATGAATGATGGCTACAACACCCCAGCATTGTCCCGGTTTTGAGCAGTTTAAAAATCTGAAAACCTTTACATGCAAATGCCCTGACTGCAGCGCGTCTAAGGAAATATTTTCTGACGAATTTGATAAACCGCACAAATGCGATTCCTGCGGAAAAGAGATAGATTTTACCCAGTGTAAACTGGATGCAGGCAGCTAAAAACAATCAGCAGATCGGGAAATCCGATCTGCTGACAGTAGCTGAGTGTGAAGTTCGTAGTACAGCAACTTGGAAATTCGTCCCCCCTCTCTTATAATAGATAAAAGAGGGCAGTAGGGATTTTACGCTGTGATAAAAGTCGGTTACGCCAGAAATCCCTCCCGGCCCCCCTTTAAAAAAGGGGGGAGGAATTTACAAGTTGATGTAGTAGTTCCGCCTTTAGGCGGTAAAAAGCCGCCTAAAGGCGGAACTACGAACTTCACACCTTTTTTACCAAAATAAGGAGAATCAAATGGACGTTTTGTTGCTTTCGCGGCTGCAATTCGCGGCCGCCACTATGTTCCATTTTCTGTTTGTACCCCTGACGCTCGGACTCTCCATCCTCGTAGCATATATGGAAACAAAATATGTCAGAACCGGGGATGAAACCTACCTGTCCATGACCAAATTCTGGGGCAAGCTGTTCCTGATCAATTTTGCCTTGGGAGTTGTCACGGGAATCACACTTGAATTTCAATTCGGCACAAACTGGTCCCGCTATTCAGCTTATGTAGGAGATATTTTCGGCTCGCTTCTTGCAATTGAGGCCACAGCAGCTTTTTTCCTGGAATCCACTTTTATAGGTGTCTGGGTATTCGGGTGGAATAAAATCTCGAAAAAAGCTCATGCGATTGTCATGTGGCTCATCGCAGGGGCATCCACCCTTTCTGCCATATGGATACTCATTGCAAACGGCTGGATGCAGCATCCTGTGGGCTATGAAATCAGAAACGGAAGAGCAGAATTAACTGACTTCGCAGCCGTTGTTTTCAACAAATTCGGTTTGCTCGAATTCATTCATACTGTCAGTGCGGCTTATGTGCTGAGTGCTTTTTTCGTCATGGGCATCAGCGCGTATCATCTTTTGAAAAAACAGCATATTGACTTTTTTACAAGATCATTTAAGATCAGCCTGGTCTTCGGCCTGGTCTTTTCTATCTTTTTAGCCATTAACGGGGATATGCATGCTGTTCATGTGACAGAGGTGCAGCCTGCGAAACTTGCTGCTATGGAGGCCCACTGGGAAACCACGGCCCGGGCACCGATTCATCTCTTTGCCATCCCGGACGAGGAAAATGAAAGAAACCTCATTGAAATAGGTTCGATTCCCGGTCTTCTCAGTTTCCTGGGGCATCATGACATTAATGCCGAAGTGACCGGACTCAAAGACATCCCAAAAGATGAAAGACCCCCTGTGTTTCTCACATTGCTGGCTTTCAGAACTATGGTGGGACTGGGGACCCTGTTCCCGCTTCTCATGATAATCGGATGGTTCCTGAGAAATCGTCTGGTTGAGAGCACGCTTTATCTCAAGGTGATGCTTTTTGCCATTCCCCTGCCCTATATTGCCTGTGAAATGGGATGGGTTCTGGCAGAGGTGGGCCGTCAGCCTTGGATTGTCTATGGCCTGATGAAAACAGCAGATGCGGTTTCTCCGATAGCAACTTCCCAGGTGGCAGTCTCCCTGGTTGCTTTTATACTTGTTTACGGTCTCCTGGGGGCAACCGGTTTCTATCTGATCACAAAATACGCCAAAAAAGGGCCTGAATCGGCTATTGAGAATTGAGGATTTTTATTTTTTAATCTTCAATCTTATACGGAGGTAAAAATGGCTTTACAAACAATATGGTTTTTCCTTTGGGGACTGTTGTGGGCATTGTTCTTCATGACAGATGGTTTTGATTTCGGCATCGGGACACTTCTCCCTTTTCTCGGGAAGAATGATGATGATAAAAGGATTATGCTGAATTCCATGGGTCCCTTGTGGGACGGTAATGAGGTATGGCTGATCACAGCAGGCGGAGTGACGTTTGCAGCATTTCCGCTGGTCTATTCCGTGATGTTCTCATCCCTTTATTCCGCGCTCATGCTGATTCTTTTTGCCCTGATCCTGCGGGGAGTCGCCCTTGAATTTCGCAGCAAGGTGGATAATCCCGGGTGGCGTCAGATCTGGGATGTGTGTATTTTCGTGGGCAGCTTTGCGCCTGCCCTTTTGTTCGGTGTTGCATTTGCGAATATTTTCCAAGGACTTCCCATTGATGAAAACGGGCTTTACCACGGAACCCTCTTTACGCTTCTGAACGGATACGGACTCCTGGGCGGTCTGCTCTTCCTGCTTCTCTTCCTGGTCCACGGGTCGCTGTGGCTGTCCATAAAAACAGAGGGAGACCTTCATGAAAGAGCCGCTTGGACAGCAAACAAGATATGGTGGGCTCTCCTGGTCACTGCGGTTGCTTTCCTGATCGCCAGCAAGTTTAAAACCAATCTTTATGACAATTATATTGCAAATCCCGCCCTGTTTTTCTTTATTGCGCTGAATGTCCTCGCGCTCTTGGGGATAAAACTGTACCTTGTCCGGAAAGCCTTTTTCAAGGCATGGTTTGCCTCGTCACTGACTATTGTATTATGCACGTTTTTCGGCGTTATCGGTCTGTTCCCCAGCCTGTTCCCTTCAAACATCAGCCCGGAATACAGCCTGACGGCTTACAATGCTTCCTCAAGTCCCCTGACCCTGAAAATTATGCTGATCGTGGTCATTATCTTTGTGCCCGTTATTATTGCGTACCAGGCATGGGCATATAACATGTTCAAGGGGAAGGTGACGAAAAAAGATCTGGAGTATGAAGAGGCATATTAGTGTGAAACGTGAAACGTGATGCGTGACTGATTCTAACGGATTTTGTGTTTTTTAGTGGAGCTCAAAGCTTACTATAGAACGATTTTGCAAATCGTTTTAAACAATTTGCAAAATTGTTCTACTTTTCAGCTTTTATGAAGGATGCCACAGAGATACCGCTAAGTGTTTCGTTTCAGAAATGACGTCCGGGTTATGAATCAGCGGAGTGCAAAGCTTGCTTTGCGATAATCCAGGGCAGGATTAACAACCTGTAAATTCTGCCCATCCTTTAATCCTACCTATCCGAGTTCAGACAATAAATCCGTGCAGCTACACGGATTATGTGTAAGAAAGGATTTCGCGACAAAGAGAACACGAAATTCTTTCTTACACATAATCCATGTAGATGCACGCATGTCTAAGAAAGGATTACGCAACAAAGAGAACACGAAATCCTTTCTTACACCTAATCCGTGTAGCGGAGAAACAGTGGTCAGACCCCGCCCTGCCTGCCTGATTCCAGCCACCTCGGATCGCTTGCCCATGCGATGCCGTGCTTTTCCATATAATCAAGAGTATTTTTAAAAAATCCGTTCACAGAAAAGACAAACAGCACAGCTTTGCCGACGTTCTCCAGCTTCATCAGTTCTTCGGCTTTTTTTACAAATTTCCCTGCTTCTTTTACGCTGAATTTTGCTTTCCGGTTTTTTACTTCGCCGATGAGTGAATAATCATTTTCCCCTGTTCTTGCAAAAATGTCAATCTGAATTTCCCGCTGATGCACGGGCGAGGCTGAGTATGACCATACGGTTTTATATTCTGAGAATTCGAAATCATCCGGCAGGTTATTCATCATGTTCCTGAAAAATTCCTGATTTCTGTATGCCCTGTATCTGAGATTGTCAATGATAAGATATTCGGCGAATTTTCCTTTGTAATGGCTGTATTCTCCCTGTATCCGTTCGGATTTTTTTCGCAGCTCCCGAACCAGCGACCTGTACTCATTTTTTATAACTCCCGGATCGGATAACTCAATCTCATCAGCATATATGCCCCGGAATACCTTGTCAAAGATGTTGTCCGGAACTCCCCGGTAATAGAAGTTGCCCCTGCCCTGCTCGATGATATCCGCTCCCACCAGGATTTTCAGCTTTTCCTCAAGCTGGGAATCGGTCATCTCAATGCCCAGTTTATCCTTCAGTTCATCACGGCTGACCTCTCTTTGCCTGTGTTTTGACAGGTAAAGCACGATTCTTTTGGCATGAACGTCGTTTGATTCCTTTATTGCATAGCCCATATATTCCGTCCATATGCCCCTGATTCCCCCTTCTTTATGAAGGGTTTCGAATTCCAGGGTTTCAAGCAGTCCTTTTTCTGTTGTCAGGTCTTTTTTCGGATATTTGGAACGGAACAGCGAGCTTATGTAGAAGGGATTTCCTTCCGCAAGTCCTGCGATCAGCGGCACGGTTTCCTCTGATACGGAAATGTCCTCGAGATGGGAATATTTCAGGATCATTTCAAAAGCCTCGTATTCAGGGATATTCTCAAGATAGTGGAACTGGAACCTGCCCGGAAGCATCCGGTGAAGGTCTTGTGACAGCCAGCCGACCCATCTCCCGGCAACCAGCAGGGGGGCGTTTTTGTATTCTGCCGTGCCCAGATAGCTGCCGGCAAGATTCCCGATGCGGTTTTTACATGCCTTGTCTCTGAAAATAAAGCGATTGATAAACTGGAATTCGTCAATGATCTGGACGATACGGTCGTCATAATACTGGGCAGCCATCCGGGGAGCTTTTCTTGCGATATTCCACAGGCTGCCGGGATGATCATCTTTTATCGCGACCCGGGCATCTCTGATCAGATCCGCGAGATAGCCGAGCTTTTCTGCTTTTACGGCTTCTGATACCCTGGCGAAATCGTTTTTTGAATAGCTGAGATATTCGTATTTCCGGGTTTTGAAGGCAAGGTATTGGCAGATAAATGTGAGAAGAAATTCTGTGCCGAATTCAATAATCCACTGGTCTGTTTCCCTGATTTCAAAGTAAAAAGGAATAACCCGGTCGTTTTCATTAAAAATAATATTGTACAATCTTTGCAGCAGAGCGGTTTTGCCGGTTTTTCTCCGAGAGAGAATGGCAGTACTCATGGAAATTTCCCGTTTTATCCTGTCTATCCAGTTCAGGAAATAAGCGAGTTCATTTTTCCTTCCGGTGAACAGATCAGGATTTCCGATTTTTTCTTTGAGTCGGATTTGCATTTCATTTACCTGTATTTGCAGCGCATTCTGAAAGAATACTTCGCTACACGGATTAGCGATAAGAAAGGATTACGTGCCAATTTGTCTGAACCCGGTAAATGTAGGGTGGGCTTGCCCGGGGCTTGCCCCACCGTTATCGCTGTCCCGTCATTTCGGTTATATCTGACATGAAGATCAGCGAACATCGGGGGCAAGCCCCGCCCTACTTCGTTTCGGGCTGTTTGTCTGAACTCGGATGGTCAGTAAATGTAGGGTGGGGCTTGCCCCGCCGTTATCGCTGTCCCGTCATTTCGGTTATATCAGACATGAAGATCAGCGAACATCGGCGGGGCAAGCCCCATCCGGGTTCAGACAACAAATCCGTGCATCTACACGGATTATGTGTAAGAAAGGATTACACAACCAAGAGAACACGAAATCCTTTCTTACACCTAATCCGTGTAGCGGAGAAACAGTGGTCAGAACCCGCCCTGCCTTCCTAGCCACCTCGGATCGCTTGCCACGCGATGCCGTGCTTTTCCAGATAATCAAGAGTACTTTTAAAAAATCCGTTCACAGAAAAGACAAACAGCACAGCTTTGCCGACGTTTTCCAGTTTCATCAGTTCTTCGGCCTTTTTTACAAATTTCCCTGCTTCTTTTACGCTGAATTTTGCTTTCCGGTTTTTTACTTCGCCGATGAGTGAATAATCATTTTCCCCTGTTCTTGCAAAAATGTCAATCTGATCACGTTTCACGCATCACGTTTCACAATCCGCGATACAATATAGCGAACAACCACGCCTGCAAGCGTATAAAAAAGAATCTCCTTCCATGAAAAGGGAATCAGATAAGCCACCGCCAGAAACCCGATGCCTGCCATCACCTGCTTTTTTCCAGGCAGACGACGGCAGAAAGGGATAAAATACCCAGCAGTCATAAACATGAGGATTGCCAGGGCATACCCCGAGTTGTACAAAATTTCATGGCAAAGGAGAAAACCCGTTTCCAGGGATATGCCGGCAGGCACATAAAAGGTGTTCATGGAAATCACTTTTCCCCGTTTAGGAAGTTCGATTTTCAGGGAAAGGGTTCCCCCGACTTTCTTCGGTTTCATCCTGACTGGCGGGGCCCGATTCTCCATCCGCTGCTGCTCTGCCGGAGCGGCGTCATCCATCTCACGCTGATAAATCTCCGGTGTGATGCCCGATTCCGTGGAAAGGCCCGCACCGTGACGCCAGGGAACAAATCTCACACTTTCCGTCTGCTGAAAATCCCCCGAAGGCTCGGAGAATACCATATTGTGGGGCACATAAATATCAGCAGCAACGATGGACGCGGGAATATCCACCTGTGGAAAATTCATCTCAATGTATCCGCCTGCACCGCGCAGAGAAATCTCCGGGCCTTCATAGACCACATCCAGGACAAAAGGATTCGCGGACTGCCGCTTGAGGGGTAGCAGGAGTTCATCGTTCTGCCCCAGGGAAGGCTTCACGCTCATGCCGTCCATGAAGGTGCTGACGAGTTTCGCATTCCGGGGAAGGGTGAACGCGGCAAACTGCTTGCGGCTGTTCCGTATCCAAATCTGCAACTGGGACAGGACTTTTCCCCGGGGGGAAATCACACACGCGTACTGGATACGGTCTGCAATGGCCGCGTCCATCTCGAAATTCTTATGCTTGCGTATTCCGAAGGATATCTCATACGGGCGTTCAACATAGCGGATGGCATAGACAAACGGGGAATAGGCATCTGCCCTGATGATATCCGGGAGTTCCCGGATATCAATCATACGAGCCTTGCTCAGTTGCTTCAGGAATATCTCTGCCCGGGCCTGCATTTCAACCCCAAGATATCCCACATCCCGGGCCACCCCAGCGACATCCAGGACAGGAACCGTGAATTCTGTCTCCTCATTCTTAATGAGTTTCTCATATTGTACGGACAGGTCGTATTTCTCAGCGACCGGGTAGAGCACTTTTACCTGGTAAGTTGTAAACCCGCCCTCTTCGGATCGGGCTGACCATTCCTCCAGATCATCCCCGACAATCTCATGAACCACCACCTCTTTGGGAAGACGGATGGCGAACTCCCGCACCTGATCATTCAGAATTTTGTAGCGAATTGACGAATAAAAGGTCGCGACTTCTTCTTCCAAGGAGAGCAGGGTGTATGTGGTTGAATAGATTTTCCTGACCCGCTTCGAGGTTTCATCTGCTGTTTCTTTTTTCCGGATAAAAGTTGCCAGTTCCCCGCGTAACTGCTGGGATCGGCCCAGCGCGGCTGTGACGCTTTGCCCGTCAATTTTCTGCCAGACCACACCGTACAGGGAAACAGACCGGATATCTTCTCCGAATGTCAGCTCTGCCAGTCCTCCGCGGATCATCGGGGTTTTAACCACAAATTCGCTGACACCGCCTTTTTCCGTAACAGGGACAATTACATTCACTTCCAGTACACCGAGAGCGTCCGTCTCCTGCCTGACTTCGAAATACACATTGGCCCCTTCCCTGTTCAGAGCGAGGGACAGGCCGTTAAATTTCGCTTCTGTGATTGCCACAGATGTGTCGAACAGGGGAATCTTTACGTAATCCTCAGAAAGAATGCACAGGGGAACTGTAAACCGGATGTTCGCGAACCGTTTGGAAATATTCCCGGTGATCCGAACGGTCCCGAAGATATAATCCGCATCAGGCTTCTCCTCCTGCTGCTGCTTCCGGGCCTCGATCTTCCTGAGCATTTCCTCGACCATCTCCCATGGAAGGTTGAGATGCGTGTCTTTTAACGCGGGCAGATCAGGAGGCGCGGATTCTTCTGCCCATGCATCCGGGGATTGAAGGCAATACACTGAAAGCAGTGCTGAAGAAAAGATAAGGAAAATCATCGCGGCCTCTCCCGCATTTCTTTTTTTAAAAAAGGATGATATCTTCCCCGTCAGTTTCATGAGCAGGGCATGAAAAAGAATGGAAAGGAAACATACAAAGCCCGCGGCTCCCCACTCGTCAGAAATCAGCATGGGAATGATCAGGAGAACCAGTCCGATCAGGACTATTTCCGTAAGATAACTCCGTTTCCCTGTGACCCGTGCGTGGAATTTTCGGGATACCTGCCGGTTCTGCCACAATGCGAAGCTGACAAATGCCAGGGCAATACTGTCTCCGATATATGCGTTGATCCCGAGGGAGAATATCATCAGCAGGAGTGCCAATACCGCAATCACACCGGTTCCTTTCAGGTAATTCCTGATTTTGCGCAGGTTCGGAGGAAGGGATGGTCTTTCCAGGATAAAGGCCATTGTCCAAATGAGGAACAGGAAAAAAACGGTGCATATGGCAAAGGCCAGGGCATCACGAATGGTGTCGCTGATGTAGAAAAAAGTGATTTCCGGTGTGAAGCCTTTGACCAGATATGATTCAAAACGATATCGGTTGCCTGTGACCGGGATCTGCACCCTGATCTGGTTCAGAGCCCCGCTTTCCCCGGCAGAGGAATCCATACTCACTTTATATTTTTTAAACCGCTTCCGCAACCCTTTAGCGCTGTATTCGTAATTTTGCGACTGGCTGACTTTACCGGCTCCCGCGTAAGCCAGATTCCCATGATCACCCGGGGCTTTGCTAACGAGCCATCCGATCCGGGTCAGCAGGCTGTATTTCACTCGCTCAATGTTTCCTCCGAAGTAAAGCATCTGGTAGTTTGTCGGCGTATAAAGTCTCCAGGAAAGTTCCCCGATGGGAAGCTCATTCTCGGGAAGCCGGAGGGAATCAGAGCCTGAGATGCTGAAATGCTCTGAATTGGTTAAAAAGGCAATCTCCGCGGGAAACGCCTTTTCCGCGGATTTTGAGATCGGGATGAGCAGGTGTTCGCCGTCAAGCACAGGCTGCACTTCCTGACCTTTCAGGAAAGCGCTGAGAAGTTTCGAGTTCCCGGGAAGCTTCAGGCGTAAAAACTGGGCATGGTTATTTTTTATATAATACGCGGCCTTGGTCATTAATGTGCCTGCCTCGGTGAGAACACTGTCCGCCTCCACCCGTTCGATTCGGGTCGTCACCATAGGGGCTTTCTCATGGCTCCTGACGTTGAAGCCCAGCCGGAAATCCCCGCTTAATGCCTTGTAGTAAAACAGGGCGTGACTTTTGGCAAACTGTCCTATATCCCGGGGGAGAAACCGGACATCCCGCCGCTCAATGTGGCTGGCATCTGCTTCGCTGATTTCCACGCTGACTTCGGAACCCACTGCAATCAGGTTTTCATATCGTTCAACAGACTGGGGGAGCAGTTGCGGCACGGAAAACTGATAGTCTGACCGGGTCTCCGTGCGTTCATAAATGAAGCGGAACCGAAAATTTTCATTTTGCTGATACGCAGTGTAGATGTGGATCATCCTGGAATCTTCCAAGTCTTCCGTAAACCACTGGGAAATCGCGCCGGCATCCCCGGGGGCAGATACTTCAAGGATATCAACGGCATTGGGAACACGAATTCGGAAGAAATTGGTTTCTCCCTGCAAAATGCGGAAAGTCACTTCGCTCTGGCAGTTCGCACCTTTTTCTTCCAGGGAGATGTATGTGTGAATCGTCGCGCTCATTTTCAGGGGTACTTCCTTTTTTTCCTCATTGCGCTTCAACCACCGGATATTCACCCCTGAAACAGCCGGCACATATCCCCGGATCATGTCACCGTCTTCTTTATGAAGCGTATCAAGGGCAACACCGGGGTCAAACCGGGCTTCTGTGTCTGTATCCGGAACATGAAGCATTACTTCGCTGCCGGGGATTTCCACAAGGGGGAGATAGAAATTCCTGGGCCATGTCTGTGCATTGAGGATAACGGTGAACCCTGCCTCAATCGTATGTCTTCCTGCTTCCGGGATAAGCGCGTGAAAAAATCCGTCCTTCTCTGTCCATGCGGACTGCTCACCATCAACAGTCAGGGACTCGAGATTCAGTTGCCGGGAAAGAAAAGGAACGAGCGCTGCATGATTTCCGAAGGTATTTGCCACAACAGCAGCTTGAAACCGGATCACATAATCTTTTTTATCAATGGCTGCCGTGCCTGTGTAGCGTGCATTTTCATAGGAATAACGCTGTGACCGTTGGGATTCGGGGGTTTTTGCCTGGTTTCGGAGGTGAATGAATGTTTCCCAAGGCATTGAAACCGTGCCCGGTGCGGCCCGGGGAGCGGGTTCCGATTGTGAATATGCATGGGTACAAAAAGCTGCAATAATTAATAATAATAAATATAAACGTGACATTTCAAGCTCCTTTTTAATCAGAAATTTTAAATAAAATAGCAAAAAATTGTAAACTTTTCAACAGGATTATACACATGAAAATGTAATGTAGGGTGGGTGGAGCGAAGCGTAACCCACCGTTTGTATCTACACGGATTATGGATAAGCAAGGATTACATGAACATAAGGGGACGTAATCCTTTATTATCGCTAATCCATGTAGTGTAACCCACCGTTTGTATCTACACGGATTATGGATAAGCAAGGATTACATGAATATAAGGGGACGTAATCCTTTATTATCGCTAATCTATGTAGTAAAACCTCGGTTGTATCTGCCCGTTTTATCACCAAGCACAAAATACACGAATAAACCGGTTCGTGATTTTTATTAATATCTATTCTATGGAATGCAAACCATCTCATGCATTTTCCGGTGTAAAATTCAAACAGGAAGGAATTGAAT
>JAUCGG010000325.1 GCA_030378015.1 Desulfococcaceae bacterium HSG8
GGAGACCATGTGAAGATCACGGGAGAACTGATCACCCCCATCGCAATGGAAAAGGAACTCCGGTTTGCTGTCAGGGAAGGCGGAAGAACCGTCGGCGCCGGAGTGGTAAGCGAAATTATCGAATAGTCAGTCATTTGTCCGTTGTAACATCAGATGGCAACGGACAAATGACACCGGACAAATAACAAAATGAGAATAATTGTGATCCTTGCATGCACTGCATGTAAAAACAGGAACTATACAACGACGAAGAACAAACGGACGACGCCTGACAAGCTGGAATTCAAAAAGTATTGCAGATTTTGCAGAAAACATACGCCACACAGAGAAACCAAATAGATTGAAATTGAAATTGGAAATTGAAACCTGTCAATATTCAGTTCTCAATATTTCAATTCCTCAATATTTCAATTCCCAGCAGGCCAGTAGCTCCAACGGCTAGAGCGCCGGTCTCCAAAACCGGATGTTGCAGGTTCGAATCCTGCCTGGCCTGCCAAATTTTTATTATTTGAAGCTCAAAGGATAACGGTTCGCAACGAATATCTGCGGGTTTGGTAACGTGCAGAGGTGAAGGCCGGTGTTCCGACTTTGGGCTTTCAATATTTTGGGAGCAAAATGGGACGGTTACTAAGGAAGAAAAGCTCAATCAGAAAGAAAAAGAGACAGGAAAATGGCAGTGTATCATCGTCTCAGATTAACGGTGACGCTGCAGATAAAACCCCTGATGCACGGAAAAAGGGGAACGAAAGTTATTTGCAGCGAAAATCCGCAGGTACGGGGAAGAGAAGTTTGTTTTCGACCGGTTACCTGGGCAAAGGGCTTCAGTTTCTGAGAGAAGTCAAAGCCGAACTTAAAAAAGTGACATGGCCTTCACGCAAGCAGACTATAGGGTCAACTGTTGTAGTGATCATACTGGTTATGATCATATCATTTTTTCTGGGAGTGGTTGATATCGGGTTGAATAGTTTGGTCCGCCTGGTTCTTCAGTAACGGTCGCTTTACTTCGTGCCTAAAACTTACCACAAGCCCGACAAAAAATAATGGGGACAAATGACTGCTGACAATAATAAATGGTATGTTGTTCACGTTTATTCGGGATTTGAAAACAAGGTAAAGACTGCTCTGGAAGAGCGGATTTCTTCATCCCCCCATCCGGAGAAGTTTGACGATATCGTTGTACCGACTGAACAGGTTGTTGAGCTTGTAAAAGGAAAGCGAAAGACATCGTCCCGCAAGTTTTATCCCGGATATATATTGATTCGGATGAAACTTGATGATGAAACGTGGCATATTGTGAACGATACGGATAAGGTAAGCGGTTTTCTGGGGGGAAGAGAGAATCCTTCGCCGATTTCTGATGAGGAAGCCGGGCAGATTCTGAACCGTATGAAGGCCGGGGAGGCAAAACCGAAACCGAAATACTTTTTTGAGTCGGGAGATGAGATTCGTGTGATAGACGGACCTTTTACAAATTTTAACGGCACTGTAGAGGACGTTAACCCTGAAAAAGGTAAGATTAAGGTTCTGGTGAGCATATTCGGTCGATCCACACCCGTGGAACTGGAATTCGTACAGGTGGCAAAAATTTAGGGGTAAGCCAAAGGAGTTGGCTGGTTCAGCAGTGTTTCTGAAACCACTACCCGGACGCTCAGTTCCCCGCCATAGATTTTAAGATGATATTTGTCGGATTGAAAGGATTTTTCCGCTGACAATTGTCTTTTTCTTAAAAACTATATTTTGGAGAAGATATGGCTAAAAAGGTTATTGCGCAGATAAAGTTGCAAGTCGGAGCGGGTAAGGCCAATCCGTCTCCGCCGATCGGCCCTGCGCTGGGGCAGCATGGCGTGAATATAATGGATTTCTGTAAGGCTTTCAATGCCCGAACCGCGAATGAGGAAGGCATGATTATTCCTGTTGTCATAACAGTCTATCAGGACAGAACCTTTACATTCATTACAAAAACACCGCCTGCCTCCGTACTCTTGAAAAAAGCGGCGAAAATTGCCAAAGGTGCGGGGGACCCCAAGCGCAATAAAGTCGGTAATGTGACTCGTGAACAGGTAGAAGATATTGCCAAGCAGAAAATGGTGGATCTGAATGCCAATGACCTGGATGCTGCCTGTAAGATTATTGCAGGCACTGCCAGGAGCATGGGAATTGAGGTCAGTTAGCTGTTTTAGTTGAAAATCAGGAAGCTGGTCCTTCCTGCTTTCCACTTCAGGATTCAGCTAATAAGGGGGAAAAGATGCCCAAGCGGGGTAAAAAGTATTTAGAAAAAAAAGTAGGTACGACAGAAAAATTTGATTTTCCTGAGGCTGTTGAGAAAGCAATAGCTTCCTCTTATGCAGGTTTTGATGAGTCAGTTGATGTTGCAGTTCGCCTCGGGGTTGATCCGAGGCATGCTGACCAGATGGTGCGGGGAAGCGTTATCCTGCCCCACGGAACCGGCAAAAAAGTGAAAGTCCTCGTATTTGCAAAGGGAGAGAAGGAAAAAGAGGCCCAGGATGCGGGAGCTGATTTTGTCGGCAACGATGATCTCATACAGAAAATAAAAGACGGATGGACTGACTTTGATAAAGCTGTTGCTACTCCGGATATGATGGGATCTGTGGGGAAGATCGGAAGGATTCTCGGACCAAGGGGCCTGATGCCGAACGCAAAAGTCGGTACAGTCACTTTTGATATTGCAAAGGCCGTTAATGATCTCAAGGCCGGAAAAATAGATTTCAGAGTCGAAAAAGCCGGGATTGTTCACGCACCGATGGGCAAAGTCTCGTTCGGCGCGGAAAAAGTATTAGAGAATGTATCCACATTTCTGGAAACAATTATACGTCTCAAACCGGCTGCCAGCAAGGGAACCTACCTCAGAACCATTGCGGTTTCTACGACAATGGGACCCGGTGTCCGGGTAGAAATGGCAACAGTTAAAGAACTGCTTAAATAAATTACGAATAAATACCATATGTAAAACTTGCTGTATCAGCAGCGGAGAAAGCTGTCGGGAGTCCCTGCGGTGTAAAAGAAAAGTTCATATGGCGTGAAATACATGAGCAGATTCCGGTTTTTTATCAAAGACCGCGGGTACGTACGAACTTAGGGAAACCGGTTTTCCCGACAGCGCGTTTAATCCCCTTCCGGGGGCCCGCCCAGATAAGGAGGTGCCAGAGCAGACAAATGAAACTGGACAAAAAGAAGGAAATCGTAAAAGACCTGCATGAAAAGTTTTCAAAGTCTGAAATTGTCATCGTGACGGATTATAAAGGACTTGACGTCATGGCAATGAATGACCTGCGCAGGAAGCTCAGGGAAGCCGAAGCTGAATACCAGGTAGCGAAAAATACGCTTATTATCAGGGCATCTGAAGATACGGATGCAGCAAAGCTCCGGGACAAGTTCAAAGGTCCCAGTGCTATCGCGCTGACCTGTAAAGATCCTGTTGCCCTTGCAAAGGCCCTGACCGAATTTTCAAAGGAAAATAACAAACTTGAAATCAGGGGTGCCGTGATGAGCGGCAAAGAGCTTGATCTGAGCGATATCAAGTCCTTATCAAGTCTTCCCTCACGGGAAGTTTTGCTGGCTCAGGTTCTTTCAACCATGAACGGCGTTCCGACCGCTTTCGTGAGGGTACTCAGCGGCGTTCCGAGAAACTTTTTGAATGTTTTGAATGCATTAAAAGAACAGAAAGAAGCAGCGTAATTGAAATCAGAATTCGAAACCGGAGCCTGATTTCGAATTTCCGGTTTCAATACGGAGGAAAAGATGGCAGATATTACCAAAGAAGATGTAATAGAATTTATAGCAAACATGTCTGTGCTGGAGTTGTCCGAGCTTGTCAAAGAGATGGAAGATAAATTCGGCGTTTCCGCTGCTGCCCCGACTGCTGTAATGGCAGCGGTTGCAGGGCCTGCGGATGCGGCAGGAGCCGGTGCAGAAGAAAAAACAGAGTTTGACGTGATTCTGACGACCCCCGGAGATAAGAAAATACAGGTTATCAAAGAGGTCAGGGCAATTACCGGACTCGGGCTTAAAGATGCAAAAGCACTTGTTGACGGTGCTCCCACGCCTGTGAAAGAAGGAATCGCCAAAGACGAGGCCGAGAAAGTGAAAGCCCAGCTTGAAGAAGCAGGCGCTCAGGTTGAATTAAAATAAAAAGTCTGAAGTGTGAAGTCTGAAGTGTGAAAATGAGTTGAACTTCACCTTCGGACTTCGCCCTTCAAACTTCAAACTTCATCCCATATCCCCATGAATCGTATAAGAAAAAACTTCGGCAAAATACGGAAAATCGTCGATATCCCCGATCTTATCGGGATGCAGCGGGAGTCCTATAACCGCTTCCTGCAAATCGGCATCCCCGTCGAAAAACGTGAAGACACAGGCTTAGAGGCAGTATTCCGATCTGTATTCCCCATCAAAGATTTTACCGGAAGCGCGTCCCTGGAATTCGTGTCCTACCGATTCGGTATCATCAAGCACAGTGTGGAGGAGTGCATTCACCGGGGCATGACTTATGAGCTGCCGGTCAGGATCACGGTTCGCCTGGTGGTTTATGATGTGGATAAAGAAACCGGGATATCCAACATCCGCGACATAAAAGAGCAGGAAATCTATTTCGGTACGATTCCCCTGATGACAAACAAAGGCACTTTTATCATCAACGGAACCGAACGGGTCGTGGTCAGCCAGCTTCACCGGTCATCCGGGGTTTTCTTCAGTCATGACAAGGGAAAAACACACACAAGCGGCAAGGTGATCTATTCCTCCAGGATTATCCCGGTGCGGGGTTCCTGGATTGACATGGAAGTTGATCCCAAAGATATAGTATATATAAAAATTGACAAACGCCGCAAATTCCCCGTGACTCTCCTGTTCAAAGCATGCGGATACACGGCCGAAGATATTCTTAACTATTTTTACAGAACCCACGCTGTCCGGATTCAGAAAAGGCCGGACTTCTCCCCGCAAAGCGAAGATGCCTCCCTGGAAGAAAAACTGGGAGCCGAATTCGAATTCTTTGCCGAAGTGGATGAGGATTTTCTCAAAGGGCAGAAGGCCAGCGCTGACGTGCCCCATCCTGAAACCGGGGAACCCATCATAAAAAAAGGCAGGAAATTCATCCGCAAGGTGTTCAGGGAACTGGCTGCCGCGGGACTGAAGATGATTCCTGTAAGCTTTGAGGGAGTGAGGGACAAAGTGCTCGCGCTGCCGCTCTCCGCTCCCGCAGGAGGCGAGGTGATCGCGACCGCGAATCAGATCATTGACGACGATCTCCTGGACAAACTCCTGGCTGTTGTCCGTTCATCAGATACCGGGGATTTTTTTGAGTTCAGGGTGCTCTCGGCTGATGAAACTTCGGGCAGCGATGCCATCCGCAAGACCCTTATCCTGGACAAAGCAGAGACTAAAGAAGACGCGCTCCTGGATATCTACCGTCGGCTGAGGCCCGGAAATCCTGCAACTCCCGAAGTTGCCCAGGACTTCATTGACCAGATGTTTTTCCGATCCGCTTATTACGATCTTTCCGGGGTGGGCCGGATGAAGATAAATCACCGCCTGGGAATTGACACGCCTGTGAGTGTGAGAACCCTGCGCCGGGAGGATATACTGCTCACCACAAAAACACTGATAGTTCTCCGCGACACCCAGGGAATTGTGGATGACATTGACCACCTGGGCAACCGTCGGGTACGTGCGGTGGGCGAACTCATGGAGAACCAGTACCGCATCGGCCTGGTGCGTATGGAGCGGGCCATCCGGGAGCGCATGAGCCTCCAGGAGGTGGACGCGCTCATGCCCAATGACCTGGTCAATCCCAAGCCCGTCACAGCAGTGCTCAAGGAATTCTTCGGAACCAGCCAGTTGTCACAGTTCATGGATCAGACCAACCCCCTTTCCGAAACCACTCATAAGCGGCGTCTCTCCGCACTTGGCCCCGGGGGGCTCACACGGGAGCGTGCCGGGTTCGAGGTCAGGGATGTGCATCCTTCCCATTACGGCCGCATCTGTCCCATTGAAACACCCGAAGGCCCCAACATCGGCCTCATCGTATCCCTTTCCACATATGCACGGGTCAACAATTACGGCTTTATCGAAACCCCGTATAGTGCTGTCAGTGACTCCACAGTGTCGGACAAGGTAAGGTTCCTGAGCGCGTTCGAAGAGCAGGCTCATCCCATAGCCCAGGCCAATGCTCCGCTGATCAGGGTGAGGAGGGAGTCGGCAGTCGGCAGTCGGCAGTCGGCAGTTGGCAGTGGGCAGTCGGGAGGTGATAGTGATTTTGTGTTCCGTTTCCGCAATCCCCTGGTGACATCCCGGGTGGTGGGGGAGCTTTCTATGATGCCCAAGGAGGAGATCGAGCTTATGGATATTTCTCCCAACCAGTTGGTGAGTGTGTCCGCATCCCTGATTCCTTTTCTTGAAAATGACGATGCGAACCGGGCACTCATGGGGTCGAACATGCAGCGCCAGGCTGTCCCCCTTATGGTCACCCAGGCTCCTTTGGTGGGCACGGGCATAGAGGGTATCGTGGCCAGGGATTCGGGAGTGGCTGTTGTGGCCCCTTTTGACGGGATGGTCGCGGATGCGGATTCATCCAGGATTGTGTTCAGATCAGTGCCCGGGGATATGCCTGCTCCGTCCGAGGGCGATGCTCTTCCGGACCTGGTAAAGATATTCAGCCTTGCGAAATTTGTCCGATCCAATCAGAATACCTGCATCAACCAGCGGCCCGTGGTGAGGAAGGGCAGACATGTGAAGGCCGGGGAGATCATAGCAGACGGCCCCTCCACCGAGAACGGCGAGCTTGCCCTGGGAAAAAATATCACAGTGGCTTTCATGCCCTGGGGAGGTTATAATTTCGAGGATTCCATCCTCATAAGCGAAAACCTGGTAAAGGACGGGACTTATACCTCGGTTCATGTGGAAGAGTTCGAGGTGGTGGCACGGGATACCAAGCTGGGCAAGGAAGAAATCACACGGGATATACCCAATGTGGGTGATGATGCTCTCAGGGATCTGGATGAAAGCGGGGTGATCCGGCTGGGCGCGGAGGTGAGCGCTGGTTCGGTTCTGGTGGGAAAGGTGACACCCAAAGGCGAGACCCAGTTGTCGCCCGAAGAAAAGCTGCTGCGTGCCATTTTCGGGGAAAAGGCCGGGGATGTGAAAGATACATCCCTGCGGGTGCCCCCCGGGGTGGAAGGAACTGTGATTGATGCCAAGGTGTTTGCGCGACGGGGCATAGACAAGGATGACCGGGCCCGTTTCATAGAGGACTCGGAAATCGCCATGCTGGAGAAAAACCGGGATGATGAGAAGTCTGCTATAGAAGAAGTGGTGCGGGAGAGGATGTGCCTGGAAATCAGGAAAAAAAGCCCGGACAGTTTCGAACCCGGGATTTCCCTGGAACTGAAAAAAGCCCTGACCTACACATCCCGGACATCCCACGAGAAGATCACGCTTGCTAGGGGAAGCATTCTCACTGACGAAATTCTCGCTGACATGCCTGTACGCAATATGGAAAAGATAGTACCCGGAGACGATGTTCTCACAGGGCAGATACGGAATTTCGCGGAAATATACAAAACACGGATGCGGCAATGCAATGAGGTGTTTGAGAAAAAAGCAGGGCGTTATGAAAAAGGGGATGATCTTCCCCCGGGCGTAAATAAAATGGTCAAAGTCTATGTTGCCATGAAGCGGAAGCTTTCTGTGGGTGACAAGATGGCCGGGCGTCACGGGAACAAGGGAGTGGTGTCCCGGGTGCTTCCCCAGGAAGATATGCCTTATTTTGAAGACGGAACCCCTGTTGATATGGTGCTGAATCCTTTGGGAGTGCCTTCCCGCATGAATGTGGGCCAGGTTCTGGAGATACACCTGGGAAGAGCCGCACGGGGGCTGGGCAGTCTGATCACCCGGCTTGCGGAAGATGCATCTTCGGCATCTTCGGCAGGCTCAGATACCGTGGCATCTTCGGCAGGCTCAGATAGCGCGGCCGCGGCAGGCTCAGATGAGTTTGACGAGCCTGTTCCAGAGCTTGCGGAGCGGGCTTTCGGGCTTTCGGAAAAAGCATCTGATATAGCGGCCCATGAACTTGAAGTCCTGAGGCGCGAGATCGGGGCTATTGAAAAAAAACCGGATGAGGAGCTGCTTCTCCATGCTGCGGAAGACGCGGCCCGCGTGGCCGGCATTTCGGAGATTGCTGCTGTTATCGCAGCCGGAACCGCTGAGATCACGGCCGATGTGGCGGAGATAGCGGAGCGGGTGAGGCGGGGCAGTGGGCAGTCGGCGGTGGGCAGTGAGCAGTCGGCGGGCAGTGAGCAGTCGGCAGTCGGCAGTGGGCAGTCGGCGGCGGGGGGAGGCCAGCCGGCGGCGGACGGCGAGCAGTCGGCGGCGAGAAGAGAGCAGTCGGCGGTGGGCAGTGAGCAGTCGGCGGTTGGCGGTGAGCAGTCGGCGGCGGGCGGTCACCAGTCGGCGGTGGTCATAGGGCA
>JAUCGG010000238.1 GCA_030378015.1 Desulfococcaceae bacterium HSG8
CCGCAATGGGTTACGCCCTGATTGCCGGGGACAGGGAGAAAGCCATCGGTGATCTTTATCTTTACAACCCCACGGATGAGGATGACAACTCTTACGGAGGCAACCTGCTTATCGGCCGGCAGATGGGCCGGGTCTATCTTTCCGCTAACGTGGGAATGAACTACGCGGATACGGATGCGGATTACATTGAAGATCAGACCCTTTTCTGGGGACTGACCTTTGAGTACCAGATGACCGAATCACTGACTTCTTATATTGAGTTTATTAATAATGAGAACAAGAACCGGGAAAATTATCCTTCCGCTTCTCCCTGTTATGACGAGGACACGGATGAGGATATCCGCGAAGTGGGATTCGGGATTACCGGGATCAAAGGTGCCTGGGGAATCAAGCTTCATGCCGGTGCCGGGCTTACTTCGACATCGCCGGATTTCCGATTTATGACTTCGGTCAACCGGGGTTTTTCATTTTAAGGAGAGACCGGGTTTGAGAAACCCGGTCTTCCGGTTTTTTATAATCGGATTCCTCACCGAGTTCAGCCCGCCATCTTGTTTGTTTGCCTCTGTCTCTGCTTTCACAATAAAAACTCATCTGTCTTCTGAGAAAAATTTCCGACGTTCTTCAAAGCAGTTTACAATTTTTCTGACCTGTGCGGAATAATTTAGGTGATTTCCGGAAAAAAACATACCGGATCGGAGTTTGCAGTTCCGCCTTCAGGCGGCATAACACCGCCTGAAGGCGGAACTGCAAACTGCCTGCTGGTATATTCTTTTCCGGAAATCACCTTACAAAATCGTTCTGCAACAATCAGCAGATGGAAAATACGGCATCCTTTCATTTGTCAGTTTACACTTTAATCCAGAACGATTTTTCCTGATTATAACGGATTTAGGGGAGGCCCCGGTTCCGGGAGTCTGCCCGCGGCTTTCCGTTTTTACAAGGCCCCGGCGGACATTCCCCGGAAACGGCAGTTTCGGAAGAAAAAAATATCCCGGCCATCGGGTTCGCAGTGTCCCGGAACGGACATATCTGTCGTTTTGCTGTTTAATAATTTCAGGATGTTGTGCCCTCCCCTAAATCCGTTATAATCAGGATTTTTCAAATCGTTTCAAACAGTTTGAAAAATTGTTCCGCAGTCAGAAAAAGTGTGAACTACTTTTCAGTTTTTATGAAAGATGCTGAAAATACTCCCGAAAAACTCGCCTGGGATTGACAAATCCCAGACATTTCCGGTATATTTCCGAATCCCTGCCTGCAGAACAATTTTGCAAATTGTTCGGAACGATTTACAAGTGTGAACTGAAGAATTTGTTCCCGCTCGCCTGGGATTGACAAATCCAGGCATTTCCGGCTGATTTGTCAACCCTGGAGCATTTCGGATTACCGTGTTCTCCACTGACTCTCATTGGCAGAACTGCATTTTCCATTTTTTCTACCCTTCTTCCATCTCTTCATTCGTTCCACAACAGAAAATACAGGGCGTAAGAATCTGACTTTAGCAGAAGCCTGGAAACTTTCAGCTTGATTCGAGCAATATTTTATGATATTTACGTAGTTATGGCAAATGACTGTCTGGATTGCAGGAAAGCCAGAATTGAAAAAGCGGTTTTCCTGAATGTTAGTAGATCCTTGAACCGGGCGAGCATTTCGGATCATTTCAGGAACACTGAATGTATTTTCACGGCAAAAGGACTTTTAAATGAAAAAACGGATTTTATACGCCAATGCAAATTACGAGGAAATTGTTGAAAAAAACGGTTATTTTGTGGATAAAACCGAATATATAGAAAAGCTTGAATTTATTGGTAACCCCGTTTTTCTCCGCCCCAGGCGTTTTGGTAAATCGCTGTGGTGCCGGATCCTGGAATGTTATTACAATATCAGTCAGAAAGATGATTTTGAAAGATTATTCGGTCATACCCGGATCGGGAAGCATCCGACACCGTCTGCAAATTCTTTTTTTGTCCTGCACCTGGATTTTTCAGTTGTAAATCCCACAGGTTCTGTCGCGGATATCGAAATAAGCTTCAACCATATATGTAACACAGCTCTCCGAAGTATTACCATAAGATATGCAAAATGGTTTGAAAATAAGATATCAGTCAACTTCGAGTACCAGGCCTCGAACAACCTGGAAACAATACTCTGCGCCATAAATGATTTCAACCTGCCAAAATTATATGTCATCATTGATGAATACGACAATTTTGCCAATCAACTGATTGTTGCTCATAAAGATGAATTTTACCGGGAACTGATGCGGGACGACAGTTTTTTTAAAGCGTTCTTCAAAACCGTGAAACAGGGACGGAAAACCGGATCAGTTGCCAATGTATTCATTACGGGGGTTCTGCCGATAACCATAGACGATTTGGCATCCGGATACAACATTGGCTCATTCATTACGCTCGAACCGGAATTCGAATCAATGCTGGGTTTTACCCAGGCTGAAACGGACCAGTTATTGGATGATGTTTACCGGGACTATGAAATAGACCCTTCAACCCGGAACGAAGTGCGTGATCTTATAAGGAGTCAGTATAACGGCTACCACTTTGTAGATACTGAGGGAGAGGCCATCTACAATTCGACCATTCTCATGTATTTTCTGAACTATTTTACACGATATAAAAAAATCCCGAAAACACTGACGGATCTGAATCTGCGAACGGATTTATCCTGGGTGAGACGGATCACCGGGGCAAATCCCGGGAACACGGAAGAACTGATAAATCGGCTGACCACTGAAAATGAAATTCAATATGATGATGACTTTCTGACAAGCAAATTCAACATGTTCCAGTTTTTTGAAAAAGGATTCTATCCGGTTTCATTCTATTACCTAGGCATGCTGACCCGAAAGGACGATTTCTTTCTCAGGCTTCCCAACCTGAATATGCGTAAAATATTTGTGGAATACTTCAATGAAATTCACGGGATAGATGTCTCAACCAAATATGCGGAAATGATGCAGAATTTTGTAAACAACCCGGATTTGTCCCGGTTGTTTGCTGATTATTGGAAACTGTATGTGTCCCAGTTGCCTGAAGCCATTTTTCAGCAGGTTAATGAAAACTTCTACCGAACCACGTTTTACGAACTGTGCAGCCGGTATCTGTCCAACTGGTTTACCTGGAATGTGGAACGGTCATACCCGAAAGGTCGGAGTGATCTGGAATTTGTCGGAAAATTTCATGAAAAATACGCGGGAAAACGGATTGTAATCGAATTCAAGTATTACTCGAACAAAGCTTTTAAGGATTTTAAAACTGAGATCAGGGATTTCAGGCTGCAAAAAGGGGACACGGATCAGATTTCCGGATATGTGGAAGGATTGAAACAGGAATACCCGGAAGCTTCTGTGTCGCAGTTTGTTATTTACTGCATCGGCAATAAGGGGTTCCGGATATTTGAAATAATGCCTTAAATGAATAATTTACTGAATTTTATAGCAAATTTTTAGACAAGGGCTTTTCAGGACATTCGCACATGCGGGCCTTGATCTTCGTTTCGGCCATTTGTCTGAACCGCGATTTGCAGGATTAAAGGATTGACAGGGTAACATCATCTTGTAAATACTGCTTATCTTTTAATTCTGAAAATCCGAGTTCAGACAAATTTTATAAAAAATGTATGAAGAAAAATTCGAATAGTGCAAGAGGTCAGACTGAGGAACGTGTAAATTCAGTAGATCAAAAACTTTTACAAACAGTGGATTCCGGGTTAAAATCGGAAAACATCCGTTTTCCGATTTTCCCCGGAATGACAGCATATTACCCGTCATTACGGGGAATCTTCATGATCTGCCGATCACAACGAATGATGAAAGTCCGCAACGATATCCCCTTTCGTAAAGGAGCCGGGGGAAAATTTTTCGTAAATTTTCCCTTTCTTAAAGGCCAGGGACGTCCGGGCTAAAGGAGAAATAAAAATATGAGCATTGTCGAAGTCACTGATATCAGGAAGACTTATCAGCAGGGTAAGCTTGAAGTGCATGCCCTGAAAGGTGTGAGTTTATCCATAGGTAAAGGAGATTTTGTTGCCTTGGCGGGTCCTTCCGGGTCAGGCAAGACCACCATGCTGAACATCATCGGGGGGCTGGATATTCCTGATTCCGGCAGCGTGACCGTTGATGGGAATGGATTTGAAGACATGACCCAGTCGCAAATGGCTGACCTGAGACTGCGCAGTATCGGGTTTGTTTTTCAGTCGTATAATCTCATCCCGGTTCTGTCCGCGGTGGAAAATGTCGAATTCGTCATGTTACTCCAAGGAGTGCCAGCCAAAGAACGGCAAGAGCGTGCAAAAAACATACTGGATGATGTGGGGCTGGAAGGCAAGTACGACAGACGTCCTGCAGAACTTTCCGGCGGACAGCAGCAGCGGGTGGCTGTTGCCAGGGCAATCGTGTCGAACCCGTCCATCGTGCTTGCGGATGAGCCTACAGCCAACCTTGATTCTGAAACCGGGAAGGGACTGCTGGAAATGATGAAGGAGATGAATGAGAAAAAAAAGGTCACTTTTATCTTTTCCACGCATGATAAAATGGTCATGGACTACGCGCACAGGCTGGTTCACATCTTGGACGGAGAAGTGGCAGATGATGTGGTTAAGGAAAACTGAGTCAGATATTGGCGTGAGACCTGCGAGTTTTTTTAAACCTCGCAGATATTCGGATAGAAAATTTTTTTCCGGATTTCTGATCGGCGTGAGACCTGCGAGGTTTTTGAAACTTCGCAGGTCTTCGGGTAGGAAAATTTTCTCCAAATGGCTGTTGGTGATCGTTTTCCTGGCCCTTCTTTGTCCGCTTTCTTCATACGCATCATTTGACTCCGAATGGGGCGGGCATGTCAGAGCACGGGGAAACCTGTCTCATCCCGATGACAAATCTGTTTTTCAACTCGCAGGAACCCGCGATTATTATGACGGGTCAGGCGAATTCCGTCTCAAAAACAAGATATTCTTCGGGGACCGGGGATATTTCGAGGCCCACTACGAAACCGTTCTTTCCGGCGGAGATACCCGGCGAAAGATAAGAGAACTGGAGCGTCTTTATCCTCCCGACCTTTTCAAAGGAAACCTTGAAAGATCAATAAGTGACGATCACCGCCTTATGGATCTGACCAAAACCATTGATGAAAATAACGACTATATTCTCTATCACCGCTTAGACAGGCTTTCGCTTACATTACAGCCAGAATGGGGGACCATCTGCATAGGGCGGCAGGCACTGACCTGGGGAAACGGGATGCTGTTTAATCCCACAGACCTGTTTAATCCTTTTTCTCCGACAGACATAGAACGGGACTACAAGGTCGGGGATGATATGCTGACCATGCAGTTTTCCTCGGACAAAGGGGAGGATTTCCAATTTCTCTATGTTCCCAGGCGGGAGAAGGAAAGTCATGATGTGGAATGGGATAGTTCCTCCCTTGCGGGAAAGCTCCGGTTTGCCGCGGGAACCAGCGAGTTCGATATCATGGCGGCAAGGCACTACAAGGATTATGTGGCAGGCTTCGGAAGCGCGGGATATATGGGGGATGCTGCATGGCGTCTGGATGTGACTTGGACATTTCCGGACAAAGAGAGCGACAGTAGCGGATTCCTGGCGATGGTTGCGAATGCGGATTATTCCTGGGTTTGGTGGAAAAAGAATTTTTACGGATTCATTGAATTCTATTATAACGGACTGGGAGAAGATGACTACGGGAGCGCGCTTATGAATCCGGATATCTCCTGCCGTCTGGCGCGCGGGGAAATGTTTACCCTGGGAAAGACCTACCTGGCCGGCGAAATTCATCTGGAACTGCATCCCCTCTTAAATACATATCTTACAGCGATCAATAATCTGTCTGATTCGTCCGGCGTACTCCAGCCCCGTGCGGTATGGGATATTGCCCAGGATGTTCAGTGCATTTTCGGGGCAAATGTTTATTATGGCGGAAGCAATACGGAATTCGGCGGGTTTGAGATACCTGCTACCTCTTTTCTTGAAAAACCTTCAGACAGTGCTTTCCTTTGGCTGACTTGGTTTTTCTAAATAAATCCTGGAAGATACTTGTTTTGCAGAAAACTGTGTGGAAAGAGAACAATGTGCCCGGATTCAGATTTATTTTTGTTGGGAGATAATAAAATAAATGCTTAATATAAAAAAATATTATATTTATGATGAAACCAGGAAGCCTGTAGCTGTTCAGATGTCGGTTACTGACTTTGAGCGGATTGAAGAGTTGATAGAAAATTACGGATTATCTTGTTTGATGGACGAAACCCTTGCTGAGGAGCGGCTGACAGGTGAATCGGCACTGAAATATTATGAAGTCATTCCGGTTCAACTCAGAGATATGAATCATTATTTCCCAATAGCAACGGGCAAAACGGACAACTGACAATATGAAAGTCCTGCTCCTCCAACTCCCGATTCCCCAGTACAACTACGGGAAACAGACCGGAAATATTCCGCTCGGAGCTGCCTGTCTCAGGCAGGCGGCCGCGGATTTGAGAGACATTCACATCAGAATCCTGCCGGAGAGCCTTACTTCTTATCTCGGAGACGCGGCAATAACAGACCTGATCCGTTCTGAAAATCCTGATATTCTCGGTTTCACGATTTACAGTTGGAATATTGAAAGATCCCTGTATATTTCCCGGGAAATTAAAATGCATGGAAATCCGAGAATCATTTTCGGGGGGCCGGAAGTCACGCCGGATAATCCGCTGCCAGATTCAGAATGCGTGGATTTCCGAGTTTACGGGGAAGGAGAAGCGGTATTCCTGGAACTGCTCCGGGAACCATCACTGTGGAAGCGGAAATACGCATCCCTGGGCGCAGATTCATTTTTTCGCAGTACCCGAAGTCCCTACCTCTGTAAGCTGCTGGAGCCTGAAATCGAAAACATGATACTGATCGAAACCCAGCGAGGATGTCCGTACCGTTGCAGATACTGCTATTACAACAAATCCCGGGGGCGTGTGTCTGCGGTTTCCGAAGACCTTGTACTGGAGGGGATTCAATGGGCATATGATCGCGGTATCGCGGAAGCCTATCTTCTTGATCCGTCCCTGAATGCCAGGCCCCGGCTGAAAAAACTGCTCAGAGGCATAGCGGAAATCAATTCGGATCAGCGGATGTCGCTTCGCAGTGAAATTCGCGCTGAAGCAATTACGCCTCAACTGGCGGAGCAATTTGTACTGGCCGGGTTTCAGGAATTTGAAATCGGATTGCAGAGTACCAACCCCGAAGCACTGAGACAGATGAATCGGCCCACGGACCTGGAACATTTCCGACAGGGCGTAAAGAATCTTCAGAATGCCGGTATCCGCTTTCAGCTTGACCTTATTCTCGGGCTTCCGGGAGACGATCTGGAGGGGTTCAGATCCTCGGTTGATTTTGTCGCTGCCAATGATATCCATCAGGATGTCCATGTTTTTTTCCTTTCCGTTCTCCCCGGAACCGATTTTCGCCGGAAAAGCGGAGAACTCGGGTTGCGCTATGAACCACGGCCTCCTTATACCATCATTGAAACCCCGGGCTTCAGTCAGGATGACATGGTTTCGGGGTTTTTCTATGCGGAAGATGCTTTCGGGATTGCACTACAGCCGGAACCGGATCTTGATTTGTCCTATCGTGACGGAGAAACGGTCATGGTTGAATTCCCGGCTTGCGGAATACATGCCCACACCGGGTTCGGCCCATATCTTTCTAAGATCGTTATGGAAACTGTACTTCCGATTTCGAGGCTGGAAAATATGACTCGGCGGCTTTCCCAGCCTTATCAGATTATTTTCATGCCGTCTCTTGAAAACCGGGCATTTATGTTGAAGGCTGTGAGTATTTTTTCTGATAAGAACCCTTTTACACCCTTGGAGATGGTATTTATGGAACCCCGGATACTTCCGGATATCGAAGCCTTCGAGGCTTCCCTGGAACTCCGCCGCCCCCTTTATCTTGACTTGGATATCCCTGCCCTCGGAACCGGTTCTGTCATTTACACGTTAGTCTCCTCAGCGCGCGATCCCAGGTTCGGCGGCCTCATGAAGCGCCAGGTTTTCCGATGGCAGTCTGACCGGCTCCCGGAAACCGGTGAACTGGAGGAACTGTTCAGTCTGGACGGAGTACTTATGGACAATACATTACCCGCCAATATATGGGAGAAATGGCAGGATGTATTTGCAAACCGCGCTGATGATCTCCCGCTTCTTACCTTTGCTGATGTTTCGCTTCAACGCAGGTGGGATCAGCTTAGGTGATTTGCAAAAATAAATATACCGTTTTTTTTAAATACATACATTCGTTCATTTATATTTTTTCTGTGTAATCCACAAACGGATATTTAATTGGTACCTAAATTGAGCG
>JAUCGG010000326.1 GCA_030378015.1 Desulfococcaceae bacterium HSG8
ATGCAAAAAAAAGCAATTAATATCGGCTCTTATATAAACGAGGATTCCCAAACCTTTGCCAGACAATGATTTACAGCTTAGAAACAAATTTTCGAGCAACTTTTAAGTAAATCGTAAATCTGAAATCGTAAATAATCATGCCCAGGTAATCAGCCCGGGCGCAAAGCTGATCCGTTCATCCCCCCGGGGCCTTGCCCGGACAGTGATGCCGTAACGGCCGGAAGTCTCACAATTCAATGTGCAGGCATACAGGTAGTCCCCGTTCCCCCGCTCTTCCTGAACAGCCATTTCCAAGGGTTTACCTGATCCCATCTCATCAATTGAAGTCATATCCCCGTAATACAATTCCAAGGATACTTCATCGGGGCGAAGCTCTCCCAAGTGAACTTCCGCAACCACGCGAAACGCGTCTCCGACCCGGAAAGCCCCCTCTTTCTCTTTTACAGGAGGGCCTATACTGATGTAATTCCAGAGAGATCGGATCCTTTTACGCTGTTCCGCCAGGTATCTGGCTTCTGCCAAGCCATCCCGGTGCAAAGTTTCCAGGCGTTTCGCGGCCGGGAGATAAAACTTCTTTTCATAATCAGCGACCATCCGATGACTGGAGTAGTCTGTTATTCCCATCTTCATGGAAGCCTTCATCATTTTTACCCATCGGGAAGGCGCGTTTCCAGCGCCTCTTTTTTCATAGAAACAGGGAATCACTTCATTTTCAAGAATATTATAGAGGGCCCGGGATTCCACAGTGTCCCTGTAATCATGATCATCATATCCTTCCCCGCTCCCGATCTGCCAGCCTCTGTCCGGATTATACCCTTCGCACCACCATCCGTCAAGGACACTGAAATTCAGTACACCGTTGATGGCTGCTTTCATGCCGGATGTGCCGCATGCTTCATGAGGACGGGCAGGGTTGTTCAGCCACACATCTGCCCCCTGGACCAGATGCCGCGCCAGGTGGATATCATAATCCTCGATAAAAACTATCCGGTGGCGTACGTTTCGCCCCCGTGCGAATTCGACAATACGTCTGATCAGATCCTTTCCTTCATTATCATTGGGATGAGCTTTTCCTGCAAAGATAATCTGTATCGGCCGGGTTTCGGAATTAATCATGGCCTCAAGACGCTCCGGATCGCTGAGGAGAAGATATGCCCGCTTATAGGTAGCAAAGCGACGGGCAAAAGCAATGGTCAGTATTCCCTGTTCGAGAACAGTTTCCGCATCCTCCATCATGGAGCGGGGAGCATTGCGACGACCATATTGTTTCAGCATGAGCATCCGGCAGGTACGGACAAGGCGGGATTTACTCATTTCATGAGCTCGCCACAATTCTTCTTCATAGATTTCGTCAATACGGTTGATGATGTCCGGAGCAGAAGGATACCGATGCCATTCGGGGCCTAGGAAACGTTCGAAAAGCAGGGAGTTCTCCCTGGAAATCCAGGATGAGACATGGACGCCGTTTGTGATATGGGTTACAGGGATTTCTTCCTCGTGAACCCCGGGCCAGACATGCAGAGACATGACTCGCGTCACTTCTCCGTGCAGCTTGCTGACGCCGTTGCGATACTGGGACATGCGAAGCCCCAGGATAAACATGGAAACAGGGCTGTCTTTACTGGCTCCGGGCTCCTGCCCCCATGACATGATTTCATCCACTGATGTCCCTAATGGATTCTCAAAAGGTTTGAGATAGGGGCGGACGATATCAGCAGGAAAAACATCGTGGCCAGCGGGTACAGGCGTGTGGGTTGTAAAAACAGTGGTCCTCGGAACTATTTCCAGGGCGGTTTTCAAATCAACATTATGCATTGAGATGGTATGGGCGAGCCGTTCCAGAGCGACAAAGCTGGAATGCCCTTCGTTCATATGACACACCATGGGATGAATCTCCAATGCCTGCAATGCGCGCATCCCGCCGATTCCCAGGAGCATCTCCTGGGCCACCCGCAGTGTGGCATCGCCCGCGTAAAGTCTCGCAGTAATCTCCCGGATTTCAGGAGGATTTTCCGGCAGATTGGTATCAAGCAGGTAGAGAGGAATTCGCCCGACCTGAAGTTTCCAGAGCGCGGCCCGGATTTCGCCATCGGGCCCGGTCACAGATACATATATCTTTTCACCTGCCGCATCTCTGACTTTTCTTATGGGAAGATGATGGATGTTGGTTATGGGGTATTCTTCCTGCTGCCATCCGTCCTGGTTGAGGAACTGGCGGAAATAGCCCTCCCGATAGAGAAGCCCGACGCCGACCAGGGGGAGAGCCATATCAGATGCAGCTTTAAGGTGGTCTCCGGCAAGGATGCCCAGGCCCCCGGCAAACAGCGGGATACTTTCATGAATTCCGAATTCCATGGAAAAATAGGCGATAATTCCATTTTCTCCGAAGGGAGATTCAGAACGATCCGCAGGAGAAAGCACCTCGTTTTCAAAGCTTTGTTTTACCCGCTCCTGATGTGCCAGAAAGCTATCGTCTTTTGCAACTTCTTCCAGATATTCCTGGGGAATCCGGGTCGCGGAAGCGATGGGATTTCCACCGGTCTCACGCCATATCTGGGGATCAATGCGTCGGAAAAGCTCTATAGCATCCCGCTGCCAGCACCACCAGAGATTCCGGGACAGTGTTTCAAGAAAAGTGAGCGGTTTCGGGATGTCAGGATATACCTGAAATGTCTGTAAATGGCTCATTTGTGTATCCTTTGTTTTTTATGTTTTGTATCTGAAGGCGTCTCAAGGTATTTACTGAAAGTAAGGAATTAAATCGTAAATTAAATCGCAAATCATAAAGGCTGTTCCTATCTGATAAAAAAAGTCCCGCATCCGAAATGCGAATATTTCCCAATGTGGAATATTGAGGCCAGTCCGAGATAGGGAATGAGTGAATCCGGTATGGACGCGGTAAAGGTCTGCGCCCCTGTCCACCGCCCCGGGCAGTACCCGGGTGCAGGCTGGATATCATTACTGAAAACAGGAATATGGGAATCTGCTTCAATAATATTCCATAAAGCAGACTGATCTTCCTGATTCAGAATATCCAAGAACTTTCCGATGTTATAATACTTGCCCTGCATCAGTAAGGCCACCCGTTCTATGAATGCCTCTGTGATCCATCTCAATGTCGGAATTCGGACATCCGAAGGGGGAGTTCCGAACTGGAAAGGGGTCAGCCACGTCAGGGATTTCAATGATTTTTTTTTCGAAGCCCGATGAGGAGCCGGCTCAAAAGTCAGTCCTTCGGACCATTGGAGAGGGCCGGCTTTATAGCTCAGATCCAGGCGCCCGTCTTTTACAACAGGTTCCCATCGGGGACCCCGTGCCATATAAACAGACTGAATATCGAACTTGCCCCACAGACAGTTCGGATACTGCCACCGGGAATCCGGAATGCTCCCCAGTTCTTCCAGCGCGGGCAGGATGACTTCCAGGAACAGCCCGTGATCAGCACTTTTCCCGAAAAGCTTCAGTTCCCATAAAATCAGTTCTCCCCGCCCGTAGTTCCGTTTGCCCGGATAAAAGAACAGGACGGATTCAATGGGCCATGAGGCTTCCGGCAGTTTTAGTTTCTTCTTTTTCCTCCGGCTTCGGGAGCGGGTTTTGCTGATGGAAGAAATCTTTCCGCCAAAAGGTTTGAGACAGGCATCCCATTGGGCCAGGGATTTTATCCAGGGACGAGCCTGAATTGTCGGAAGGCGTTCGGCAATGGCTTTTCCCAGGATCAGGGAGAGTTCTGCGGAAGGAAAGACCGGGAACCAAGCCAGGGAACTGGTTACTCTCAAAACTATCAGGTAACGGTTCAGGTAAATATCATACCCTATCACATTTTTGTCCTTTGTATTTTTGTAAATAACTAATCATAATCAGTTCTTGTTCCCAAACTCCGTTTGGGAACACAGTTGTATGCAAACTCTGTTTGCAAAACCTGAGTTTTGCGGGCAATCTCGTTCCCAAACTCCGTTTGGGAACGAGAACTGAAGAAGAAACTTAAGTAAGTAAGTACCTAACCAAATATTTTTTAACATTTCCGAATGACAGTTGCGGTCTGCCCGGAGGGGCATTGTCAGCATAGGGTGTAATTAAAAGTGTCAGGTGAGCACTCCTCGTTCCCAAACTCCGTTTGGGAACGCAATTGCAGACAAAACTCCGTTTTGCATGGCAGACAGAGTTTGCCCGGCAGATGTGTTCCCAAACAGAGTTTGGGAACAAGGACTGGCACTTTTAATTACACCGTCAGCATAGCCCGGGATTTAATCCCGGGTCAGATAAACCAGCACGATTCCGCACCGGAGGGGATGTATGTCTTATTCAGTCTCATTTCAGGCACACATCGCCCCTCCGGGGCATCTGACTGATTTTTCCCGGGATTGAAATCCCGGGCTATGTTAACCATGCCCCTCCGGGGCATCGGGAGTGAAAATTACCTTGGCACAAGTTCAAGCCGTATGATATCTCCTGCCACATCGTAAAGCTTGACGGAAAACAATTCAAATGTATCTGACGCCAGCACATCTGCAAGTGACCGGGCATCCCCCTGGAAATCAACATGGATTATCGCTTCATTTGCTTTCATCTCACTGATCTGTATCCCCTCCACCCCCTGTGTTTCTGCCAAAGTCCTGCGGAATTTTACGAAATTTCCGAGATGATTTGTTCCGCGTACAACGATCTCTATGGCATCAGCAGATTTCTCTTTTTTCGGAGACAGATCATCCCCCCGGGTCATTGTTGTTTCCTGGAAAGGCTTCTGCCATGCTTTTTTAATCCGTGAGGAAAGTTCTCCGCCTGCAAGTGTTCCTGCTGCTGACAGAGCGTTCCTGCTTCCTACAGTTTCATCCACATCTACTTTTACAGCAGTTTTAAGGATAGAGGCAATCTCCTCTCCCGTGTCTGTCCGGATGGCCCGGGCAGATACTGTTCCGCTGAATGACCGGGACCTTTCCTGTGTGGTCAGCACCTTATATACGATAGATGTCCCCACAACAACCACATCTGCCTGCAAACGCTTTCCGATACTGATTGCCTCCTTATTGTCAAGATCAGCCCGATAGGTTACGGTCTTTTTCGCTCCCGAAGATACATAGCCGTGCGTGATTACCGTGAATCCTTTTTTTTCCATTGCCAGGGTCATTGTTCTTTCCGAAAATGCTTCAGGCGGTTCCGAATTCTCTCCCCACCAGTATCCTGGCGAGCGATCTTCAAGGCTTTTCTCGGAAATGAGAAAAAGAATTTTCGGAAGGGAAGATTCCCGTGATTCGGGTCCGGGATATCGGGGTTCAGGTTTCATAGCAGGAGGTTCAGGCTGTGCGGTCCTCATCAATTGTTCCTTTTCTTCCTCCAACCTCCGGGTTGAAACGGTTGCGGATATCATGATCCTGTAAGTTTTCCCGATCTGGGACTCTGCCAGGATCTTGTAATTCTGAACAGACCTGCTCCCCATTCCGGAGAGGAGTTCGGTAAGCTTCTTGAAATTATTCGCAAATACCTCCGGGGGAAAAATTTCCAGGGCCGCTGTTTCTGCTGCCGCGGCCAGGGCGTTTGTCACTGCCTGATCCCTTGCCTTTGCCACATTTTTATCCCGGATTTCACTGGTTCCGATGACAGTTACACTCTTTGCAGATGCGTCTCCCCAGGCAGATGAGACCAGCGCAAGTGTCAGGCAAAGCATTGAAAATGATAATTTATATAATATATTAGTCATGTTAATCCTCCTTAATTTTAAAATGCAGCGCAATCTGAAAGATTACGTTACAGAATCTCCTGCAACGGACAATTTATGCATCTCTTTCCAGCGCGTAATCCGCAATATTTAAAAGAATCTCTTTTGTTTCTGAACGCGCAAACACAGATATGGCCGCTTTTGCGTCTGAGACATATTTTATGGCCTTATTTCTTGTATAATCAAGTCCCCCGTAAGCGTCTAACATATCCCTCAGCTTTTCAAATCCCCGGAGGGAAAAATCTTTATTGGCAAGGATCGTTTCTATCCAGGTCCGGTCTTCAGGTGTGGCTGCTTTAAGGGATCGAATCACCGGCAGTGTAAGTTTTCCTTCTTTGAGATCCGCCCCGATTTCTTTTCCAAGTGATCCTGTGTCAGATGTGTAATCAAGAAGGTCGTCAGCCATCTGGAAAGCCATTCCCAGGTTGAACCCGTAAGCAGAAAGCCCTGCTTCTTCTTCAGTGGCCGCGTCCGCAATCAGCGCGCCTGTGCGACACGCGCCTTCAATGAGAACCGCCGTTTTTCGCCGTATGATCTCCAGGTACTCGGATTCTGAAAGATCAATATTTCCCTTCCTGGTGAGTTGGTGAATTTCTCCCTGTGACATGTTTTCCGTGGTCTCTGCAATCACCTTGATGATCTTCAGGCGTCCGGTTTCAGTCCCGATGGAAAGGGAACGCGATAGCAGGAAATCTCCCACCAGAACAGCCACCGGACTGCCCCATATTGAATGAGCAACGGGTTTTCCACGGCGTAATTTTGCACCATCCACCAAATCGTCATGCAGAAGGGTTGCGGCATGAAGGTATTCAAAAATCGTTGAAAATGTCTTATCATAATTCCCGGTGTAACCGCAAAGCCTGGCGGAAAGAACCATCAGCAGGGGGCGCAGACGTTTGCCCCCGCTGAACAGGATATGGCTGGCAGTCTGATGCACCAGTTCAACATAAGGGGTCAGATTTTCTTCCAGTGCAGTTTCAATGTCTCCGAGATCATCTTTTACTGCTCCAAATATCTTTTGTTTCAGATAGTTCATACCACAAGGTCTCCGATAAGATCATATTCAAGCGTGTCTTTAATTTTTACAGGGACAAAATTTCCGGGAACTGCATCTCCGGAACGGATGTAAGTGATTCCGTCCACTTCCGGAGCCTGGAAAGATGCCCGGCCTGTAAACACATCCTCTCCTTCATCTTCTTCCACAAGGACATCCAGCACCCTGCCCATATACCTCCGGTTGTTTTCCGAAGATATCTCCGACTGGCGGGACATGATAAGGTCATACCGTTCCTTTGCCACATCCTCCGGAACATGATTCGGAAGCCTGTGAGACGGAAGGTCTTCTGAATCTGAATATATAAAAGTTCCCAGGTGGTCGAAACGAACCGCTTCGACAAACTGTAAAAGTGTTTTGAAATCTTTATCTGTCTCTCCCGGGAATCCTGTAATTACGGTGGTTCGGAGAGAAGCATCCGGCGACATGGATCGTATCTTATCAAACATCCTCATCAGGTCATCCCGGGAATAGTTACGCGCCATAAGTTTTAATACGCTGCTACTGGCGTGCTGGATCGGAATATCAAAATAAGTGCATATGTTGGGCATCTCTGCAACAGTTCTGATGAGTTTGTCATTCATGCTTAGGGGATGGCCGTACATAAACCGGAGCCAGATGTTGTCAGGGGATATATCTGACAGACGTTCGAGCAGGCAGGCAAGGTCTGTACCGTCGTTAATGTCCTTCCCATAACTGGTTGTGTCCTGGGCCACCAGGATCAGTTCCTTTGCACCGGATTCAAAGAGTACTCCTGCTTCTGAAAGGATATCTTCAGGAGAACGACTCCGCTGCGTCCCGCGAAGCCGCGGAATAATGCAATAGGTGCAGTGCCTGCTGCATCCTTCCGCTATTTTGATGAATGCGGAGTTCGGAGTGCGGAGTGAGGAATCTTTCATCCGGAATTTCCAGTCTCCGAATTCCGCGAGTTCCGGATCGGGAAAAAAATATCCGGGGACTTCAGATATGGAATCATTTACCGCTTCCGCAATCCTGTCAAATGCTCCTGTTCCCAGGAAAACATCCACTTCCGGGAGTTCCGGGACAATCTCCTGCCCGAAGCGTTCGGGAAGACATCCCGCGACAATGAGAGAACGACAGTTACCATGCTCCTTGTATTTTGCCAGTTCAAGAATCGTATCAACTGATTCATCTATGGCTGACTCGATAAAGCTGCACGTATTGATAACGATCACATGGGCTTCGGCAGGTTCGCGGGTGAGAGTCCATCCGCCTTCCATGAGCTTCCCCAGCATGATCTCGCTGTCAACAAGATTTTTTGCACATCCCAGGCTGACCAGATGCAGTTTTTTTGTCTTCATGCTTCTTTTCTCGTCATGAAATTATAAAAATTTTAGGGACAAAGTTCCATGAAAAACCTGACCATGATTTAAGATTATCAGCAGATCGAAAAGTTTTGCAAACAGTGGATTCCGGGTTAAAACCGGAATGACAGTATATCACCCGTCATTCCGGGGAAAATTAAAAAACGGATGTTTTTTACCTGATCTTAAATTCGGTAACCCGGAATCCACTGATTGCAAGGTTTACCGGAAACTTTTCGATCTACTGATTAT
>JAUCGG010000041.1 GCA_030378015.1 Desulfococcaceae bacterium HSG8
GGGAAAATGATTGATCAGGCAGTAAAATACATTTCTTAATGAAAGGAGATCAAAAATGTCAGCAAAGCTCATCAAGGGCACTGAAATCCGGGAAAAAATCCTGGAGGAGATTACCAAAGAGGTCGCTGAAATCAAAGAAAAGCACGGGGTGGTCCCCGGGCTTGTAACTATTCTGGTAGGGGAAAATCCTGCTTCTATATCCTATGTCACCCTGAAGATCAAAACCGCCCATCGGGTCGGTTTTACAGAGATCCAGGACACCCAATCGGAAGATATTTCCGAACCAGATCTTCTTGCCCTTATTGACAAATATAATAATGATGATTCCATCAACGGGATTCTTGTGCAGCTTCCCCTTCCCAAGCATATAGATGAAAAGAAGGTTCTGAATGCAATTGATCCGGATAAAGATGTTGACGGATTCCATCCGGTCAATGTGGGAAGACTGATGATCGGTGGGAATGAAGTGAAATTTCCGCCTTGTACCCCTGCGGGAATCCAGGAAATGATTGTACGCGCCGGTGTTGAGACAAGCGGTGCCGAGGTTGTGGTTGTGGGTCGTTCCAACATCGTGGGAAAACCCATTGCCAATATGATGCTTCAGAAAGGTCCCGGGGCAAACTCAACTGTAACAATTGTACATACCCGTACAAAAGACCTGGCTGGCCATTGCAAACGCGCAGATATCCTGATCGTTGCCGCGGGTGTTCCAGGACTGGTAAAGCCCGAATGGATCAAGCCCGGCTCGTGTGTCATTGATGTCGGTGTCAACCGGATCGGTATGAATGAAAAGACAGGGAAAGCTATCCTGAGAGGTGATGTTGATTTTGACGCTGCCAAAGAGATAGCCGGTTCTATTACTCCTGTGCCCGGCGGAGTGGGACCCATGACCATCACCATGCTGATGAGGAATACCCTGAAATCGCTCAAATTCAAACTGGGAGCCTGATAAAAAGCAGTTTTGTCTCAAATTATTAAATATTTCAGGCAGAACATGTAATAGTGCCGAAGGATACAGGCAGAGTGTCTGATACTGTTTCCCGGAGTTAAATATTGTTTCGGATCGGGAGAATTTTCAGAAATCCTCCCGATCTGTTACCATAAATACCCTTTCGCACATGCTGAAAGTATGTCTGCATTTATAATTTCCTATATATAAAAGGTTTTATCCGACTGTCCGGATTTAAATTTTAAAAGTATGATCTTGACAGTCCTGTTAAATTCGTGATAAAAACTCAGGAGTAAACTATAGGATTGGTGTGCAACCTGCTGAAATTAAAGTGTTTTGTATTAAATATCCCGGAGTATTACCCGGATGGGTAAACAGAAAAAATTTTTTTTCTGTAGCTACCTGATAATTTGTTAAAAACATAACTTGCAGAGCGATATATCATGAATGGTAAGATCACTTTTATTGTATTCGGCAAAGGCGGAACTCCGATAAAGGAGATAGGTTTTTCCAAATCACTTCTTTTTTTTCTTGGCTTCCTGATTGCTTCCTTAGCGGCAGCTATCGGGGTTGGTATCCACGATTATTATTCTTTGAAGATTGCGTCATTCGATAAAAGAGAACTTGAAAGCAGTGTCGGAGACTACGAGCATGAAATTGCTGTTCAGCGCGAGCAGATTCAGGCGTTTGCAAGTGAAATCAATGATCTGAAGTCCAAAGTGCTGACCTTGGGCGATTTTGAGAAACAGATACGAATTATTGCAGGCCTTGACAATTCAGGGCATTCCGAAGTTTTCGGGATCGGCGGTTCAATCCCCGATGACATGGATACGAATATCGCTCTGACGGAAAAACACAACACCCTGATTCGTGAAATGCATGATCAGGTAAAGCAGATCGAACTGGCATCCGTTGTTCGGGAAGAGAGCTTTGACTCCCTTATCCAGGACCTTGTTGATAAAGGGAACCTGCTGGCGCACACACCTGCAATTCGTCCCACAACTGGAATTCCCACCTCTTTATTCGGGAACCGTGTATCCCCTTTCACCGGGCTGAGTGAATTTCATAAAGGTGTGGATATTGCGAACCGCCAAGGAACAGAGATTCTTGCAACAGCAGACGGTGTGGTGACATTTGCTGATGAAAAAGGCTGCTGGGGCAGGCTGATCGTCATCAGCCACGGTCACGGTATGACGACCCATTACGCTCATCTGAAGAAATTTTTCAAAAAAAGCGGTGATACAGTAAAAAGGGGAGAAGTAATTGCAAAAATGGGCAGCACAGGACGAAGCACGGGCCCCCATCTCCATTATGAAGTCCGCCTGAACAACACACCGGTCAATCCTGAAAAATACATATTGAATTAAGCGTTAAAGTTTGAACATGATCGCGCATCAAACTTCACATTTCAAACTTCACACTTCACACTTCAAACTTCACACTTCAAACTTCACACTTCAATTTTTCAATCTTCAATTCAAAGGAAAAATCTGTACATGATCTTTAATTTTCTGACAAAAGTTTTCGGAAGTAAAAACGAACGAGAGATAAAAAGGCTTCTGCCCATTGTGGAAGATATCAATTCCCTGGAACCCGAATTCCAGGCCATGAGTGATGACAAACTGAAAAATCAGACAAATGTCTTCAGAGAGCGTTTTGAAAACGGGGAACCCCTTGATGAAATGCTTCCTGAAGCCTTTGCAACAGTAAAAGAAGCCTCTTGGCGGACACTGGAAATGCGGCATTTTGATGCCCAGCTTATAGGCGGAATGGTTCTTCACCGGGGAAAAATTGCGGAAATGAAGACCGGTGAGGGAAAAACCCTGGTTGCCACCCTGTCTGCCTATCTGAATGCTATTTCAGGCAAGGGGGTTCACGTTATCACGGTAAATGATTACCTGGCAAAACGCGATACAGAATGGATGGGGCAGATTTACAATTTTCTCGGTCTCTCCGTGGGCACCATCGTACACGGTTTGGATGATACTGAACGACAAGAGGCGTATCTCTCTGATATCACTTACGGAACGAATAATGAATTCGGTTTCGACTATCTGAGAGATAACATGAAATTCAACAAAGAACTCCTGGTACAGAGGCATCTGAATTATGCCATTGTGGATGAGGTGGACAGCATACTTGTTGATGAAGCAAGAACCCCGCTGATCATATCAGGCCCGGCCGAGAAATCCACGGATCTTTATTACCAGGTCAACAAAATCATTCCGCGCCTTGCCCGTGATAAGGATTATACCATTGATGAAAAGGCCCGGACCGTTGTACTGACCGAGGAAGGGGTCGCTAGTGCCGAAGATATATTAAGTGTTGATAATCTGTATGACCCGAAATATATAGAACTCCTGCATCATATAAATCAGGCTCTCAAGGCTCATACCCTGTTCAAACGTGATGTTGACTATATAGTCAAAAAAGGGGAAGTTATCATTGTTGATGAATTTACCGGCCGCCTGATGCCCGGGCGCCGTTACAGCGAAGGACTTCACCAGGCCCTCGAAGCCAAAGAAGACGTCAAAATAGAAAATGAAAACCAGACCCTTGCCACGATCACATTTCAGAACTATTTTAGAATGTATGATAAGCTTTCCGGCATGACAGGAACAGCAGATACCGAAGCTGCTGAGTTCAAAAAAATATATGATCTTGATGTTTCGGTGGTTCCCACACACAGGCCCATGGTTCGGGCAGATCACCCGGATGCTATCTATAAAACCAGGAAGGAAAAATTCAAAGCAGTTATAGATGAAATTGAGTCCCTGCATGAGAGAGAGCAGCCTGTCCTGGTGGGAACGATTTCAATAGATGTTTCGGAAAGTCTGAGTAAAAAATTGAAAATGCGGGGAATTCCCCACACAGTCCTGAATGCCAAACACCATGAAAAAGAAGCTGAAATTGTTTCAATGGCGGGCCAGAGAGGCGTGGTGACAATTTCGACAAACATGGCGGGCCGAGGTACGGATATTGTCCTGGGTGAAGGTGTCACAGAACTGGGAGGTCTTCACATCATCGGCACGGAGCGCCATGAGAGCAGGCGGATTGATAATCAGCTCAGGGGGCGTTCGGGCCGGCAGGGGGACCCCGGATCATCCCGGTTTTACCTGGCCCTGGAGGATGATCTCCTCAGGTTATTCGGCGGGGATCGGATCACCGGGGCAATGGAATGGATGGGAATGGAAGAGGGCGAACCCATTGAGCATAACTGGATCAGCAAGGCCATTGAAAACGCCCAGTCAAAGGTGGAAGCACGTAATTTTGATATGCGCAAACACCTGCTTGAGTATGATGATGTAATGAATCAGCAGCGGGAGGTTATTTACAAACAGCGCAGGGAAGCACTGAGCGGGGAAGATATCAAAGATGCCATCGAGGACATGATGGCGGAAAAGTCCGAAGAAATAGCGGATATGTTTGCTGATGAGACCATTCTTCCCGAGGACTGGGACTGGAAAAATCTAAAAGACGCTGTGTTCAAGCAGTTCAACTTCCGGCCGGAGATTGATGATGACACACTTGACGGGTTAAGCAGGGACGGACTGGCACAACTGATTGTTGACGAGGCCTGCGATATATATAATGAAAAAGAATCCGAAGTCGGGGCATATGAATTCAGGCAGATAGAACGTATGGTGATGCTGCAGACAGTGGACAGCCTGTGGAAGGATAACCTTCTCAGTATGGATCATCTGAAAGAAGGGATCGGCCTCCGTGGATATGCCCAGCAGAACCCGCTGATTGTATATAAAAAAGAGGGATTTGAGATATTCAGCAATATGATCTCCAGGATTAAGGAAGAAACCCTGGAGATATTGTTCAAAATTCAGATAGACAGAGCCGAAAAGCTGAATGACCTTATGCAGCCTGAGGATCAGGAACTTGTATTTTCCAGCGGAGACAGTGTGGAAAGCAGGAAAAAGGAACCTGTGAAACGCGCTGAAAAGAAGATCGGCAGAAATGCCCCGTGTCCCTGCGGAAGCGGAAAAAAATATAAAAAGTGTTGCGGAACGTGAAACGTGAAACGTGAAACGTGAAACGTGAAACGTGAAACATGAAACATGAAACATGATGCAACATCAGGAAGAATAAAAATGAGCATTTTCAGCCCTGAAACAGAGGGAGATGTCATTTCCGAGACGGAGGAAGATATTCATGAGCCATCTATGTATAGGGTGCTGCTCCATAATGATGACTATACCACCATGGAGTTTGTGGTGGAAATACTTGTATTTGTCTTTAATAAATCTCCGGAGGCAGCAACGCAGATCATGTTAAATGTCCATGAAAAAGGTATCGGTGTCTGCGGGGTTTATACTTATGATGTGGCTGAAACTAAAGTGCAAACCGTTCACGCGTTAGCCCGGGAACACGATTTCCCGCTGAAATGCACCATGGAGGAAGAATAGCCATGATCAGTAAAGAACTGAGCGCGACCCTGGGGTTTGCCGTCCGGGAAGCTAAAAAGCGGCGCCATGACCATGTTTGTATAGAACATATTTTATTTGCCATCCTGCATGATGATGCGGGAGCTGAGATTATTGAGAGCTGCGGCGGGAATATCGTGACTCTGAAAACCGCTCTGGACGGATTTTTCAATGAGCGTATGGAGCGCGTTCCCGATGGGCGGGAATATGTATTTCAGCAGACAACAGGCTTTCAAAGAGTTATCCAAAGAGCCGTGAACCATGCGCGTTCTGCTGAAAAACAAAAAGTTGAGGTGGGTGATATCCTGGCTTCCATGTTTGAAGAAAAAGACTGTTATGCCACCTATTTTCTGGGCATGGAAGGGGTATCCCGGCTTGATATTTTAAACTACATCTCACATGAGGTTCCCAAACCGATTTATGAATCAGGGCCTGACAACAAACCTGCTGCTAAAACAGGCGATGGAAAGAAAAAGAAAAAAATCAGTCCGTTGAAAGCCTTCACAATTGATCTCGTGGAACAGGCTTCGAAGGGAAAACTTGATCCGCTGATCGGCCGGGAACATGAACTGGACCGAACGGTGCAGGTACTTTGCAGGCGGCGTAAAAACAACCCGATTTTTGTCGGGGAACCCGGGGTGGGAAAAACTGCCCTGGCTGAAGGGCTGGCCCTGAAAGTTCATGCCGGAGCCGTTCCTGATATTCTCAGGGAGGTACGGATATTTTCCCTTGATCTGGGCGCGCTGCTGGCAGGCACGAAATTCCGGGGTGATTTTGAGCAGCGTCTTAAGGCCGTGATTGCCGCGCTGAAAAAGAAAAAAGACGCTATCCTGTTTATTGATGAAATCCATACTATTGTGGGCGCGGGCGCGACCAGCAGCGGCACGATGGATGCATCCAATATCATGAAGCCGTCCCTTTCAACCGGTGAACTCCGGTGCATCGGCTCCACCACATATGAAGAATATCAGAACCATTTTGAAAAGGACCGGGCACTGTCCCGCCGCTTTGAGAAGATCGAAATCCCGGAGCCGTCAGTTTCCGAGACCGTTAAGATATTAAAAGGATTAAAATCCTGCTATGAAGAACATCATAATATCACTTATACGGACTCAGCTTTGAAAGCGGCTGCCGAACTGTCTGCCAAATATATCAATGACAGGTATCTCCCGGACAAGGCTATTGATGTTATAGATGAAACCGGCGCGTATATCCGGCTCTCCGGCAATCCCCGGAGAAAGAAGATCCATTCCTCGGATATCGAAAAAATCGTCGCGAGGATGGCAAAGATTCCAACTGTCAGCGTATCCACCTCAGACAAAACCAAACTGGAAAACCTTGAAGAAAGTCTGCAAACAGTGGTTTTCGGCCAGGATGAAGCCATCAGGTCTCTTGTCACCTCTATCAAACGTTCCCGGGCAGGTCTCAGCACACCGGGCCGGCCCGTAGGTTCCTTTTTGTTCACAGGGCCCACGGGTGTCGGAAAAACAGAAGTTGCCAGGCAGCTTTCCAACGAACTCGGGGTGCAGTTTTTACGCTTTGATATGAGTGAATACATGGAAAAACATGCGGTTGCCCGGCTTATCGGCGCGCCTCCCGGGTATATCGGCTTTGATCAGGGGGGGCTTCTGACAGACGGCGTCCGAAAGCACCCCCACAGTGTGCTGCTGATGGATGAAATAGAGAAGGCCCATCCGGACCTGTTCAATATCCTGCTCCAAGTCATGGACTATGCCACGCTGACCGACAATAACGGGAAAAAAGCTGATTTCAGAAATGTCATCATTATTATGACCTCAAATGCAGGTGCAAGGGAAATGAGCACCCAGAACATCGGCTTCGGTGGTTCCCAGTATGATTCTGAAAGCAAAGGTAAAAAAGCCATTGAAGGCTTGTTCAGCCCGGAATTCAGAAACCGCCTGGACAGCATTATCGGCTTCGGTCATCTGACCGTTGAGATCATGGAAAAAATTGTGGATAAATTCATGAAAGAACTCAACGGACAGCTTGCCGCCAAAAAGGTTTCCCTGAAGATATCCCCGGAAGCCCGCACATGGATGGCAAAAAAAGGATATGATCCCCGCTACGGTGCCAGGCCCCTCAGCAGGCTTATACAGGAGAAAATCAAAGACGGACTCGCTGATGAAATCCTGTTCGGAAGCCTTGAAAAAGGCGGCGATATTTTTGTTGATTTGGAAGATGATGAACTGAAGTTTGATGCGTGATGCGTGATGCGTGAAACGTGAAACGTGATGCGTGATGCGTGATTCATACTTTTCGCATCACGAATCATGCTCAATATTTCATAAATCACGTTTCACGTTTTACGTTTCACGTTTCACGCATCACGTTTCACGCATTACGCATTACGCATTACGTTACCCATGCCTGTTTTCATTTTATCAGACAAAATAGCTTTCCCCCCTCCTCATCTTTCACGAAGCGACGGGTTGCTGGCAATCGGCGGTGATCTGAGCCAGGAACGCCTGCTGCTTGCCTACCGGATGGGCATATTTCCGTGGTTTTCAGAAGATGAGCCTATCATATGGTGGTCCCCTGACCCGCGCCTTGTGCTTTTTCCTGAAGAAATTCGGGTTTCCAAACGCCTGAGACGAACCATCAGGAAAAACACGTTTCATGTGACAACAGACACGGCTTTTTCACAGGTGATTACCGCCTGCGCCCAGGCAAAAAGACGGGATGACCAGGGAACCTGGATTGTGGATGAGATGATCGAAGCATATTGCAGGCTCCATGAATCCGGTTTTGCCCATTCCGCGGAAGCATGGTGTGACGGGGAACTGGCTGGCGGATTATACGGGATTTCCCTGGGAAAGTCTTTTTTCGGGGAATCAATGTTTACGCGTGTCAGTGATGCGTCAAAGGTGGCCTTTGTAAAACTTGTGGAGCATCTCAAAGAATCATCTTTTGATATCATAGACTGCCAGGTGAGAACCAATCATCTCGTGAGTTTCGGGGCCAGGGAGATACCGAGGAAATCCTTTCTGAAGCAGCTTGCAAGGTCTGTGGATAAGCCGACGAAAATAGGGAAATGGGCGTTTTAATTATAATTTTCCATCCCAGGGTGGCGCTGCGCTGACCCTGGGCTAGATTATGTAACCCCTTCGGGGTATTTGCCCTGAAAGGGCTACATAATCTAGCCCAGGGTCAGCGTAAGCGCCACCCTGGGAAAAAAGATTCATAAATGAGATTTTCCCTGAAAGGGATACATAATCTGTGTGACCTTCAGGGTAATCCGTTTTCCGTTTTTTTCCATCCCAGGTTTAACCCCCCAGGAAACAACAGATGACCGAAACTGACAAAAAACTGGCCCAGTTGAAAGCAGCCTATGAGAGCGGCATCCTGGATGAGGATACATATATCTCACTGAAAAACCTGGCCGTGGAAAACCGGGAAAAACCCGATGCGATCAAAGATTCTCGGATCGGTATTCTCGGTGATCATGCCAGGTTGGAAGGCGATATACACCACGGGGACCGCTTCGGCATTGAAACCGGCCGCGATGCTGCTGTTGCAAAGGATCACAGGACAGCGTCTGTTTCCAAAGATACGAATATCCGGGCCCGTGACATCCAAAGTGCCAATGTCGCTGACAAAATAGATAATCTCACACAGAACCGTGGCAATATCGTTTATGCCAAAAACGGTGCGACCGTTATCATGGGCGAGCATCTGAAAGACAAACCCGATCTGAGCTTTGAAATCCGGGAATACTGCAAGAAGGCGGAATCACTCCATTATACGATCCCCCTTGCAGGCTTTAAAACCAGACTTCGGGTTCCTATCCGCATCGAGGATATTTATGTGCCCCTGAGGGCCGTGGCGGATATGCGTTCCACGGGCCAAAGCTGCTTCGGCGATGCGGAAGATGCGGAAAAGCATCTGCGGGAATGCGGCGAAAGCAGGGAAATCCCCCTGCCGGAAGCCTTTCATATGGCTGATAAGATAGGCCGAAGAGGAATTGTTATCCTGGGTGATCCGGGTTCGGGAAAAACCACCCATCTGAAGCGTCTCCTGCTGTGGTGTTTTCGCGGGGGGCTGGAGAAACTGGGACTGCCCGAGAATATGATACCGGTATTCCTGCCCCTGAGAGAACTGAAAGACCTTTCCGGGGGCCTGGATGCCTTCATACAGGATCAGTTGAACCAGCGGCATCTGAAAACCCCCGAAGGTTTCGGAGAACGTATGCTTGCCCGGGGAAACCTGCTTCTCCTGTTTGACGGGCTGGACGAAGTCGCGGACCCTGATCACCGGGCAAGGGTATCCCGGTGGATCGAGGAAGCTCTTCCCCTGTACGACACCTGTTATTTTGTCGTTACCTGCCGCTTTGCCGGTTATTCGGACAAGGTGCAGTTGGAAGCCCGCTTTCTTGAGATGCACATACGGCCTATGGATGAGAAACAGGCGCAGGAGTTTGTACATAACTGGTACAGGATTGTGGAAACCGGGATTCGCGGGGATGAGAAGCAGGCGAATACTATCGCGGAGCAGGAGGCGGAAAAGCTTATCCGGCGGCTTCGCAGGCCCGAATTCCGGGCACGCAGGGTGTTCGAGCTTACACGGAATCCCCTGCTGCTGACAAATCTCTGCCTGGTGCATCGCGACCGGGGGAATCTCCCGAGAAGCCGAGCAAGGCTGTATGAAGAGTGTACGGATGTCCTCCTCGAGCTTTGGCGGGATGCCATCGGGTATGAGTCAAAGATCAATGCACAGACCGGCAGTAGGATACTCCAGCCGGCCGCGCTCTGGCTCCACCAGGAGGAAGGAAGGACGAGGGCACGGGCAGATGAGCTTGGCCCCGTGATTGAGCCTGCCCTGAAGGCAGTGAGCTGGCCCCACGGAACTGCCCGTGATTTCCTGGAGGTCGTGAGGAATGAGAGCGGCCTGCTTACGGGATGGGATCAGGAAAATTACGGGTTTATGCACCTGGGATTCCAAGAGTACCTGGCAGCACGGGAGATACGGCGGAAGGCTTTCACTGATCCGTCTGTACTCCGGGAGCTTGCCCGGCGGTTCGGTGAAAGCTGGTGGCAGGAGGTCGGGCTGATCCTGCTTGCTTTGGAAGACCCTTCGCTTTTTGTGCCGTACATGAGAGAGATTGTTAAACTGCCCGGTTTTACGGAGCATCCCGATCTGGTTGAGATGTGCCTGGATGACGCGGCTGAGACCTCGACGGAGCCGTTTACGGAACTGCTGGAAAAAGACCCGGGGGATGACCGTGAACTGTGGAAGCGGCAACTCATGGCCCTCCGGATCGCGGAGCGGCTTGATCCTTCGGTGATCGGGAGCCTGGAGCCGCTTATGAAAGATCATCCATACAAGGATATCCGGCAGTGGTTCGGGGAACAGGGCCGGCAGGCAGGGCAGGATGTCATCCGGGCAGAACCGGGCGGTTACGAACTGGTGAGAATACCGGGCGGGTCATTTATGATGGGTTCTCCGGATACCGAGGGAGGGCGTTATAAAAACGAAGGCCCCTTGCATAAGGTATCTGTATCTGATTTTTACATGGGCCGGTACCCGGTGACGAATGAGGAATACGGGCGGTTCCTGGAAGCGAACCCGGATGCGGAGGAGCCGGAATACTGGAGTGACAGGCAGTATAATCAGTCCCGGCAGCCCGTGGTCGGAGTAAGCTGGCATGATGCAAAGCAGTACGCGGAATGGGCAGGTCTGCAACTGCCTTCCGAGGCACAGTGGGAATATGCATGCCGGGCCGGCACGCAAACCAGGTATTATACCGGGGATTCCGAGGATGATCTTGGCAGGGCAGGATGGTACAGGGAGAATTCGGGTGGTCAGCATCATCCTGTGGGCAAAAAAGAACCCAATGCTTTCGGCTTGTATGACATGCATGGGAATGTGTGGGAGTGGTGTGAGGATTGGCACGGGGATTATCTCCCGGATGCCGTGAAAGATACTGAGGGTCCTGATCAAGTCTCGTCCCGTGTCTTACGGGGCGGCGGCTGGAACCGCTTCGCCAGGGACTGCCGGTCGGCGCGCCGGTACGGGAGCTCGCCTGGTGCCCGTTCCGGCCGCTACGGGTTCCGGCTGGCTTTCTCCCCAGGTCAGCAGGTCAGCTAACAGGTACAGGCAGGCAGGAGGAATTCGCACCCCATCGGGACGGATCAGCCGCACGGAGGGCGTCGCCTGTGTCAGAACTCGGATAGCCAGGATTAAAGGATGGACAGGATGAGTGCCAGGGGTCGGGAACTACACAGATTGCATTTAGTAAGGATTGATTGGCATTAATCATCGTAGGGTGGGGCTTGCCCCACCGATTCTTATTATTATTAATTATTTGAAATTATTGAAATTGGTGGGGCAAGCCCCACCCTACAACAACTACACAGATTGCATTTAGTAAGGATAATTGGTATTTGGCTGAACGGAAATCAATTTTTATTTAATAAAAATCAATCCTTATTAAATGCAATCTGTGTAGTTCTCATGCCAGGCAGTGTCAGAACTCGGATAGCCAGGATTAAAGGATGTACAGGATGAAACTACACAGATTGCATTTAGTAAGGATTGATTGGCATTAATCATCGTAGGGTGGGGCTTGCCCCACCGATTCTGATTATTATTAATTGTTTGAAATTATTGAAATTGGTGGGGCAAGCCCCACCCTACTGAAATTATCGCCGGGCATGAGATGATCATTTGAATCATCGTAGGGTGGGGCTTGCCCCACCGATTCTGATTATTATTAATTGTTTGAAATTATTGAAATTGGTGGGGCAAGCCCCACCCTACTGAAATTATCGCTGGCATGTCGGGCGGGACTTGCAGCCCCGCCCTTTTATTCAAATCCGGTTTGTTACCTTACAGGACGCAGGTGACGATTTTTATGAGATTTGTCGTGGGAAACTGTCCGACCGGACAGAGCTTTTCCCGCTGACCGTTTTCCAGCGCCTGCAAACAAAGTTTCGCTGCCTGCAAATGCTTCGGTTACATGAGCGAAAGCCTGAACATTCATCAGGAAAGCCTCCTGATCAATGTTTTCAACATTATCACACGCGCTGCTGTCACAATTGTCAGGCCCCGCGGACAGGCTGCCAAAAGGAACCCCGATCAGAATGAAGGGATAGTAATCTGTTTCCCCATCCAGAACATCGGGAACCGCAGCCTGCCCCTCTGATTCAAAATAGCTTGCAAAAGCTGCTTCGATTTCCCCGGAACCTGCGGGCATCTCATCAGGATCATAAGCAATGCTGTCCAGATCATCGGCTGTGTCAGAAAGATCGCCGTCCCCGACGCCCGAAACCCCGTCCTTTGATCCCAGGGTATCAGCATTCAGGTACATTGCTATTTTTGCAGCGTCCTCCTGGCCCAGGTTTTCCGTGTAAGCAAGTGAGCCTGACATCCCTGCCTCACCGCCGGCCCACCATGCGAAACGCACCTTGTTTGCAAAATCGTAATCCTGCATGCTGATCTGATACGCGAGTTCAGCCAGTGCCGCGGCCCCGGTTCCGTTATTGTTAATCCCCGGACTGCCGGCCGCTGAATCCAGATGCGCGCCCAGCATGATCACCTGATCTCCGTTACCGCCCGGTGTTTCCGCAATCAGATTTTTTGCAGATGCCTGGGCATCATTTGCACTGACAGCCAGATTAAGGGCTATTGTCCCTTCCTGGTTCTGGTTGTAAAGGGCTTCGGCAGCCGCGTAGCTCAGTCCGACAACCGGGATGGTCACGTCAGAATCATCCCCGAGACTTCCCCCCGCGTAATCCGTGCGTCCTACCTGTCCTTCGTTGAAGATAATCACCGCTGCCGCACCGCTGTCCTGGGCATTCCGAGCTTTTGTCTGGAAATCACAGGAACCGCGCTGAAGTACCACGATTTTACCTGTGGCATCAATGCCTTCAAAATCTGCGGCGTCGCAGCCATCTTCGGATGAATTGGGATCAGGCCCGGGAGGGAACTGCGGGTTGACAAACATGATCTCGGCAGTCACATCCCCGGTTCCTGAATAGGTCATTGTAATAAAATCCTCACCCGCCGCATAAGTTTCCAGTACCGGGTCACTGAGTTCTTCAAAAAGCCGGAATGAGACTTCCTGTTCGCTGATGACGAGGTTCGTATCGCTCATCACTGTTTTCAGGTATTCTGCGGATGCATCATAGCCGGCTGTTCCCGCGGCACGATTGCCGGAATTCGTATCGGCAATATCCGAAAAGCTTTGAAGATGTCCCATGAGGTCTTCAATCATGAGTGTATCTTCCAGATCTGCCAGCTCAGTGTCGCTGTCACTTTTACATGCAGTCACGAGAAAGCACATCAGACCGGATACCAGTATGATGGTAAAAAATTTCCCGAATTTTACGGACATATTTTTTCCTCCTCCGTATGTTTTGGTTAAGTTTGCAGTTTATACACGGATTGTAGGGTGGGGCTTGCCCCACCATTATCTGCTATTCGTCATTTCGGTTATATCCGATACGAATATCAATAAACATTATCGGTGGGGCAAGCCCCACCCTACATTTTAATCCAAGAGGCTTGCCCCGCCATTATTTGCTATTTCGCCATTTCGGTTATATCCGATACGAATATCAATAAACATCGGGGCAAGCCCCACCCCACATTTTAATCCAAGGCGTTATAAATGGCGTTCGCCATGATTCTGAACGTGTTTCTCGGATGGGCCCTGAAGGTGGGTTGTATTCCTATCAGGGTTACATCCTGTGTTCCCTCTGTCTTATGAATGATGACAGGCATTCCCTTTGCTTCGCTTTCCTGCCATCCGGACCAGTAGCCGGCAACCAGGAAATCGCCGTTGTCAATAGAGGCAGCTACTTTAAAATCTTCCGGAACATTCGTAAAATAAACGGGCTCAATGACAAGAGCGTAGCCGTCATCACTGAATCCGGCGGCCACAGGGTCTGTGGAAACGTAATCTATGTGTGCAATAGCATCCGCATCAACAGCATCATAGCTGAAATCTGCAAATCCGGCATCCTGGGCCAGGCTCACACCGTCTCCCATTCCGATATAGTCCCCGCCGTTCTGAAAGAATGCAGCTATATAACCCCTCAGATTTTCATCATTGCCATTAGCGGTGTACTCCAAAATCAGAGATTTATAGGTTTCAGTGTTTTCTTCCCCTATTGTCTCTTTCAAAGCATCCGTAAACTCGCCTTCGGCTTTATAATTCTGATTCGCCACTGCTTCCAGTGCGGTGACGATATCTTCGGGAAGACCTGCTTCTTTCAGGTCTTCCAAAGAATTCTCGGCCAGCATCAGGAAAGGCCAGCCGCCGTCACTTATAAACACATCATATTCTGAAAGAACACCTGAGTTCAGATCTTCTTCCGAAACAATATCCGCGTCGAATCCGAGATCCGTCAGGACGAACGGGAGACCGTTAGGTCCGTAAACATCTACAGCAATCCGCTGCTTTTTCATCGGGACTGCCTGCTCCGGGATACTGCTGAGGACAAGAACATCCAGGGCGTATTCATTTGCCAGTTCATCTGCAAGCGCGCTGTCCCCGGGAATCATAAATATCCCGGCTCCGAATTCACGCTCCGAATCCGTAAAAGGTGCTTCTGAACGATACAGGCTGACACCCCTGTCCAGCAACATGTTTGTCACTTTGATCGCTTGCAGGTTGATCGGCTCATATGCATACGCGCCTGCTTCCCCGGCTTCCAAGGAACCCTCCGGAGGGGCTGCTTTTTTGATGGCTGCTGTCTGAATATCAGCTTTTTCTTCCATGACAACCCGGTGAACGCCCCACAGGAGCGGATGGCTCCATGCTGTGGGCGGGGAATAGAATTCCATTCCTTCCTGAAGGTCAGATACGTCCGCTCCCGACTCCAGGATAGTAGTGGCAAGCCCTCGCTTGGGCTGATCCGTCCATACAACATAGGTTCCTTCCGGGTATTCGACCCCGTCAAGGGTAAAGGGCTGGGTTGCCGTTTCCACCTCAATCCCGTTAAAGATCATAAAGTCAACAAGTTTAGCGGGCTGATGGGAACTCAGCTGCGTTGCTCCGTCAGCAGGGATAACAAATGCAGCAGGAAATTCTTTTGTTGTGAATTCATTAAACTGGTCATATTCAGACTCGGCCAGCATTTCCTCGCTGATTTGCTGCTGGGGCTGTTCGTAAATGCCCCGCCAGAAAATCGAAAGCTGGTCCTCAAGCATGACTCTTTTGTTTTCAGCAACAAATTTCAGTGCGCCCCATACAGCCGCATAGTGGGCATCCACCCCGATTTCATCTTCATACGGGGTTTCCAAGGTATGACCATAAGCTCCGTGATACATGGGATACATTGCTCCGTAGATCGGAGGCCAGTCATCCCAGCCAATCTCCCAATCCCTGTAAGGGATCTGGGCTTCCAAACCGGTCTGAGCCATCAGTTCGGCTTCCATTGCTTCAGCCTGGTAAAAGGCCCATTTGATATAAAGGTCATATTCATAATTCTGGTTGTGCGGCGGTGAACAAGGTTCGATGAGCATGGGTTCAATATCATCATGCAAATCCAGGAAAATCAGCGGATTCCATTTTGCAACAAGGCTGGCCGTGATCCGGGTTTCAGGCTGGGACTGGGTGATAAAATCACGGTTCAGATCAATCCGGTTAGCGTTTTGGCGAGTGCCGAGCACACGTCCGTCAGGGTTCTGACACACATTGATCAGCACAATCATGTTGTCCAGGATCGAACGAATCTCTTCGTTGTCCTCGTATGCCAGCGTGTTAATCAGCCGGATACATGCATCGGTTCCCGGGTATTCATTCCCGTGGATGCTCCCGTTGATAAACACAGGTACTTTGATGTCTTCAGAATTGTCAAGCATCTGAAATGCTTTTTCAGGGTCCCTGCTCATCATTCTGTAAAATCTGAAATACTTCAGACGATCCCGGGCTCCCCCGGATGCGATTGTTGCCAGGAACAGATTCCGTCCCCCGGCAGACTGGCCGATCACCTCGACCTTCACCCGGTCACTGTTGGTTTCAGCTTCATGCAGAATGGACGGGATTTCCGAATAGAGGACAGAATCATAAAGTTCTGCCGGAATTTCTTCCTCCGGTGTCACATCCCACCAGTCAGATGCTGCTGCGCCAGCAGGCACAAGCAGCATTGCAATGCACAGCACTGCAAAAACATACAGTGCCCCTTGCGTTTTCACGCGTTTTTCCCTCATAAATGACTCCTTTCTGTGTAATGAAATCAAAAACTTCCCCAATAAATAATAGAATATTTATATAGAATAGAAATGTCCGGATGTCAAGTATGATTTACGATTTATGATTTATGATTTATGATTTACGATTTATGATTTATGATTTATGATTTATGATTTATGATTTACGATTTACGATTTACGATTTACGATTTACGATTTATGATTTACGATTTACGATTTACGATTTATGTCCGGTCGTAAATCAGGATGGTAACGGCAGTGAATCAGCAGGTATTGAAGACTTATACCTAACTTTTTGGAAATGCTCCCGTTTGAGAGCGGGGAACCAAGGGATGATTCAGGTGTGACTGGTATGCGGCTGTCGGAGAAAAAAAACCGTGGGAAGAAAAAATACAGCATCCTTAAAAGTTATAAGGAATCTCATAGAAAGTATAACCGGATACTTCAGATTCTTTTAGAAATTGAACTCGTCGGCTGACGAAATAAGCTGTTAAATTTACTGAAATCGGAATAACTTTTGGAGGTCTTTCGCATATCGCAGATGCGAAAGACCGCTTATCTTTCGCACTCCTTTTCCCTGACAATGTTTTTCTTAAAAGCTATAGTCCCGCCTTTAGGCGGGGGTGTAATTAAAAGTGTCAGGTTCAGTATGTGTCCCCTTGTTCCCAAACTCCGTTTGGGAACACACCTGCCCGGTAAACTCTGTTTGCCATGCAAAACGGAGTTTTGCATGCAATTGCGTTCCCAAACGGAGTTTGGGAACGAGGATGGCTCACCTGGCTCAACCTAACACTTTTAATTGCACCCTTTAGGCGGCATGGTACCGCCTAAAGGCGGGACTACGAACTAACTATCATTTTTTATGATCATCATTGTTGATTTCAGTGTCTCCTGGGCTTTACGATGCCCCAGTTGCGCGGCGATTTTCAAATCATCCATCGCCCGTTTTTTATTCCCCATCTTTTTATTCACTATCCCGCGATGGTAATATGCCAGACTGAACTTCGGATTCAAGTCAATGGCATTGGTCAGCATACTTAACGCCTCATTGAGGTTCCCGGAACGGTATAACGCCTGCCCTTTTCTTAGCCAATCCACTTCCGTTGTTCCGGGAATGACGGTACTGTTTGGTGAATCTGCTTTAAGCACATGTCCGCAGTGCTTGCATATTTTGGCTTCCGGCAGAATTTTTTCCGCACATTTCGGACATCTTTTCATGCGTCTGGCCATATGCAGATCCGTCTTTTCCCGTATTTTCTTATTTACCGTGATGAGGTATTTCTTCATTATGCGTTCCAGAAAATGTGCAAAGTCCTTTTCGTCAACCCGATAAATCTCAATCTGATGAACAATTTCGTGTTGGACAATTTCCTGGTTCTCTTTATAGTCCGGGAGGATCAGAGAAAAGTCGGCCAGCAGTTCTATAATTTGTCCGTATTTGTCTAATTGCAGGTTTTGTATGGCAGCCGAGGCCGGTACTTCATTTTTTATATTCTCAATTTTAAAATAATCCAGAGCATTTTTGATAAGCGTCTGAGTTCCGTCACGAATAGTCTTCTCAAGAGTGGTGGTATCATGTTCTCTCTTCAACCTGTGTATTTTTGTTTTATATTCTTTTTTCAGACAATCTATCACATCTTCGTACTCTCTTTCGACATCCTTTTTCGTCAGGATAAATGTAATCAGCAAGGAAAGAATATAAGAAAGAGTTGATGACATAAATGATATATTCGGATCAGGCACCCGAAAAAAAAGGTATGCTGAAAGCCCCGTGCCTGTCAAGCCCAGAATAACCAGATTTGCATAAAAGCTCATAGAAACGCCTCCGTAATATCTTGAAATCTGAAACCGTTGATAAAACCGGTCAGAAAAGACTGAAAGCAGAATAAACTACAGAGCGGGTAAAGCAACAGTCTTACGCTTTATTCGTCCGACATCAGCATACCGATAGATTTTGTCGTGCTTTACCCGCCCTGCGATTTTCTGAAATTTCAAATTGTTCACTGAAGTTATCAATAGTATTGTATCGGATATTCGGGTGTGTCTGTTGTCTGCCATTGTTGTCTGAGTATATTTTGCAATTGATTAAGCAGCATATATAAAATAACGTGTGCGGTTGAAAATATAAATGTTAGTCAACTGACAAGTAATACTTTCAACAGACATATTTAGCTACTTTTTTCATAAAACAGGGGCGTAAGTCAATGGGGTGGAGGGAGTATTCGTTGGTAGAAATATTCTCCATTCAGGCGATTTTTTTTACCGGCGGGTGTTATTTTCATTCATCTGAAGGTGAAATTGCTACCCGGAATCAGCTATCGCGATAGTGAGCTTCGCTTTGAGTCAGGCGATTGATCACTCGAAAATTCGTCCCGTTTTCTACTCCCGTCGGATTGGCGATTAATACCAGCTTTCAGCGGCTCGGATTTGCCAATCCGAGTTGAACAAAAGGGGACGAATTTATAAGTTGCTGTACCAGTACTATAATCCTCTAAGAATACTTTCAAAATCGCTGATCCCCTCCAAAATCGCTTCCTTCGCAAACCTATCCTCGACCAATCCGGCGATATCATTATCTTTGATCAGGTTAAAATGAAGCATGAGATCCGCCATCTGCTGCATCTCTTCATTATCAGGGACAAATCGGTCATATACGATGCGGTTTTCGGGTGTCGCAAGGGCATAAGCAATCAGTTCAGGCGGCTGATTCCAGTATCGGGATGCGATATGAGCCGCAGATTTTGTATTTTCTGCTGCCCATAGACCGGAGCGCGCCGCACTCTGAACCAGCATTCCGACGATTTCAGGATCATTTTCAATCAACGACTGTTTTACAATCAGAAGGTTGCAGATAAAGTGCTCCCACACGTCTTCCACATAAAAGAATACAGACGCATCTCCGCTCATTATGGTCTGTGCCGCAAAAGGCTCACCCACATAATAGGCATCAAGCGAACCCGTCGTCATCGCGGAAGCCATATCCGGAGGATTCATCTCCACAATGCGAATCTGATCCGCGAGCGCGTTTTTCTCCATCAGTTGAAGAATGCTGAGGTGATGTCCTGAGTAGCGCATGGGCACGGCAATGGTTTTCCCTGCCAGATCACTCAGTTTTTTTACATTCAGGTTTTTTCGCACAGCCAGGGTACTCTCATGACGATTGCCGATATAAACGATTTTCACATCTTCTCCCTGCTGCCTGAGCACGACGGATAAGGGTGCGATCATAAAAGCCGCGTGAATGTCACCGTTGCGAAGGGCCTCACCCATTTCGGCAAAAGAGGAAAACTTCAGCGCGTCAAAACGGATACCGTCACCCTCACGGGTTGCATAATCAAGAAGCGGTGCTGCAAGATTTGTAATAACAGGCATATAACCCATTATGATTACCCGCCGCTTTCCGCTCTCAAGATTAAGATAGAAGTGAAGCGCGGATATGAAGATGAGCCATCCCACAGTCCAAGTGAAAATGCGCCAGGGCAAAGGCAGGTTCTTAAATCGCATAATTCACACCCAGGATAAAGAAAAGTTCGTTCCGAAGCCCATTCAGTTCCGGCATTTTTTCATAGTTCCGGGGGCGGGGAAAGTCAAGTTCACGCGCCAGTTTTAGATGGGCCGGTCTTTCGCTGAGTACTACAATCCGGTCTCCCATCAGGAGGGCATCGTCAACATCATGGGTGACAAGCACAACGGTTTTGCCGATAAACTGATGCATATTGACTACCTCCTCCCGCATCTTCAGATGGGTCAGAAAATCCAGACCTGAAAAAGGTTCATCCATAAAAAGGATATCCGGGTTTACTGCCAAGGCTCTTGCCAGTTCGGCCCGCCGCTGCATTCCCCCGGAAAGCTGATAGGGGTAACGATTCTCAAACCCATCCAGTTCAACCATTTCAATGTATTCTTGTATCTGTTCGTTCATATCTGCTTTGTCTTCCATATGGCGCAAACCCAGTTCGACATTCTGGCGCACCGTCATCCAGGGAAAAAGCGAACTGTGCTGAAATACAAAAATATTATCCGAGCTCGGGCCGTTCACGGGCTTGCCGTTAATCAGGACAGTTCCGGAACTAGCGCTGTCAAAACCCGCGAGAATACGAAGCATGGTAGATTTGCCGCATCCGGAGGGGCCGAGAATACAAATCATCTCTCCGTTCTGGAATTCGAGGCTGATATCGTCAAGTACGAGGACACAATTTCCTATGCATTCATCAGGCTTTTTCGAACCGCGTTTCCGCCTCCGGCGATCTATATATTCTTTTCGCAGATTCCTGACAACAATATGTCCCATATAATTAGCATCCGGTTAATAAAAACAGACAGTCTTTTGTTAATTTTATATCCCATAATCAGTAGATCGAAAAGTCACCGAAAGCCGCTCGTTCCCACGCTTTGCGTGGGAATGAGGGAGTCCGATGTTAGTAGGGTGGGTGGAGCGCAGCGTAACCCACCACAACCCGCACATGGTGGTGGGTTACGCTCCACCCACCCTACAACTTTTCGTCACAGGGCACTGAAAGTCAGTAGATCTGAAAGTTTCAGGTCTGCTGATTTCATAGGCTCCCACTCATCAACCTGCTCTTTAAACAGGGCGAAACTGTCAGATATCTTCTGCAAATCTTTCGGAATCAGATTTTCAGCGCAGTAAGCACAAAAGTCCCTGTCTGATTTTATATTCAATTGTTTTTTCTTAATTTTACACAGATCTTTCAACTGATCTCCCGGTTTTCGCGGTCCGTAATAAAGTTGGGCTGACGAACTCCTTTTCTTTGCGAATATCGGCAGTTTTGCTTCGTTCTGATATTGCACACCGTCACAAATCAGCAGGAGCCAGCTTTCCATCATTTGGACGGGAACAGCTATTGCACCTCTGATGGGCCAGTTTTCTCTTATATCGAGGATATTCACAGCGATACGTTCGATCTCACAGAAACGACAGGTCTTTCCCTGTTCTTTTTTGGGAAGCTTTAGGAATCGGGGCGGCTTTTCATGATTCGGATGAGCCGGACTTCTGTCGTTGTCCAATGCGATGACAAAGAATGTGTTGTCAACATGACCGGTATATCGGATATCCCTGAGAAGTATGGGCATGTATTTCCTGACTTGAGAGACTCCCCCGCCCCTTCGGAGCCGTCTGGATATCAGGTCGTAAGATTTCCCGGTCATCTTTTCTATGCATCCTTTATAAAATGCATCGTCATTGTCATCTTCGGAGAGTATGTATATGAAATTCATTTCCATATCCGCCTATGCTCCTTTCCCGGGAACTCCGCCAAAAAATCCTGAATACCACAATGCACCCAGAGGCTCCTCGTCCGGGTCAATATGCATGAGTCTTTCTTCCAGGGTGGTAAATGTTGTCTCTCCTTTTTCTTTTTCCACAATGATCACTGCATCCTCATTATCTCTGAACTGGTCAACCAGATAAGGGTTATGGGTTGTCGCAATGATCTGAGGCATGTTTTCTCTGTTTGCCATGTCAAAGCAGAGACGGACGATTTGCCCGAACAAGCGGGGATGAAGACTTCGATCAATTTCTTCGATGCAGATCAGGGACGGGGGATTTTCCTGGAACATGATAGTCAGCATAATCAGCGCCAGACAGGTTCCTTCGGAAAGGTGGCTGACCGGAATCGGCTTTGTAAGATACTTTTCCCTGACCTGCAACTGTTTGAATGTCTGACCGGGAACGAAGCTCAGTTTTTTTATTTCAGGTATGTATTCTCTCAGCGTTGCTTCGATGGTGTCAAACAGATCCTCCCTGTCACCTGTTTTCAGTGAATCAAGCACCTGAACCACGCCTGACCCGTCCTCATGAACGACCGGGGATTCCACCAGAGGTTCCTTCCCCCCGGCTTTGGCCGGGTCGAGGGAAAAGACGGAGACATTTTGCAGTTCGGGTATTGTTTCAGATCCGGCTGAATAATAATTTTCTATCAAAAATATTTCTCCCTCATGGTTTTGAAATTTGAAAAACTGATCTGAGGAAGGATGATTCACATGTCTTGGAAACTGGGAATAAGGGTCATCCGAGGCTTTCTTCAGCAACTGAAGGAAATTCGATTTTCCGGTTCCGTTCGCTCCGATGAGAAGCGTGAAAGGACGCAGGGAAACCGAGGCGTCGAGGATGGATTTGTAATTCTTTATTCTCGCATTTGTTATCATTTTCTTCCTCTCTTTACTTTCTTTGCTGCATGAGGGAGTCCGATGTTGTAGGGTGGGTGGAGCGCAGCGTAACCCACCACCATGTGCGGGTTGTGGTGGGTTACGCTGCGCTCCACCCACCCTACAACGGGGGCGAAAATCCCGTAGTGAGATGTTCTTTTTCGGAAATCACCTTACTTCATAGCCGGTTTATCCTTTTCTTTTCACGATCACCAAAGTCATATCATCATCTCTCTTATCATCGCACCATCTGAGAACATCAGCAATGATGTTTTCCTTCATGGCTTCGGGTTCCTGGTGAGAATGTTTTTCCACGATGTTTATAAAACCATCGATGTCCAGCATTTCGCCTTCCGGGTTTTCCGCCTCGGTCAGACCGTCGGTGTAAAGAACCATGATATCCCCTTCTCCCAGTTCGAAATATGAATTTTTTGTGGGTTTGGAAATGTCGCTTATAAAGTTCAGATAGACGCCTTTTGTCCTGATCAGTTCACACTGCCGGGATTCCCGTCGCCAGACAATGATTCTCAGATGCGCGCCGGCGTGTTCGAATTTTCCCCTGCCCATATATTTCAGGGCGTTGAATGTCATAAAATGGGTTTCTTTCAGCCGTTCATGGACATTTTTATAGAGTATTTCATTGATCTTTACAACAACATTCCTCGCCTCGCACTCAAGATTGGTTGTAACGGTTGCGTGAACTGTCTGGGCCATCATCATGATGAGGCCGGGGGTGACGCCGTGACCCGAAACGTCGCCGATGGCAATCCAGAGATTGCCGGATCTGTCCGGGGTGATTTCATAAAAATCACCGCCCACCTCATCCGCGGTCAGCATGACTGCCGAGATTTCGAAATCCGGGTGGATCTCTTCCACTGATGTCGGTAGCAGACAGGTCTGTATCTTCCTGGCCAGTTCCATCTCACCCCACAGGGCATCACGGGCTTCCCGAAGCTGCACAACCTTTTCTTCCAGGCTGTTGAGCAAACTGACATTTTCGCTCCTCAGATCAGAAAAAGCCATGCTGATTTCCCCGATCTCGTTTTTAGGGACAGGAAGTTCGGTCAGGGTGCGATTCCCTTGGGAATACTCATACATTGCGCTGACGAGAATTTTAACAGGTGCTACCATCCTCATGACCAGCAGGATGACCACTCCCATAATCACGAAGCTCAGGGCGTATGTAAAAAACAGGATATTCTGGCGCAGTCTGACCAGGGAAGAACGTCTGGCTTTGTTGTCCTCAAAAATGCTGACCGTGCATGACGCCTCATTTCCCGGGATCACCGATTCATAAGACCAGTAATCGAAATCAGCGGTATCCCATTCCGGGAGGGGATCTCCTTCAAATGATCCGGCAACCTGTTTCCCGCCAATGCGGACCGAGATATCCACATTATGCCGCTTGCCGATATTGCCGAGAAACTGTCTGTCAAGTGCAATCCCCGTAATAACCACACCTACGATTCTTTCCTCGTGTAGTACCGCGGGGACGAGAGATATGAGAAAGACACCCTTGTCAAAGGGGGTGATGAGCGAAAGTGTTTTCCAGTCAAGAGCCTTTCGGAAATACGGATCATCTCCAAGGCTGTCACCAAAGGCAAACTCATCGTGCCCGCGTGCAACCACTTTCCCCTGGCTGTCGGCAAAGGCAATGTAATCAATGCCTATATCCGAAAACAACTGCCCGCGCTGGAACAGGATATCGGCATCGCTGATTTCAATCCCCGTGACGATTTCTTCAGTCTTTGCCAGCAGGGTGGCAAACTGCCTTGTTTCCTTCAGGAACACATCAATATCGTTCTTTACCTGTTCCGAGGTATCCCGGAGACGCTCCTGGATTGTCTGATCAAGGCGTTCAAGCAGGCTTTCAATCTGAAAGATCGAAATCCCCACGGAAATCACAAGGGGGAAAAATACCAGTAAGAGTATCTGATTTAACAGTTTCATTATTTTTTCTCAGCCATATCTCTGTACAAAAGTTTTCCGCTGTATTCAAAGACCTGCGAGGTTTTGAAAACGACTCGACCGAGCTCGCCGAAGTCCTCGCAGGTCTGTTGTCTCAGTCCCTGTCTGCTCAGGATCACTTCTTTTTCTCGGTCAGGTAAGCTTCTCTTACTACGTCATAAAAGGCGTCGCTGCGGCGAATGAATCCGGCATAATTTGCGCCGGTTTCTTTTGCTTTCAGAAAGAAAGGGCAATCCGCTTTCAACTGTAATAGCTGGGACTGTATCGCGTTACAATTATCTTCAGACATGTGCGGGGCTGCTGCAAAGGCATCGTAAGGGATCGGGGCTGTTTCTTTGACAATCCTAAACATATGGCCCCATTTTGCTGTATCCTTATAAGTGGCTCCCGCGTCAATTTTACCCAGTTCCAGGGCCTTTAAAACCTTTGGATGCTTTTTCAGCATATATACATCGGAAAAAAAAGTATCCGGGTTTATCCCGTTTTTCTCCAGCAGGGCACGCGGGTAAAGATACCCGGAAGCAGAACGGAAATCAGTGAACGCGAAACGCTTGCCTTTCAGATCCTCAAGTGAATTAAAAGACGAAGATTTAGAAACTATGATGACTCCGCTGTAGTGATCACGCAATGGCCCGGACTCGGTTTTTGTCTGTATGGTAACCAGATATTTCAGTCCCTGGATATTTTCTTTTGCCTGTACATAGGCGGCAGGAGTAAAAAAACCGACATCAACCGTTTTCTTCAGAATTCTCTCGCTCAGTTCTTTATAATCCTTGGTAATCCGAACCCTGCATTCCATGCCGAGAGTCTGGCTGAGATCCTTCATGAGAAGATCATACATGCTTTGAAGTTCATGAGGATCTCCCCAGGGAGGAATGCCGAAAACTATTCCCTGTTTATGTATGTCTGACCCCCAGGCAGCGGGTATCAGGCACAGAACCGCTGCCAGGCAACAGGCAGTCAGCCGATAAAACTTTTTCATTGTGCTGCTCCTTTCACAGTTTTTTTGTTTATCAAGTCAGCCCGCCCTGCTCTCTCCGGATTGACGATCTGTCTTAGCTTTTTGGGCAGTTACATAGCTCGTGTCAATCCGAGCCGCGGCCCGAACGAAACTCATTGCCGTTTATCATTAAAATTTACATCCCGAACCTCCTTTCCTTATCCCGGATGAAAACAGACCGGGGCAAAGCAAGACTTTCAGTAGATCGAAAACTTCTGCAAACAGTGGATTCCGGGTTAAAATCGGAAAACATCCGTTTTCCGATTTTCCCCGGAATGACAGTATATTAAGATGTCATTCCGGGGAAAATTAAAAAACGGATGTTTTTTACCTGATCTTAAATTGGTAACCCGGAATCCACTGCCTGCAACGGTTTACCGGAAACTTTTCGATCTACTGACTTTATCGAAAGCTGCCTATATCTGTTCTCTCAGTTTTGCCCAGATCAGCCCCAGGTATTCATGTATTGCTCTTTCCGTTTTATACAGCGCGTCAGAATTCGGATAAAGCAGATCCGCCCCCAGCCATTGGTCTCCCCTGATTAAATGTCCCGAGGGATAGGGGCAGGGATTCATCCCCTGTTTTCTGAATAAAGCCACTGCCCTGGGCATATGCGCGGCTGAAGTGATCAGGACAAAGGGGGCGTCGCGGACGATCCGCTTTACGTTTTTCGCCTCGTCTTTTGTATCCTTGGAGCCGGAATCAATAATTATATTTTTTACACCCACAGACCTTGCAACATCAGCCATCAGCACCGAGCATCCCCTGCCTGTAACTATCAGACGGGTCTGCGGATTTTTACGATGCAAGCGTATGCCCTCCAATAAACGAGCCAGGGAGTAGGGATTCAGTTGGCTGCTTACCGGGAGCTTGGGATTAAAAACATGCCCGCCCCCGAGAACAACGATGAATTTTACGGAACTTTCCACACGGCAGGGAGGACATTTCTTTTCAAGGGGTCTGAGAATAAAATACGACACAGGGCCGGAACTCATCAGAAAAAGAGCGCATATCCCGGTTGAAATGAGAATTTTTCCAAGCCGCTGCTTTTTCGTGAACCACAGAAGATACAAGCCAGCGAAAGAAATCCCGAAGCACAGGGGCATGGGATATATAAAGAGTGAGATGATTTTTTTAAAAAGAAACATGGTGATTTGTAATGCGCTATTTGTAATGCGTGATGCGTGATGCGTGATTCGTGGTGCGTGATTCGTGATGTTTATGCCCCAATATTTGCACTACTACTGAGTTTCACGTTTCACGCACCACGTTTCACGCACCACGTTTCACGTTTCACGTTTCACGTTTCACGTTTCACGCATCACGTTTCACGCATCACGTTTCACGCATCACGTATCAACACCACAATCCCCCCAACCAGCGCAAGAGAGACCAGGGCAAGTGCGGGGAACGCGGCTTCGATTCCGAAATTCGTTTGAATGACTTCCATCATTTTTACTGCCAGGGACCCGACACCGAAGGTCAGTATGAATTTGGTTCCGTAAGCTGAACTGTGGAATTTTTTCGGCGCAAATTTGGCGACCAGAGTGTTTTCAATGGGCTGCATTCCCAGCAGGAAGAAAAAATAAATCATTCCCAGTCCCACCAGCGGCAGGTCAGTTGTCATGGACATTAAAAATGCAGCGGGGATTGTTATGCAGTGGAATACAAGATAGGAACGCCTGAGTTCAAAGCGCTCTGCTGTCCGTCCGCCGGTATATTGACCGACCATTCCCACCAGGTAGATAAACGCGGTGGCAGAGGTGGCAACAACATTCTGAGAAAAATTTCCTCCTGTCAGAGATGAAATCCACTGGAATATCCCTTGGTTCTTCAGCTCAAAATATGCAGGCAGGATGACTGTCGCCCCCCTGTAGGCAATGCCGCCCAGCATCATGCATAGCAGTAATATAAGGAATGAGCGAAGGGAAGCGCCTTCATCGCCTGCGCCGGTCTTTACTGACTGTCCTGCCTCGGATTTCGGAGAAAAAATCATCAGAGCTACGCCGACAAGATTTAATCCGCCCAGGAACAAGTAAACAGCCCGGGGGCCCCATACCCAGTTGACCAATCCGGCCAAAAGGGGAGCCATAGCAAGCCCCAGGTTTCCGAACATTCCGTTATAAGCCATGCCCAGGCTGACCCGCCGGATTTCTTTTGAAATCCAGCCCAGTCCTGCTGGATGATAGATTCCTGAAAAAAGCCCGATTGATGCAAGAGATACCGCGAGCCACACGGGCGAATCAATGCAGAACGCCGCAGTCAGACCGCTCAGGCCGGCTCCTATAAAAAAAATCAGTAACAGCGGCGGAGCACCCCATCGGTCCGCGGCCAGCCCCCAGGGGAGGGCAGTAAGTCCGAACAGCAGGTACATCCAGAAGGAGATTCCCAGCACATCTGCCATTTCCATATTCAGGCGCCCGGACAGGGGAAGCAATACTGCCGGGAATACCAGCATGTTGAAATGACTCATAAAATGACCGAAACAGGTCACGGTCAGAATACGACGATCTTTATCTTCCATTTTGTTTCCTTAAATTAAAAGTTTGTAGTACCGCCTTTAGGCGGCTTTCATGCACAGCATGAAAAAGCCCGCCTAAAGGCGGTACTACGAACTTTTAATTTTGTTAAAAGCTCTGTTAGGAGCGATATATTTGTAGTAGATTCTCAAATTTGACGAGGCTTAGACCCGATCCGCAACGCCTGACGTTTTCCGTTTTCATTTATCATAGTGATACCGGCATTGTGCTATGATCAGTTCTTCGTTTTTCATTGTATAAACAAGCCGGTGTTCGTCATTTATTCGTCGGCTCCAGAATCCGCTCCAACCGAATTTCAGCGGTTCGGGCTTGCTGATTCCGTCAAAGGGATTTCGCAGGATATCTCTTATCAGCGCATTTATACGCTTTACAACACGCTTCTCATTGGCCTGCCAGTAAACATAATCATCCCATGCCGGACATGCCAGTTAATCGTTTTCATTTATCAGTCCGTGAGGTTCGTATTTTCCCGCTCTGATATCTCTGACAGCCCTGTCAAGACGTTTCCTGTTAGTTTCCGATTTTGCAAGATAAGCGGTTTCATTGTAAGCGCTGTCGTGTTCTATACGTTCTTCTATAAGTTCGATTACATATTCTTCCGGTGTCTGGCAGACCAGCTTTGCAAATTCGTTTATTCTGCCGGTAAGTTTTTCCGGAACATTTACTGTCAGCATATTTTAAGCCTTTCCTTTTTGTTATGTCCGTAATTCTGGAACCCGAAATATTTTTCCGCTACTCGGAATTTCTCATAGCATACCCGCCGGAAGCATAAGTTCCGGTATGAAGGGAAGCCATTTCTTGTTCCCATTTACCCGAATCCCTTCGGTACGCCGCCTTGCGGCTTCCTCTCATCGGAGGAGAGATACGAGCTATTGCCCAGACAATGATTCTGTTTTTATCCGAGGTGAAGAGAATTTTATATGAAAATTTCGGAACGTATGCCTTGTAAATATTGTCGGCTTCCTTCAGAAACCAGTCCGGATTTTTCCTGATCTTTTTAAGCTGGTCTGTTACCGATTATTTAAACCGCCTTCCGAGCCCTTCTGATTGAAGTTAATACCATCCGATTGCTTCCTCGAATTCCTTGACTGCCCATGAATATGAATATTAATCTTCATTGTATAATCTTTCGAAATCCAATAATTCCGATTTCCCTTCGTTTACCGTTTTCATGCGATTGCAGACTTCCGCAATCCATGACTGGCGTATTTCTTCCTCTTCGTAATCAATGCTTGCAAGAATCAGCTCGGCAAATACGACCCTTTCATTAGCCGGCATCTCAAGTGCTTTTTCCAAAAGAACATTATCCATAAGTATCTCCTTTGCTGATATGAGGCTCTGCAAGGAGGTGCCAGAGCGATCACCCGCCGGGCAACAATATCGGATTTCACGGACTTTCAACCCGTTCAACATAATTAAGCGGCTTTCAAGGGCGCTAAGTCGTCTCCTGTAATTGTAGATGCTCCTATTTCCAATAAAATACGATTTAAATCGGAAACTGTTACCCTGGTTGGTGCTGTAATCTCAATGCCAATGGCTCTTCCATTTTGTTCATAATCAATTAACATTCCAGGCTCGGCCTTCGATGTGCGATAACTTTTATCTCCAGGTTTCCTGTTAAAATAAAGATACGCAGCAATAGGCAAACCATGCCGGAATGTTACTTCTAAATATGGTTCTTTCATCTTAAATACTCCAAACTGGATAAGCGGTTATAACAATAAGCAACTCACAACCCGTTTCAGGTTCCACAATAACTTCCCAAGATTTTTTTCTATGTCTTGTTTCTATAATCCATCGCCCTTCTATAATATCTGCGCGAAACGAATGTGCGTGTTCAAGCATTGTCCTAATATCTAGTTCATTAAAATTACGATCATCCATTCTTTTATACAAATGAGGGGTAAATTCAAGTTCCCAATCCCACCACTTTGGCCATGACCGTTTTTTCAACTCTCCTCCTGTTATTTATTCTAAATTTACTATAGTATATCGGCTTTATAATTCTACATGTTTTATTATCAGTATGTTACAGACCATATTTCGGACATTTTTAATGCAAGTTATTAATTTTAAATACTATATTGATATTTATTATTTTTACAGATAGTTATGACTGATGAGACGCCGGACAGAAATCCTGCGACATCCTTCAGGCTTTTTCGTCGGCAAAGTCCGGATTACTCACATATTACTTATCATAACCACCTGCTATGTAAAAATAAGCTTGCATTACAATAATATATTATCATTTACTACCGGATACAGAGTAGTAAATCGGAGAATATCCTCCGAGCGTCGCAGGTTTTCAGAATGATGTCCTGGCTGCTCCCGGTCAGTATTTAACAATCTGATTTAACGGCATTTACATTTACAGATACCATTAAATTCAGTATTATAAGTAGCTTGCATTGAATCTGTCTGAAATATGGCTTGCAACTTACTGATAATACAACATGTAGAATCGGAATCCCGATATACCTCAGATTTATAAGAAAGGGTGGACAAATTTACAAGTTGCTGTACCAGATGCTTTTATTTCATCATTTATGGGATGATCCTCTTCTTAAAACGAGATCATTCCATAAATTTAAATAGTTTTCGGCAATAACATCAATATTGTATCTGAGTTTGGCAATATCTTTGCAATTCTTTTTCATTTCCTGATAGTTCTCAACTATGAAAAAAAGTTTTTTAATCAATTCCTTTTCAGAATTTACAATGATTCCTGTTTCACCATTAATCACTGCCTCTGATGCCCCGGGAACATCAGTAGTGACAATCGGTACTCCGTTGTTCAACATTTCCAACCACGTAAGAGGAGGGGCAAGGATCACATTCGAATTGACTACAGGGGAAAACATTATATCGCAAGATTTTTTCAGGATTTCAAATCCAGATGCATCAGTAGGTTTTACAAATATTCCTTCTTCCGGCCTATGATAATTCTCAAATCCGTTTTCAAAACACTCGGGTTTGAATGCAAAATAAAAGTTCGCGTTAAGCCCCTGTTTTAAGGCATTTATAGATGTATGAGCAGCAAAAAGAAAATCGTTTCGCTGGATTTGCTGTATATAACCTGTCCATAGAATCAGCGGTTTATCATTAGATATTCCGATATCTGTTTTCTGTGTTTCTCTGCTGTCACATGTATTACATTTAATTCCCCATGGAATATGTCTGATATTCTTGTTACTGATACCAAGTTTAAGCAATCTTGTTTGATATGCTTTGCTGTATGGGACAACTGAAATATTATGATGGCGATAGCTAACCGTAAGGAATTTTTCATATATAAAATTGTTTCTTTTCCCATGATAAGACATCGCAGAAACAGAAAGAGTGGTCGGATTTTTTTCAGCTATCATACGATTTGCCAACCCCATATTATCCATCAAATGTAAATGCTGATATGGATATTCGTTGTAGATGCGATTTAATTCCTGTAACAACTTTCTTGCATTTAATAATTTCTCTATAACTCCCATCTTTCTTGGAAATGCGCTCTTTTTCCAAAAAAATTTCTCTTTTTCATAAGTTGCATCCGGAGTTTCTAAAAATTTTGGTGGTATATATTTTATAATTAAACGAGCTCCGTTAACAGTTAAATCCTCTGAAGATTTATGATGCTTTCGTATGGAGATAACGGTGACCCTTTTGAGATTTTTTGCAAGAAAAGGGATAAGTTCTACCCAAAAATTTTTATCACCTGTGGAACGTAACGGTTGATAATTCATTCCTATCAAAACAACATGATCAAGCATTAAATATCTCATTTTATAGTCTTCCTGGAAAATATTCTCTGTTAATTTAATTTAATAAATCTGAGTATAAATCAATATATGAATTTGTCATCCTTTCTAAGCTGAAAACATTATAAATCCTTTCCTTTCCAGCATCGCCCATGTTAACTGCCAGTTCTTTATTTTCTAACAAATACAAAATTCTTTTACTCATATTTATCACATCACCTGTTTGTACTAATAAACCGGTTTTAAATTCTGAAACCAGTTCCATTATGCCGCCGCATCTGGTAGCCACAACAGGTTTCCCCAATGCCATGTATTCCATGACAGCATTTGATATGCCCTCCGTATAAGTAGCAAGGACACCGATATCAAACAAATTTATAATTGACTCCACATCATTTTGTTTATCAAGGAATTTTATTTTGTCTCGGAATCGGGTATCTGCCAGTTTCTTACATTTTTTACAATTTACACCCTCGCCGATTGCTAAAAAGGTGACATCTTTTCTTTTCTGTAATACCATATTCGCGGCTGATATAAATGTTTCATAATCTTTTGATTCGGAAAATCTTCCTATCATTCCGACAATATTGTCGGTTTCTATAGCGTTTTTTTTCTTCAGTGTTTCTTTATCTGTAAGATTTTTTAACCTGGAAAAATCAAAACCGTTATATATGCAGACAGATTTTTTTGATTTGGCTTTGTAAGATTTAAGGCCTGCATAAGAATTAGCAAGAATTATATCTGAATATGGGAAAGTGAGCTTTGATCGAATCCAGTAGTTACTAAATGGTATTAATTTTGCGGGTGCATTTCTGATCATCCCGTTGACAAATCTGATCCCCAATATTTTCGCAATCGGTGTTACATACACTGAAGTCATTGAACC
>JAUCGG010000239.1 GCA_030378015.1 Desulfococcaceae bacterium HSG8
CAGCAAAATCAGTGAGTTGATGAATACTTTTATTTCGTGAATGAGAAACGCATTGAAGTTATAATCATCTGATAAAATTAGGAAATATGACAACATTTTTTAAAGTATTTTGCGTATAATTCTAATTGTTTTATAAAAATATTTCTATTGATAAAAAAATCGCTCAACTTAGGAGAGAGACTTTTCCGCTTCCGAAGCCACGTATCGTCCATAACATCTGATCAGTCTGCACGGGTAGCAAAGTTATGCGTCAGACGGGGTCGTGCCTGATTTCCGAGAGGGTGAAAACTTTCGGAACCGAGGAACCGGATGAGGGAAATCTTCACGTCCGGATCTGTGGGGGTGCGCCTGGTAACAGGCGCATCTACCCGGAACTCGGACGCAAAAGGGTTCCGGTCGCTATAGCTCCATCCATCCTTTTGCGCCGGCCCGGAGGAAGTCGTAAGATACATAGGCCGTTACACGCACCGCATCGCTATAAGCAATCACCGCATCATATCGGCTGAAAACAGACAGATCACGTTTTCTTACAAAGATTACAAAGACGGGGGATGCAGGAAAGAGATGACCCTGACCGCGGACGAATTCATCCGGCGGTTTCTCCTTTATGTGCTGCCGTCCGGATTTCACCGTATCCGGCATTACGGAATCCTCGCGAACGGCACAGCCGGAAAGAATGCGGAGAAAATCCGGGAACTGCTGAAAACAGAAGAAAACGGGGACGGGACACCCGCACCGGAGCCGGAGCCGGGAGAACCGGAAGAGGAACTCACGAAAGTCTGCCCCGTCTGCGGCAGCGGGAGAATGATCTGTGTCCTCATTGTTCATCCGTATTACAGAATCAGCCGGATGCATCTTCTGCCGCGGCATCTCACAGGCAGGGAGGCGTATGACGACACATCGTGATCGGAAAGGATTCGTCATGGTTGCACGGACAGACAGCGGTGTTACCGCTGACGGCGCTGTGAGCGATTCCGAAAGGGGTACATAATTCCTCAATTTTGTTATGTAACCCCTTCAGGATAAATCTTTTTTGTTTGTCTTGTGTCCCAGGGTGGCGCTTCGCTGACCTGGTAAGCGCAGCGTCACCATGGGATTGTCTGAACTCGGATAGTCAGGATTAAAGGATGAGCAATATATTATCCTGTAAATCTCTTAATCCTGGCTATCCTAGTTCGGACAAACGGGTGAAGGTAGCGTAATCTTTCAGATTGCGCTGAAAGGAAATGACCCGGCGCAATCTGAAAGATTACGCTACAGGCAAGATGCGGGGGATTTGCCAATCCCCCGCGAGCAGCCGGGGCCGCCTGGTTCTCAGATTTCTCCGATCTCCTTCCACCATAACCGCTCAAATCCGAGCGAAACGACCGCATATTGTCTCAGGCGTATTTTGTCATATTTCTGCTTCAGTGCGTCTCCGTATTTCCTCACCTGTTCCTCCGCACTGTTCATTTCCGCGCTCACATCCGGAATTTTCCCAAGTTCTTTCCTGCTGAGGCCCCTGGCTTTTTCCCCGGTCATGCCGGCTTTCTTCAGGCTCACATATCTGAACTCAATAAGCACATCGAATATATCGAACCGCCGCATGTCGGGGCGGACGATCATGGTCAGGTCTGTGTCTCCCCGGCGGACTTCCTTCTCCGAATCCATGATGTAGAGGATATCATTGTACAACAGGGTCAGAAAAGCGGTCTTGACGGTCAGTTCGTTTGCCCATCTGTAATCACGGTTCCGAAACACCTGGAAATATTTCTGCTCGATAAATTCGCAGAGCGGTTCTATTTTTCCTTCCGCGTAAAGCTGTTTGGCAGCAAGGACTCCGTCATCCCTTTCAGCCGGTTTCGGCAGAAGCATACGCAGGATGCGCCCGACATACAGACCCCGCATAACCAGATTCGGTACTTTCAGCTTCATATTGCCACGGGATGTTTCTCCCTCCGTTGTCAGTACGCCGAAATAATACAAAAAAGAGGCCATAAAGATATTGTCCTTGCTCTGATCCTTAAGCATTTCCTGAATCCCGAAACGGTCTGCCAGTTCGGAGATGACCACCTGATGATCTTCTTTCATCATATCCATGAGCATCTGGCTCCCGCGGGGTATCTTTGATACATATCTGAGTTTTGCTTCGTCTGCCGCAAGGTTGGCGTCAAGCATTTTCCTGGGATATTTGCAGGTTTTCTGAAATGCTTTCATAAAGTAGATGGCCAGGGAGGGATTGTAAACAAGTGTTTCCGCATCCGGCGAAAAACGGTAACCGTTGTAATAAGTGCGCATCATGCTTGCAGCGCTGTCAGCATCCTGATCATCCAGGCCGCATTCCCCCGTTATCTTCTTTAAGGCAGCTTCGATTTCCGCTTCATGCAGACCGCACAGATCATTGAATTCCGCATCCGTGTATATATTTTCGGCAATATTGTATCCGCTGGTGATGTCGCTCATCACTACGGGGGAAACCCCGGTAATGAAAATGCGGTCGAAAAGAGATTCGCTTGTGGATGATTTTACAGCTTTGAATACGGTCTTCAGGGGGCCTTCCTCATAAACCAGGGCTTCGTAAAGCTTCTTTTTTTCCCGCCGCGCACCCATCATCACTTCGTTAGCAAAGTTGTCATACTCATCTATGAAAAGATAAACCGGGTAGGAAGACATACGTGCGGCCGTTACCATGGATTCTATGGAATTCAGGGCATTATAAGGATCAATGTCTGTTTCCATATTCAGCCGGTCTTTGTAATATGCCGTGAATCTCCTGATCCGGCTGTTGATATGGTCATGAAGGGCCTGCCTGATATCCCTGGCCGTTCCGAAGGGATCAATGCAGGAGAAATCCCATTTCAGGATGAGATACTGATTGTGCAGGGATGTGGGATTTTCACCTATCTTCAGATCTCCGAAAAGCTCCCGGAACTCGTCTTCCCGGGCCGTATCGTAATAATTGGCCAGCATGGAGAGGAGGAGGGTTTTGCCGAATCTGCGGGGGCGCAGGAAAAGCAGGTATTCCCCCTGTTCAAGCAAGGGGATACTGTCTGTGCGGTCACAGTAAAAACAGCCCTGTGACATGATTTTTCTGAAATCGCTTATTCCGTAAGGGAATTTCATGGATACTCCTTTCCGGGAGGTAGAATTATAATTATAAGTTGGCACAAAGATACGAAGACACCTCCGTGAGACTTCGCGCCTTTGTGCCTTCGCGGCATTATAAGTTGCCACAAAGACACGGAGACACAAAGAAACACAAAGAACCCTTTCAGGGGTAAATCTGTTTTTTTCTTTCCCAAGGGTGGCGCTTCGCTGACCTTGGGATAGATTATTCAGCCCTTTCAGGGTATTAACACCCCGAAGGGTTACATAATCTAGCCCTGGGTAAGCAAAGCGCCACCTGGGGTAAGAGATTCAGGGTAAGTCATTTTTTTGTTTTCTGACCCAGGGTGGCGCTTCGCTGACCCTGGGCTAGATTATCTAACCCTTCGGGGTAAACTGTTTTGTCTGTCTTTTAGCGCTACGCTGGATTATTTAGCCCTTTCAGGGCATTAATACCCCGAAGGCTTACATAATCTAGCCCTGGATAAGAGATTCAAAACGGGATATCCCCTGAAAGGGGACAGATAATTTCCCTGTTTTATTATGTAACCCCTTCAGGGTAAGTCATTTTTTTGTTTTCTGACCCAGGGTGGCGCTTCGCTGGGCTAGATTATCTAACCCCTTCGGGGTAAACTGTTCTGTCTGTCTTTTGGTGCTACGCTGGATTATTTAGCCCTTTCAGGGTATTAACACCCCGAAGGGTTACATAATCTAGCCCTGGGTAAGAGATTCAAAACGGGATATCCCCTGAAAGGGACAGATAATTTCCCTGTTTTATTATGTAACCCCTTCAGGGTAAGTCATTTTTTTTGTTTTCTGACCCAGGGTGGCGCTTCGCTGACCCTGGGCTAGATTATCTAACCCCTTCGGGGTAAACTGTTTGTCTGTCTTTTGGCGCTACTCTGGATTATTTAGCCCTTTCAGGGCATTAATACCCCGAAGGGTTACATAATCTAGCCCTGGGTAAGAGATTCAAAACGGGATATTCCCTGAAAGGGACAGATAATTTCCCTGTTTTATTATGTAACCCCTTCAGGGTAAGTCATTTTTTTGTTTTCTGACCCAGGGTGGCGCTTCGCTGACCTCATGTTTCATGTTTCATGTTTCATGTTTCATGTTTCACGTTTCACGTTTCACGTTTCACGTTTCACGTTTCACGTTTCACGTTTCACGTTTCACGTTTCACGTTTCACGTTTCACGTTTCACGTTTCACGTTTCACGTTTCACGTTTCACGTTTCATAAGCTGATTTTTTCATCTATTTCTTTTTATTTAATAAATAATATACTATAACAATTCATACAAGATTTATCATAAACCGAACCAGGCTGTCAAGGCTAACTCGAATTTTTTATTGAAAAAAATGTAAAACAGTTATAAGATGTTTATGATTCAGGGGGACTCAGCATTAAAAACTTTTTGAAAGGCCGGTACCTCTGTTTCAGCTCCGTAGGAGCGGCATATTTGTAGAATTTTCATGAAAACAAGGAGGTCATAAATGGACGCAAGAAGATCAGTATTTGCAGGAAGCTGGTATCCTGCGAGTGCCGCGGAATGTGAAAAAGAGATTCAGAATTTTCTTAAAGAAGATAAGGGCAAACCCGTTTCAGACAGGACACCGACCGGGGGGATTGTCCCTCATGCCGGATGGTATTTTTCAGGCAGTATTGCCTGCAACGTAATTCATCGTCTTTGCGATGAAACCCCGCCGGATGTCATTGTCATATTCGGAATGCACCTTCATCCCGGTTCTCCCTGTTATATTATGAAGGAAGGGGCATGGGAGACCCCGTTCGGTGAAATCCAGATTGAGGAAACCATTGCCGAAGAACTTACCCGGAAATTTCCATTTACGATTGAAACGGCAGGCAGGTTCACCAAGGATAACACAATAGAGCTTCAACTGCCGTTTATAAAATATTTTTTTAAGGATGCCAAGCTGGTTCCCATGGGAGTCCCGCCCGCGGGAATATCGCTTGAAATAGCAAAGGCAGTTGCTGAAATTTCAGCCCGTTCAGGCCTTCGGATAAAAGTCATCGGCTCCACAGACCTCACTCACTATGGTATGAACTACGGCTTTACACCCAAAGGCACGGGCAGTGAAGCGATTGAGTGGATGCGTAATGAAAACGACCGCAGGATTATCGAAGCCATGATGGCGATGGATCCCCAGAAGGTTATCAGCGAAGCCATTGCAAATCATAATGCCTGCTGCGCCGGTGCTGCCGCTGCCGCGATTGCAACGGCAAAACATATAGGCGCACAACATGCTGAATCCGTAGCCTATGCTACCAGTTATGACAAAAATCCCGGGGACAGTTTTGTGGGGTATGCGGGAATCGTGTTTTGTCAGTAGTACATCACTTTTTAAGTTCGTCCCCCCCTTTTTTAAAGGGGGCCGGGGGGATTTTATGTTACAAAAAAGGGGGTTGCGGGAGAAATCCCCCCCCGGCCCCCCTTTAAAAAAGGGGGGAGGAACTTACAAGTTAATGTAGTAGTCCGTTGTCAGTGGTCAGTTGCCCGTTGCATTGTTCGTTGCAACTGACCACGGACCACTTAGGAATCCCATTTCGGCTGAAGCTGTTCCACCTTTTCCTGTTCCATTTCCTGCTGGCTGGCAACGATCTGTTCTGCCATATCCAGTTCTTCGGGATTGACGCCCTGTTCAGCCATGTCCAGGATTCGGATCACCTGTTTGACAAAAAGACGCACCTCACTCAGCATGCCCATACGTTTCTGGTTCCGACAGATATCTTCAATCAGCTTGTCATTCACCATTTCTTCTCCCTGCCATCGGTAGGAAATTTCATGAATCCGACGCAGGTAACCGCCGAGAGCAACCAGTTCTTTTGTTTTCAGGGGTGTCCGGTGAAGGTCAATCAGCACGCAGCGATAGTTGAGACGCTTGCCCTCACCGATGGAGCGAACGCGGCTCCAGAGGGCATCATAAGATTTGAAGCCTTTTTCCGAAAGCAGCACATCCGGTATGATTGAGAAAAAAATGTGGAGATGTTTCGCGTGTTCGGTATTATCAATGAGCAACCGCACATTTTCATAAGCTGAGTTACGAATCGAGGTGGAATGAGCAATAACAGTCTCCAACTCATCCATCAGGAGGATAAGCCCTTTATATCCCAGGTAACGCAGGAACGCAATCATGGAATTGAGGAGATGTTTGCTGTTGGACTTGTTGAGCACCTCGAATATTCCGAATGGCTTCAATTCTCTTTTTGTGACTTTGCCGCCTTCGAACCAGTGGAACAGGATTTCTCTTTGTGTCACCCGCTCCTCTTCGTCCTCCCCTTCTGCCAAAGGTGTCAGACGGTTGTTTAACAGTGCGATGAGCGCGTTGGCAAAATTGATATTCATGCCAGGGAGGCTGCGAAGCTGGTCCGGAATATCTCCGATTTCCTTCAGTCCGCCTGTCCAGTGATCCAGCAGCCCCCGGATTCCGTTTCCGTCAAAAGCCCCGCGCAACTGCCTTGCAACAGACTGGCAGACCGCCTCAAACTTGTGGATAGGAACCTCGCGGGTCAGCACCACAAAGGATACGGCAAATCCTTTTTCCAGGGCCAGGTTGGAAATCACGGACATGAAATGGGTTTTGCCGTCCCCGTAATCCCCGCTGATGAAGCGAACCTTCGCGCCCCCTTCGGCAATATAGTTATCCAGATCGTCATCAATGAATTTAAGCCAGTGTTCACGCCCCACGGTAAAAAAGGGGACATAATCAACGGGCACACTTCCTTTGCGAAGTTCCTCGATGACGGATCGGGCCTGAAACGGTTTCAGTTGATCCAGTTGTTCCATTATCATTTTCTAATCCTCCTGAAAAGATATTCCTGTGATCTGACGTTTTTCTCCGTTATCGTCTATGAGCCAGAGAGAATGATTACGCCCCGGTCTGAGTTGCAGCACATAACCGTCTGACGTACTCTCAATATCGGATTCGAAATATTTCCAGAGATCCACTGCAAACTCCTCCATGCTATAGCCCCGGAATTTCATCTTTTCCATGTTTTGAAAAAACGGTTTGCTCTGAAGAGATATGACATAATCAAAATAAAACCGCTGGATGGGAACAGAATCCCCGAGGGACCATTTTTCCTGTTGGATAATTTTGTCATAAATCTGATAAAGGCTGTCAATAAATGCCTGGGGATCATAAGACCGTTCATAAAGCTGGCGTTTGACCTTGCCAACTGCCGCGACAATTCGGCGGGGATCAACGGATTTTAATATTTTCTTGTTGATAACGGTGCAGCGTTTGCCGAAATCAACACTCCCTTCAATCCCTTTGAGAACAGTGAAACGGGGAAAGTCGTCCAAATCCATCGGCAGGTCTGCTTCCTCAGCGAGCTTGGTAAGGTCTTCAATGAACTCAATACGATAACGTTCCACCTGTTCATCAGCATATTCTCTTAAAAGCGAAAATGAATCTTCGCATGTTCCGAGCTCTTCATCCTGCTCAATATTCTGAGCCATTTTGGTTTTAAGCATTTCATCCAGTTGAAGAAAATCATTCCGCTCCGTGCATCGGACGCATTGTTTTAAAAAATCAGCCATACGCTGCTTTTTGTTCAGATCCTGCTGATAGGGTCGCAGTATCTGGGTCAGTGCTTCTTTGGTATCCTGTAAAAATGTTTCATTATCTGCCATAGTGATATCTTTATGTCCTGTTAAATTAGATCAGTTTTCTGATACAAAATCTGCGGATCCCCCTGGACAATCAAATAGTTCGCAATTTCCTGCCCTGCGGAGTTCAAAGCGTTCGACTGAGCTCACGCCGAAGTCTTGCTTTGTGAGGCTATGATCTTCGTTCGGGCCACGCTGCTCGGCTCGGACTTCGGCGTGAGCAGAGCGGGGGAAAACTTTCCGATAAATCTTTGTGAACAGTGGGTTCCGGGTTACCGAAATTTAAGATCAGGTAAAAAACATCCGTTTTTTAATTTTTATATGAAAGTCCGCGGGAAAAATCCCCGGCCCCCTTTAAAAAAAGGGGGAGTCGCGGCGGATTCGCTGTGACCGTCAGGTCATAGGGGTTCCCCGGAATCCACTGTTTGCGAAAGTTTTCGATCTACTGACATTCTGAAAAGCCGGGCTTTTTATTATCCGGAACATGAAGTTCACCTGCGAGCTTTTGCGAGTCCGGTGAAACGCTTCGTTAGCTGTCTTGTTTTAAGTAAGCTCTTATGTTCATTTTAAATAATTCTTGGCTATATTGAAATTTCTTTTCTTTTTCTTGAAATCT
>JAUCGG010000240.1 GCA_030378015.1 Desulfococcaceae bacterium HSG8
TCATCCTCCGTAAAGATTCCGAAATTACAATTTTGTAGGGTGGGTGGAGCGAAGCGGAACCCACCTTTTAGGGATTTTACGCTATGTGCAACTTATAATGCCACGAAGGCACAAAGGCGCGAAGTCTCACGAAGGTTCTTTGTGTTTCTTCGTGTCTTTGTGGCATTATCTGTCTGTGTTATCTTCCGGTTAAAAAAAGTTGCACATTGGCGTGATTTTATATGAAAGTTCGAAGCAACGGAGTGCCAAACTTATAGTTTGGCATTTCCGCAAGCGGGCGTAGCGAAGCTTGCGCATACAAACCTTTTGAGACTTTCATGCTTCTTTGTGAGCGCAGATCATGGCCGTTCCAAGAAATAAAATACCCGACCCGCTCCGGGCGGATTGATAAATACGCTTGAAATGCTTGGGATTTGTCAATCCCAAGCGAGCTTTTCGGGAGTATTTTCCATCTATTGATATTCTCGACAGTCATAAGTTCTCTGAAGCCGCTGTTCTGAGTCCCCCTTTTTTAAAGGGGGATTCAGGGGGAAATTCCCCCCCCTTTAAAAAAAGGGGGAGTTTCCCGGTGAGTCATTTCAGCTATTTATGAGAACTTACGACTCACGAGTGATATTCAGTAGATCGAAAACTTCTGCAAACAGTGGATTCCGGGGAAAATCGGAAGATGAATATCCGATTTTAACCCGGAATCCACCGTCCGACAGAAAGCTTTCCATATGATATGACAAATAAATCACAAATCACAATGATCAAAATTCAGATATTTGGATATTGTAATTTGGAATTTATTTTTTCCCAGTGATCAAGATACATTCCGATCTCCTCTTCCCATTGATTCTCATCCCACGATAATACAGGTTCGCACAACCTCCGAATGCGTCCGAGATGCTTCTCTCCTCCCCCGGGGGTCAGAAGTCCGATCCGTACCCGTCTCAGGAGCAGATCAGTGAGATGTCTCACCTGTTCATATCTGGCTGCAAAAGGTAATTCTGCCCAGATCGTACGCGTACCAGGGACGGGTGTCAGATCTTCAGGAGCAGCCTTCTCAACAATATCATTGGCATATCTGCCATATCTGCCGCAAAGATATCTCCGTTGATCCGGGGATAAGTCATTATCTTCCCTGAGATCTGTGTTCGGAAAAGAAAAAACCGGCTCCCCCTTATCCCGCACCTTCGACAACGGCAGAAAAGACTCGGCTGCTTTCAGGGTATCCCAGGCCAGTTTGCGGAATGTCGTAAGCTTTCCGCCGGTTATTGTCACAAGCCCCTTATCAGTCCAGACAACATGCTCCCGGGATTCTTTTGAAGGTTCCGACTTGCCTTTACTCAGCACCGGCCTGACTCCCGCAATCGTAGAAATGCAGTCTTCCAGGGAGATATCCGATGATGGGAAGAACACGCGCAACGCTTCCATAAGGTATGAAATCTCTTCTTCTGTAATAACAGGTTCCGCGGAGAGATCCTCATTATGATCATAATCGGTTGTACCGAAGATTATCGCGCCTTCCCAGGGTATGGCAAAAACCGGCCGGTTATCCTCGGGATGAGCAAGGCTGACTGCCTGATCAATCGGAATGATATGAGAAGGAAAGATGAGATGGCTTCCCCGCAGGGGCCGCAGATGAAGCCCCGGTTTCGGAGAAGGGTGCAGTTTCTCAGCCCATGCACCGGTTGCATTGATCACGGCACGGGTTGAAAAGGTTCTGCCCGCGCCGGTCTCGGTGTCCTCTGCTGCCAGACCCACGACATTTCCCCTGATATCCCGTATGATTTCATTTACGGTCACGTAATTCACCGCATATCCGCCTGCGGCAAGTGCTTCGCTGATCAGGCGAAGTACAAGGCGGGCATCATCCACACAGGCATCTGCAAAACGGAATCCGCCGATGAGCTTTTCTTTCCTGACGTTCGGCAAAAGCGATGAGAACTTCTCTGCACTGTAAAACTCGTGCCGCCAGTTCATCGCTATGATATCATATAGAGAAAGCCCTGCTTTGACTAACCATTTTCCCGGGCCGTGATCGCTGTATATGGGGATCAGGAAATCCAGTGGTTCAACCAGCCCCGGAGCTTCCCTGAGCAGCCGCTCCCGCTCTGTAACAGCATCACGGGTCAGCCAGAATTTTCCCTGCTTCAGATATCGCAGACCCCCATGCACCAGTTTTGAGGAGCGGCTGGACGTGCCCCAGGCAAAATCTTTCTGTTCCAGGAGAAGCACATCCAGGTTCATGCGGACAGCTTCCCGTAGAATCCCGGCACCGGTTACGCCGCCCCCGATAATAATCAGGTCCCAGTTTTCCTGTAAATCTTCAATCTTCATGTTATCCCCTGAGGAGTGCCAAAGTTGTACTTTGGCCAAGTTTCAGTTTTTGATCAGTTTCCCGGGGTTCATGCGTCCGTCCGGATCAAAATGCGCGAAGAACTGTCTGAGCGCGTCTGTCCCCATCTCCCCTTTTTCAGCGGCCAGATAGGGCGCATGGTCAGTGCCCACCCCGTGCTGATGGCTGATTGTTCCACCTGCCCGGACAATGGCGCTGCTCGCTGCGTCTTTGAGCGCGTTCCATCGGGCAAGGGTTTCCTCTGCCGTATCTGCCAGTCGAAACACGTAAGAGGTGTAAAGGCTTGAGCCTGTAGAATAAACGTGGGAGAGATGCGTAAAAACATGTACTTTTTCATTCCAGGGGCCCAGACCTTTCCTGATAGCATCCTCAACAGACTGCATGGTTGATGTTACTTTATCCCATGTTACCGCTGTCTCCAGGGTATCCACAGCATACCCCTGATCCCACAGTGTATTGCGTAAATAAGGCGCGCGGAAACGGTTTTTCTTCCAGGCTTCCCCCATCATCTTTCCCACAGAGACTCCTTTGTATTTGCGGAAAACAGAAAAAGTTTCTTCCCGGGATATTTTCACAAGTCTCCGCAGGCCTGTGAACCCGATCAGGCACATGCACGCGCCTTCATCCGGAATGTTTCGCAGGCGCAGATAATGTCTGAGCAGCGCGATTTGCTTCTCATGTCCGGCCAGTGCCAGATTGGTCATGGTTTCTAAGGGATTGCTCAAGCGGATCATGGAAAAAGGCAGGTGACTCCCCCCGATTGACCGCACCGCATCCGCAGCATCCTCCCAGGATGGAAAAAAAACACCGTAAACATCATCCTTTTGGGGCAGCGGGGAGACTCTCATAACCGCTTTGGTCAGAACCCCCATCCTTCCTTCTGATCCCATCAGGATATGGCGGAGATCAGGCCCCGCGGCAGATGCAGGAAAGGGAGGAAAGTACATGCTGCCTTTCGGGGTGATGATTTCCCCGCCGGCAAACAGATCCTCGATTCTCCCGTAATGCGAAGACTGCTGGCCGCTGGAGCGCGTCACTACCCATCCGCCTAATGAAGCATATTCAAAGGACTGGGGATAGTGCCCCAGGGTAAATCCTTTGGGCCTGAGTTGGGCCTCAAGGTCGGGGCCCAGAACGCCGGCTTCGAATGTGGCAAGCAGGCTTTTCGGATCAAGGTCAAGCAGGCGGTTCAGACATCTTAAAGAGAGACTGAGTACCGGTCTGTCACCTTCCGGAATCCGGAGGTGTCCTACAACGCTTGTTCCTCCGCCATAAGGAATCACAATAATCTTATGCTCGGCAGCAAATGCCAGCAAATCGCGGAGTGCTTCCATGTCCGAAGGACGGGCCACGCCATCAGGAAATCCCCCTGTCGCGCCCATGCGCATTCCTACCCAGTCCGGCAGGCTTTGGCCGTGGGAATGGTCAATCCGTTCCCGGGGGTCCGTTGTAATAAGCGGATGCCGGGGAATACGGGTCCCGGGAACACGCGTGAGAAACTTTTCGAGCGGATAATCCGCTGCGGGGTTTCCTATTCCTACCAGTTCCTTCAGAAGCCTGCCTGCCTGCGGGGGCAGATCCATGCGGATGGCTTCATCGCCCCAGCCGTTCCATCGCCATTTGTTATTCGTCATTTGTTGTTTGCCTGAAGACCTGCGAGGTTTCCTTCATTTTTTTAGGAATTTCCCGATAAATAAAATACCCGCCTGCTGCTCGCGGGGGATTGACAAATCCCGCCGCCGCGGGGTTCGGATTTGTCAATCCGAGCAGGGGATGGCCTCTGTTTACCCGAACCGGGTATATTATTTATTGGGAGTTCCTTTAAATTTAAATGCGCCGTACTGCTGATACTAACGCCCCATGTCTTGGGACGCTACAAAGCTCCGGGGCTTTCCAAAGAGTGATCCGGCTTTTGTGACAACTGAAAATACCAGTTCATCCTGTCCGTCATTATTTATATCCCCGATGGTATAATCACTTATGTGCCCGGAAATTTCGCGGGTTCTCCATTTTCGGTAAAGCCCGGCATCATCCCAGGAAAGACACTCAATATGCCCGCTTTTAAACATTCTGAATTTTGAAAAAATCCGGCTTGCCCTGTCCCTGTTCTGTCCTACAATGAGTTCGTTTGTCCCGTCCTGATCAATATCTCTGACGTATAAACGCTGGGGCAGATAGAGATATTCTGTTTCCTTTACATCCCCGATCCTTGAGGAAGCATCGCCAACAAATTCGATATACGTCAGGCTGCCTCCGAAGGCTTCACTGCTTTCCCATTCTTCAGTTCCGTCCCGATCCAGTATGCGGATATAATCATTTTTTGCAAACATGACTATCTCTTCCTGTCCGTCATTAAGGATATCTCCGTATGTAAAATCGTAAATATCAACTCTCTGGGGCAGGATATGACGCTTCGCGGATACATACTCACTGCCGTTCCATTTCAGTTCATATACACCTGAAGCAAAGACTTTTCTAGGGTTGGGTCTTTGTCCCAGCAGGGTGTCCTGTCCTGCAATATTCATGATTTTATAGTACCATGCTTCTTTGTCAGCGATTTTACTGAAGTTTGTCCCGTTCCATTCAAGCACAAAAGACTGAAGCATACCGGTGTTACTGTTCGTATTTGTGATAAATATTTCCGCTGTACCGTTACCATTTATATCTGCTGCATCAACGCTGATAAAATTGTAAAATCCCCCGGTTCCCATTTCCCATAATTTCACAAATCGTCCTTCTGCATGTCGGTATATGAACAGGTTATCTTCACTGATAAAAATCGTCTCATTTCTGCCGTCACCGTCCGCATCTCCGAGTACCACACCTTTTACCCGTGTATCGAAATTTTTGCTCTTCCAGAAAGCCCCTGATCCCGCGATGGGTTCTTTTTTTTCCCTTTTTACGGTTCCTGTCCATATTCTGTCCTGATTTACGTCGTCTTTATCTTTGGGCCTGGGAGAAGGATCAAACTTTCCTCCGCTGGCCTCGGCCCATATTGCCTCAGGGTGTCTGCGGCCATCATCTGTTTCCTTTTTATGAGGGGTTTCCCGCGGCAATTCAGCGGTTGTGCCGGTACCGAATATCCTCTCATTGACTTGGGCGGCAAACAGATTGATATGGGAAATCACATCGCTGTTATCTTTCCCGGAGTTATAAAAAGTGACAAGAGGTTTCTTTTCATTAAGATCAAAAAACCTGGCATCTGTACTCACACTGTTACCGAAAACTGTCAGGCTTCCGTATAACACATAATCTGCATCGAACTTCTGTCCCAGTGAAATGGCTGTGCGCTCGCTGATAGGTCCGGATATGTTTTTCAGTGCCTCCAGGGTCTTTTCCCTGTTCAGCGGCATAACCTTTCCTTCAATGGTAAGACGCGTGGAGAGCATGTCCGTTATACCGTTTTTCAGAAAAGTCATGTCCTTTTCAGAATGAACATTAAATGGGAGAATAAGCACTTTCACCGGCTCGTCTGCCGGGCAGGCACTGCAAAAGGCAAAAAAGATGAAACTGATAAGAAGAATTATCTTATAGGTTTTGGACTTCAATTGAATTTCACTCCTGTTTTTTAATTTAAGTTTTGGTTAAAGAACCGTTTCTGAAACGTAGGGTGGGTTACGCTTCGCTCCACCACCCTACATTCTCATGTTAGTATCACAAATGGAATATTTTTAAAAGGAATTTTTCTTATGATTAAGATTCAATCCTCCGGGCTTTCATAATGCGGAAGTCCGGGAAAAGATTCCCTGGCAACGACTCCCAGTTCATAGATACGCCCGTATTCGTAATCGGAAGATGAAACACTTTTATCTTCCCAGTCTCCTGAACGGGTTGTGGTGTCCTCTCCGATCACATTCCCGTGGCTGTCATAATGATATTCAAGCGTTATATTTATGCCAAGGTTCAGATCCTCAGTCCGGACTTCCGTTATTTTTCCATCCGCCTCATAGGTTCGGGTCACGACAGTGTCTGTTGTCCCGTCATTCTCGTAGTCGCTTTCAGTACTGATCCTGTTTCCGTTTTCGTCATACGTGCAAACCATGAGGCTGTCCGTTGTTCCGTTATTGTCGTCATCTGCTTCTTCTTTTGTCAGATTTCCGTTCGTATCATAATAACGATATATAATGCTGTCAATTGTCCCATCATTTCCGTCATCTGTCTGATATTCCGTCTCTTTGCCGTTTGCATCGTATATCCGGATGCCGCGCAGTTCTAATCCGTAGGCACCTTCATATGTATCTTCTGTCATGTTTCCGTCATCATCGTACGCGTAAGTCTGAACCGTATCTATGTTCCCGTCGTTGTCCTTATCCACCTCCTTTTTTACTGTTTTACCTTCTGTATCATTGGTAAAATAAACAACATAATCTGTTGCATTATCTTTATCTTCATCTTTTTCGATCTTAATCATTCCGCCTGCATCGTAAAGGAATTTTTCCACATATTGTTTTTCGGAAGCATTAACCTCATGCATCGTTACCCTTCCGATTTTATCATATGTCCATGTATCAGTCCTGTCTGTGGTTCCGTCGTTATCACTGTCCTGATCTTCCTTTATTTTTCTCCACACTGGTTCGTCTTTAAGTCCGGAAATCACCTGCTCAGTATAAATTGCCATACTGATAGTGATTTTAATGCTGGCAGAACTGACAAGCCCCGCAGGTTTTGCTCCGGTGCAGACCTGCAGGGCAAGAATCGTATCTGCCAGCGTAATTTTGTAATCCTCGTTCATATCTGCTGCATAAACTGTGCTTATCATCATAAAAATCATCATTGCAACAGCCAATACTACTATAGTTTTTCTCATAAAGAATTGTTACCTCCTACCTCCTGCTTTTTCAGAATTCGATGGTCGGTATCAGCAGATCGAAAAGTTCCGGGCAGGATACGCGAAATGCTCGTTCCCACGCTTTGCGTGGAAATGCAGAAGGGACGCGTCCCCGGGAATTTTTTCGATCTGCTGAGTATCACAAAAAAAACCGAGTCACCTTAATTTTTTCAAGACAACCCGGTTATCGTAAACAAAAACGGATAGATAATTTATATCATAATCCCACAGGAAAGTCAACTATAGATATTTCCAATAACAGCAACCTGTTACATAGTATTCCCGGTAATCATTAATATTTAAAATAGTTGGCATCCTTAATTTTGCCTCAGAAGCAATCGGACAGAAATCGTAAATCGTAAATTACGTTCCACTCATCACCTCAAGAAATTCAAGAACGCGCCTTTCATATCTGGCTTTTGCAAAACGATACAAATCGTTATGCCCTGCATTCTCTATTATCCATAGTTCTTTTGGTTCCGGGGCTGCATGATAAAGCCGTTTTGTTTCCGCCGATGTTGTGCGGCGATCTGCACCTCCGCTGATAACAAATACAGGGCAGCGGACTTTTTTTATTCCGTATTCGGGTCTGAGTTTGGCAGGATTGATATCAAAGCGTAATTGCAACTGGATTGTAAGGATCGGTGTGAGATATCTGCCGATTTTTCCCAAGTAAATTTCCAGGCGGTTGGCAACGGCTTCTTCTATTGTCGGATATACGGATTCCAATATCAGAGCATCTGCTTTTATGGGGATGTCTCCGATCAGACATGCTGCGCCTCCCAAAGATTGAGCGATTATTGCAACAGGTTGAAACGGATATTTTTTCTTCACAAAGCTGACAGCGGCGCGGGCATCTTCGGATTCGCAGTATCCGAAAGTGATATACTCACCGTCACTTTCACCATGTGCCTGAAAGTCAAACAGGAATACCGAATAGCCGTTTGCATGTAAAAAGGTTGCACGTTCGGTCATGGCGCGTCGGTTACCTCTTATTCCGTGCATCAGGATTATTACCCCTTTTTCCTGATAAGACCGGATCAGCCATCCCCTGATGCGTTTTTTACCTGAACTGATAATACTGACATCATCAGCATTCAAACCTTTCGGCGGCTGACCGATTTTCCGATGTGCCGGTGCTGACAGCCTGTTTCCTAT
>JAUCGG010000241.1 GCA_030378015.1 Desulfococcaceae bacterium HSG8
CATTTTGTAAATATTAATATTTATTCTGAAGAAATATTGAAATATGATGTTTCCTTGTCCGAAAATATGAAAATACTGCAATCTGCGGTTTTCAGAAATTTATAATGTTATCAGATTGTTAAAAAAAATAGCAGATCCGAATGGTTATAAAAACAAATTAAAATCGGTTCTTATAAGATGGCGAATCGGTAAACGCCTGCCGGACAAGGCTTTACAGATTAGGATTAAAATTTCGGGCAACATTTAAGTGAATATATCCTGATTTTTTCCAAACAGACATTTTCAAGAAAGAAAGAACACAGGGCAAACACGATTAAAAAAGAAGAATTTCTTGAATGGACAAAAATCGGATACCGGGGCTTTATGGGAAGGATACGCTTTGCCCTTGATCCCGGTGTGAACCCGGGGAGCAGGTTTTTTATTTTGCTTTGGCTGAATGACGGCACACAGCGCATCAGTGGCGGTCACATAAATCCGCCCCGCAAGCTGCTGACGCTCCGGATGATCTGTCTTTGATGGCAGTCTCTCCGCGAAAATAAGCCCTTCGGGAGATAAGCCTCCTGATTCCGCTTTTTGACAGCTTTTTCAGCTTATTCAGGATGTTTATTCAACTTCATAGTGACAATAGCCCTTTCCGCATCCAGATAAGGCAGGGTATATGTTTTCACCTCCGTGGAAAGGCTTGCAAGCGAACATGCTGCCCCGGTTTCTTTTTCAGAAACCTTCCCCTTCAAAGCAATCATCATCCCGCCTTCTGCAAGCAGGGGCAGAGCCATAAGGACAAATTTGTCCAGTGATGTAAGCGCGCGGCAGACAATCACATCAAAGGCAGTTCCCCGCTCTCCGGCAAGGAACTCCGCTCGGATATGTCTGGCTTCAATATCCCGGATTTTAAGCATTCTGATCACATAATTCAGGAAACTGACCTTTTTCCGAACCCCGTCAATGAGCGTTACGGACAAAGAGGGGCACAGTATTTTCAGCGGAATCCCCGGAAATCCGCCTCCGGAACCGATGTCGAGCAGGGATGACCCGGGAGATATAAGGGGTGCAGACACGATTGAATCCAGGAAGTGTTTGATTGCGATCTCCGAAGGATTCGTGATAGCGGTCAGATTTGTCTTCCGGTTCCATTTCAGAAGTTCGAGGGCGTGGCAGGCAAACTGGTCTGCTTCTTTCCGATCTATCCGGATATCAAAGACTTTGGCGCTGTCTGTGATCAGATTTTTCCATTCTTCTGAACTGATTTTCATAATGTTACGATTTAAAAGGAGTGCAAAGCTTGCTTTGCGAGAATTCTGAACAGGCAAAGCAAGCTTTGCACCCCTCTGATTCTCTTGGTTTTTTCAGTGACATGCCCCTTGTCTGATTCGAGTGCAAGCAAAATCAGATTATTAGTACAGCACTTTGGAAGTCCGTGACCCTTATGACTTTGATCGGTTATGTAAAATCAGCCTGTCAGCTTCCGGGTCACCTATTTATATTTACAAAGTGGTGTATTAGCTCGCATACAAAGTGGAGAATTTTAAAAATCTTCGTTTTTCTGACTTCGATTCTGCTCAGTTCCAGGATATCATTGATCAGGTATAACAGATGATTTCCGTCGGTATGAATGATATCCGGAGATTTTTCTCCTTTCTGAAAAATTTCCAACTGTGCGGAAATACCAGCAGGATTCCGCTCTTACAGTACCGCAGGTTTCAGCGAGTGGGCACAAAAAACGATCTATATCATCTGCTGTTATTGCCTGTCGGAGCGAATGCGGAGTGCAAAGCTTGCTTTGCGAGAATCTAAAACAGGCAAAGCAAGCTTTGCACTCCGCTGATTTATAAAGCACTTAGTTTCTTATCAGCGACATGACCTTATCTAATTCTTGCTCAAGTTTCTCAAAAAGGGGCCTGATCTGATCAGAATTCTCCTGCCTTGCATTCTGTTCCAACTGTGCGGCTAAATACCAGCAGGATTCCGCTCCTACAGTACCGCAGGGTCCCTTCAGCGAGTGAGCACAAAAAACGATCTGGTCAATATCATCTGCTGTTATGGCCTGTCGGAGCTTTTCTGTTCTTTCTGAAGCGCTTTCAATAAAAACATCATACATCTGCCGGACAAAAGCGTCGCTGTCCCGAAAACGGCGCAGCGCGTCTTTATTCAAAAGGATATATTCCCCTTCAGATGGCGGAGGAATATATATTTTTACCGGGTTTGCCGGGGGAATATGCTTTTCCGCCGGGTTTATCGGAAGGATACGTTTTCCTCCTGTCCCCAAGTTTGGAATATTTTTTCCGATAACTTCAGGCAATCTCCGAAAATCCACCGGCTTGGTAACAAAATCATCCATTCCGGCAGCTTCGCATTTTCCCCTGAACTCTGTCAGTGCATGGGCTGTCATAGCAATAACAGGGATCCTCCGATTCTCCACTCCGGCCTCGCCGCCGCGTATCCGCCGTGTTGTTTCCAGACCGTCCATCCCCGGCATTTCCACATCCATGAGAACAAGATCGAAAAGGTCTCTTGAAAGAGCCTCCAAAGCGGATTTTCCATCCGTTACAGTAGTAACAGTATGGCGATACCGGGTCAGGTACTGAACAGCCACCCTGACGTTGAAGATATTATCCTCGGCAAGAAGGATATTCAAGGATTTTGCTGGGAAATCCGATATCCCGGATAATTCTTTCTGACTGTCAATTCGGATTTTGTCCGGATTCCCTGGTTGAAAAGCAGCTTCAAAGGAAAACGTACTCCCTTTACCCGATTCGCTTTCGACCCGGAGCCTGCCACCCATCAGTCCTGCCAACTGGCGGCATATGGACAGTCCGAGACCTGTACCGCCGTATTTGCCGGTGATTGAGCGTTTGGCCTGGCTGAAGGTTTCAAAAATTATTTCCTGGTAATCTTTCGGAATGCCGATTCCGGTGTCGCTGACGGAAAAGATCAATGCTTCCGAAGATTCGCATAAGGCAACTTTCAGGATTATTCTCCCTTTATCTGTGAATTTTACAGCATTGCCGATCAGGTTTATCAGTAGCTGCCGCAGCCTCATCGGATCGCCTTTGATATATCTTGGCACGTTGTCTGCCCGTTCCAGATCCAGGGAAAGTCCTTTTTTATCCGTTTGTGCCACAAATGACCGGATTACTGAACTGAGGATATCGTCCAGATCAAAATCGGCTTGCTCAAGTTCCAGCTTTCCGGCTTCTATCTTGGAGATATCCAGGATATCATTGAGAATTCCCATAAGATGATATGCTGAATCTATGACAGCCCGGAGATTTTCTTCCTGCCTCCCATCCAGTTCGGTCTGCAAGGTCAGATCTGTCATGCCGATGATGGCATTCATGGGGGTTCTGATCTCATGGCTCATTCGGGCCAGAAATTTACTTTTAGCCAGGTTGGCTTTTTCAGCAGTCTCCTTTGCATGTCGCAATGCTTCTTCTGAGTGTTTCAGCTTTAAATGGGTTCTGACCCTTGCCACCAGTTCTTCTTTCCGAAAAGGCTTTGTAATGTAATCCACCGCGCCCAGCCTGAATCCCCTGACAATATCCTCAGGATCGTTTTTTGCTGTCAGAAAGATGACCGGAATATTTATTGTTTCCTGATTTTTTTTAAGCTGTTTGCAGACTTCGAATCCGTCCGGTTCGGGCATCATGATATCCAGGAGAATCAGATCAGGAGATGTCTTTTCAGCCATTTTCAATCCGCGCTGACCGTTCTGAGCAATATTAATCATATATCCTTTTTCTTTTAATATTGTACCGAGTATCTGGAGGTTTTTCGGTGTATCATCTATAATAAGAATACGGGCTTTCTCATGATGCATGTTTTTCTTCCTTTCCCCTGATCGCAACGGAGGAGTGCCAAAGTTGTACTTTGGCAGTATCGCCGGTTACACTCTGCCAAAAGAAAACTTCTAACCGGGTATTTAGGGATTTCCCAATAAATAATCTACCCACGCTGCCCGTCTGACCTTAATCTTGCTCCTGTTCTTTATCCTTGCTCTTTATCCTGCTCTTTATCCTTGCTCTTTATCAAGCAAGAGCAGCAAGATAAAGATAAAGAGTAAGAGCAAGAGTAAGAGTAAGATACCGGGTATATTAATTTGGGGGAAATACCTTATTGCCCGTGTCATTTGAGTTTGCGGCAGTTTCTTCAAAAGATCATGTTTGCCCCGGAGATTTCGGACGTGAAGATACTCTATACGCGGGCCTGATTTCATATTTATTTCCCTCCCTATATATTAAAAAAACACATTGTCCGGAGTGCAAAGCTCGTTTTGTGCGTGCCCGGACTGACGACTGACACCGACTTCAACACCGGATGCATTTGAAAAAATGGAGCATTTTGCCCTTTCAGAGCAGTTTGAAAATCCCCCGTTTTTTCAGATGCATCCCTCACACCCATCCGATTGCCGAAACAGTTACTTCTATGCGGTTAATTATTGTCTGTCCTGAAAGCTGCTTTAATACATCTTCATCTTCCACAGGCACGAACACTGCGAGAGTTACCGATTTCAGACCGAGCTTCGCAGCATAACGGGCAGCCTGCCCCCTGGCTGCTTCTGTTTCTGACCGGCTTCTGAAGCTTTTCACCTCGATAATGCCGCGCTTCTCCCCGCATTTCAGGTGCAGATCAACGCGGCCGTTTCCCGTGGGAAATTCGGGGCTGACAACACAGCGGCCTCCGAGCGCGTCCCTGAGCCATGCGTAAAGATGGAAGTGCCCCACGTATTCTGTCAGATGCATATCCACACGCCTCGGCTGATCCTTCCACGGGTTCAGACCTTTTGCCTTCATCCGTCCGAGATATGCTTTGTATCTTTCCAAAAGCCCGGGAAGATTTAACTCGGGAGAATCAAAAACATCCGACAGATCATCGAGCGGTTCCAGAGCCAGTGTCGGCATGCGGTCGCCGACGACATCCGCTGTCAGGGCATTGTAGAGCCTCTGCTGGACAAAAGGAGATGAAAAAAAACATACAGCGATTTCTTCCTCGGTTTCATCTGTCTCTGTTTTTACGTCAATAATCCCGTTTAAATAAAGATAGCTGCACCACTCCGCGTCCAATGAAAACTGAATATCCGATCTTGCAAACAGTTCCAGAACATGATTCCGGTATTCTCCCCTGGCTTTTTTCACCAGATTCAGCACCGTGTTGTTCCATTCGATATTCAGGGCACGGTGATAAACGCGTTTCCATTCGCTCAGGCAGATGGGATTTTCTTTGCCCGGATTATATTTCTCGGTCAGCAGTTCCCCGAACCAGCATACCAGCCCAGGCTGTCCCCGGGTGGACTCGAAAAGCTTTGTAACTACTTCCGATTCGATTTTCTGCCCGCTTTCTTCCTGATACTGCCGGTATAAATCCCTGACTTCTTTTTCTGTGAAATTAGAAATATGAAGCGAACGCTGGATATTGAACGGAGAACCGCTGAGACTTTCAACCCCGAGAACCGCACGCACGCCGATAAGCACAAGTCCGTGAAGAATATAACTTTCACGCTTGAGAAACATATCTCTGAAAAGTGTTACAAGCTGATCAATGACTTTCGGCGGAAGGCTGTCGAACTCGTCAATAAACAGGATCACAGGACGGTCGGACAGTTCCGTATTTTTTGAAAAAAGGCTTTTGAAGGATTCCCAGTCCGCGGGGGCAGGAATTTCTTTTTCAAAAGTTTCCCATATAAGGAGCGGGATTTTACCCAGGAAGTTTTCAGCAGGTTCGTCGTCATCCATGATCACACCCTGGACCGACATTGATCCGATAACAAATTTATCGGAGCGCGCCGCTATTTTTTTTTTCACCTGTCGCATAAGCCATGTTTTGCCAGTCTGTCTTGGGGCCCATATTGTAAAATAATGCCCGGCTTCTTCGGGGTCACCTATCAGATTTTCAAAGCAGGTCTGAATAAGTTTTTTCCTGGGAATCGTAAAATGTCTCCTGTCATTCACAGGGCCGTAAGAATGAAATCGCCTCATATCTTAAATCTCCTTATCTGCAATTGTTTTTTATTCTAAAGAAAAACTGTAGAACGACTTTTCAAGTCGTTCGGAACGATTTGAAAAATCGTTCTACAGTAAAGCATAAACTGGCAAATTAAAGATGCTCTAAAATGAATACGAAATCTCACCCATAAACCATCTCCGGGGCATGTCGTAATCTAATAGGTCTCAAACTCGCTGTCATCCTCCGTATCCTTTATCTCTAAAACAATTCCGTCTGCCCTTTCTCGCAGAGAAGCAGGTGGTCCGCTGTTATTCGGGTTCGAAGCCTCTGGTTTGCCTGTCTCCCGAATATATCCCAAGGATGAAATCCGCTGAAGCAGCAAGGTCAAAAGCTTCGCCGAATCCGAACCACCGGAACAGTTTTCTCTCCATCGGACTGGTTACGGTGAAAACCCCGATCTGTAAGTTCATCATTTTTTCCATGAGTTGAAGGAGTCCCATTTTCCTGCTGTCATCGGATCTCGCGTGTAATATTTTGTACGCCTGTGTGCGGGAGTCTCCAAGGCTGTCCTCCAGGAATGCGATGTATTCTTTTGCCTGGTATTCAAGCCGTGTTGTGAATTCGATATGATCTCTCTCCATCTTCTGCAGAAGGTTTGCTGTTGCCATCTCCTTCATGCCCCATGTGGAAAAAAATGAGACAATCAGAAACGAGCCGCCGACAATCAGGAATTTGGTTCTGATTGATAAATTGTTTAATGCGGATAATTTCATGGAGCCTCCTTTAATTATTTAATTATTTAAGAAATGTTTGCCGAACTCACAGTTTGGCATACCGTAAACTCCGCCAAACTGTAAGTTTGGCACTCCGGACAATCTTTATATTGCCAGATCAAACGGTAAATCGCTGATATCCCGCAGCCTTTTACCTGAAATCAATGTATCCGGCATGTCTGTGAGCGCGAGGTTATTTTGTTCGGATACCGCGGCTTCCGATGATATTCTTTTCTCAACCTTTCCATCAATGTCATTTTTACTTCCCCGGTTTAAGGAAACCCATTACGTATTCTTCGTGCATTCTCGCTTCGATCCCGGTTTTATTTTTACTGTTCCTGCGGGCAGGCATCATGCGCTTATTACGATCAAGCTTCCTGATACCTATATGAATATGGTCAAAGCCCTGACATTCTGCGATTTCTTTCAGACAAGCCTGAATTTCTATATCTGATCCCCGGATCACCGAGGTTCCTACAACAAGGATTGCCGCGCATCCGGGTTTCAGTACGCGATACATTTCGGATAAAGAGCGGCTCATCTCCGAATAGTAGCGATGAAGCACCTTACCCTTTTTCTGATCCGACTCGGAGAGATGACTCACGATGTGTTCGGAATGTTCCGGCAATAACAGCAATTCTTTGCCGGATATGGTTTCGCCGCCGATGTATGTCCGGCGTATTTCAGTAAGAGAACTGATGGGATATCCCAACCAGACAAGCGAGAATTTATGAGCACGCATATAATCTATTGCATTGCTGGCATAAGGCGGAGATGTGACAATCAGGTGGATGCTGTCTTTTGCCAGGGGTAACTGCTGCGAATCTGCTTTGATAATTAACGAGTCTGCCTGCGGGTAACAGGTCATGAGCTTCAGATTACGCCGGAGTCGTTTACCGAATTGGATGACAGGAGAATCTGGAATTTTGTCTGCCACGCGATGGGGGCGGGTATGCGCCAGGTCATATGCAAGAGAAACACCGCCGGATTTGGTGATGATGATTGCAGAAAATACAAGTGTAAAGAAGGCCCGCAGTGCGCTATCCCCGATGTTTTCTATCTCACTGATGAGAGCGGCCAGTTCAAGCTGGGTGTTCTGTGCGAACCAGTAGTCAATAAATGTCTTTGTTTTCGGATCGAACCGGCTCTCCAAATCTTTCTCGACTGCTTTTTTTTCCTTTGTTAATTTCCGATTTGCCTTTTCAATAAGTTCATGTCCTGAAATCTCCGCGTTTGTAATATCAGCAGCATTCAGTTTTGCCTGTGCAAGCCTTACGGACAGAGGATCAATATCTGTTCCCACAGCATGACGCCCTGATAAAACAGCCTCCAGAAGCGTGGTGCATGACCCCATCATCGGGTCATATACAATGTCCCCGGGCTGAGTTAATTCGGTAATAAATGCCTTGGGAAGCTGGGGCGGAAATCTGGCGGGAAACGCGTGCCAAGTATGAACGGGGGTTCTGTTCTTCTGCCCGTGAAAGTCCAAATCTCCTTTCAGCAGATTTGACAGTCGCTTCCGGTATGACAGATTTTTCATTACCGGCTTCGGCGGGTTAAATGGGATTTCTATTTGCAACATAGTT
>JAUCGG010000242.1 GCA_030378015.1 Desulfococcaceae bacterium HSG8
TTTTTCCATTTCATCGCGCAGAGCGGTTGACGTGGCTTTGAGTTGCTCAATCTCATCATTGGCCTTTGCCAGTGCTTTCTGTTCCACAGCAGCCTTGTCATATTTCAGTTTTTCCATTTCATCGCGCAGAGCGGTTGACGTGGCTTTGAGTTGCTCAATCTCATCATTGGCCTTTGCCAGTGCTTTCTGTTCCACAGCAGCCTTGTCATATTTCAGTTTTTCCATTTCATCGCGCAAAGCGGTTGCTGTGGCCCTAAGATGGTTAATCTCGTCATTGGCTTTTGCCAGTGCTCTCTGTTCTACAGCAGCCTTGTCATATTTCAGTTTTTCCATTTCATCGCGCAGAGCGGTTGACGTGGCTTTGAGCTGCTCAATCTCGTCATTGGCTTTTGCCAGGACCTTCTGTTCCACAGCAGTCTTGTCAAATCTCAGCTTTTCCATTTCATCGCGCAGCGCGGTTGCCGTGGCCTTCAGATGGCTGATTTCGTCACTGGCTTTTGCCAGTGCTTTCTGCTCCACAGCAGCCTTGTCAAATTTCAGCTTTTCCATTTCATCGCGCAGCGCGGTTGACGTGGCCTTCAGATGGTTGATTTCGTCACTGGCTTTTGCCAGTGCTCTCTGCTCAACAGCAGCCTTGTCAAATTTCAGCTTTTCCATTTCATCGCGCAGCGCGGTTGACGTGGCCCTCAGATGGTTAATTTCGTCACTGGCTTTTGCCAGTGCTCTCTGCTCAACGGCCTCTTTGCTGTATGTCAGCTTTTCCATTTCATCGCGCAGCGCGACGACCGTGTCTTTGAGATGCCTGACATCATCATTGGCTTTGGACCAGGTTCTTTGCTCAATTTCCGCATTTTCGATCCTCAGCTTCTCTATTTCATCATTCAACCGCTCAATGGTATCTTTTAACTGACGGTTTTCAGCCTGTAACTCATCCGTGTTAGCCATTTTGAAATATGTCCGTTCTCAGCAGTGAAAAGCCCCAAGTAAAAGGTTGAAAGTCTGTCAGCAACTTTATGAAATTATTGACGTTTTTGAAATATTTACATTCTGATTCCAGTAGGTTATAAGGGGTGCAATTAAAAGTGTTAGGTGAGCCATCCTCGTTCCCGAACTCCGTCTGGGAACGCAATTGCAGGCAACACTCCGTTTTGCATGGCAGACAGAGTTTCCCGGGCAGGTGTGTTCCCAAACGGAGTCCGGGAACAAGGACACATACTGAACCTGACACTTTTAATTACACCCGGTTTATAAGTACCGGATTCCACATATCAGCAGATCGAAAAAGTCCCCGGAAACCTCTCGTTTCCACGCTTTGCGTGGGAACGAGAACTTTTCGATCTGCTGTATATCGGATATTCAGGCAATCCTTCAGGAGCCGTGATTGATTCAATAAAATTTCTGATCGTTCATGTTCACAAGCTTGTAAACGGCTATCTTTTTTGAAGCATGCTGATATCAAAGGAAAAAACAAAATATACTTTACCATATCAATTTTTATAGACATTGTAAAGAGAGAACTTTTCCCAGATGTGCTGTCCGTTATTAATCTCTTTTTACAGACAGTTATACAATATGTCGGGAAGTTGGTTTGCTTTTTATAGAATCAGCAGATCGAAAAGTTTCCGTAAACTTTGTAAACAGTGGATTTCGGGTTAAAGTTAAAAAACAGGCATCCTTGATGTGGAACAATCAGCAGATCAAAAAGTTTACGATAAACCTTGCAGACAGCGGATTCCGGGTTAAAATTAAAAAACATCCGTTTTTTAATTTTTATATGAAAGTACCGCGGGCAACGGAGCCGGACTTACAGTCCGGCATTGCCTAAGCGAGCGCATACACACTCCTGCCAAACTCAGTAGTACAGCACTTTGGAAGTCCGTGACCCCCTGTACCTGGGGTTAACCCTCTAAATTTATTAAGAGCCGGAGGGGTCACGAACTTTCAAAGTGGTAGTACACCACTTTGGAAGTCCGTGACCCCTTATGACTCTGACCGGTTATGTAAAATCAGCCTGTCAGGGTCACGTATTTACAAAGTGCTGTAGTAGATCGAAAACTTTCTGTCTGACAGTGGATTCCGGGTTAAAACCGGAAGATATTCATCTTCCGGTTTTCCCCGGAATGACAATTTAACATACTGTCATTCCGGAGAAAATCGAAAAACGGATGTTTTCCGGTTTTAACCCGGAATCCACTGCCTGCGAAAGTTTTCTCTACTGACAATTGTTCAGCTTGTTTTAAACAATTTGAAAAATTGTTCTGTAGCCGGAAACTACGGGCGTATTTACAAGTCAGGGGGAGTCCCGGAGGGACGACTGAAAAGCTTTCAGTCGTCCCTCCGGGACTGAAAAAACGGGGACATCCGCCCGGCAATAAATTGCCGGGCTATTTTCAGAAGTCCCTCCCCCAAGTTGTAAATGCGCCCGTAAACTACTTTTCAGCTTTTATGTAAAGATGCATCCGTTTTTTAATTTTCCGTACCGCTCGGATTGCCGCCGGATTTGTGAGGCATTCCGCTTAACTCACTGATTCTAAGCTGAAATACGAGGCAGAGCATCTCCAAATGCATTCCCAGGAAGAAGCCCGGAACGAGAATTTCCTACTTTTTGGGAGCGGGGGTTCTTTGCTGATATGTTCGCATATACTTTTCTATAAAAGCATCCAGCTTTCCTTCGGCCTTCACCTGCTGAAAAGCATCCCTTACGCGTTCAACCACTTCATCAGAAGTCTTTTTAGCAAAGGCCATATAAAAATCTTCTTTAAACAGAAATATTTCTTCTTTCCAGTAATCCGGTGGTAAATCAGACTTCTTCAGCCACATTGCCAGGGATAATTTGTCACCGGTCGTCAGGTCAATTCTGTTTACTGACGGGTCAGCTTTCATAGCATTCTGTACCTCACTGTTTACAGGGAATAAATTAATGTCTTCCTGGAACCCCTTGGAATGAAGAAATACATGTGTCGAAGTTTTACGGGTCACCCCGATCCTGTATTTCTTTGCGTCTTCTAATGATTTTATGACAATATCCGAACGTGATCCGGGGCTGTACAGGTACATCCTTGTTGAAAGGCCGTCAAGTTTTATCCAGTGGAACAAACTCTCCCGCTCCGGCATTCTGAAAATGGTATAGATCAGCGTATTTTCATCTTCTGATGCCATTTTATAAGCCCTTGCCCAAGGCACTGCCCGGATTTTCGCCTTAATTCCGGCCTTATCCAGCACTGCCTCCACAACTTCCGTTACCACACCGATAACTTTACCGTTTTCCGTATAATTAAACGGGGGCCATTCTTCTGTGACAACAGTAATCTCTTCTGCATTTGCAGAACAGAATGCCAGGAATGTAAAGATAATTATCAGTTTTTTCATAAAATTCCTCCTTTTAAAAGTTATAGAAAAAATGCTGCACAATTTTAATAGCTTATCAATATTTGGCAGGTATAACCCCGCCACGCGCAATATTTCTTTTTTTCTTTGAACTTGAAATAAGCCGCTGTAGCTCATTTGCAAAATTCATCATCCTGACAGCCAGGCTCAGAAGCTCATCAGAGGTGGCTGCTGTTTCCTGGGAATTTGCAGTGTTCCTTTGTGATATAGCCTCAATGCCCGAACCGGCCTTACTGATTTCAATAATTCCCGCTGTGTTTTCTTTAATGGCCGCGGCAATTTCAGTGATCAGGGATTCTGCTTTATTTGCCGCGTCTACAACCTCTGAAAAGCTTTCATGTGTTGTTTTCACCATCAAAGCCCCTTCCTGTATTTTTTTCATCGTACTTTCAATGAGACCCGTTGTGTTTTTGGCGGCTTCGGCGGTACGCATTGCAAGGTTTCTTACCTCGTCAGCCACTACTGCAAACCCTGCCCCTGTTTCCCCGGCCCTGGCCGCTTCCACAGCCGCATTCAGCGCAAGCAGATTCGTCTGGAAAGCAATATCATCAATACTCTTAATGATTTTATATGTTTCCAGGCTGGCCCCGGAGATTTCGTCCATAGCGATGGCGAGCTTGTTCATGGATTTGGCAGATCGCCTGATGACCGTGCCGGTTCGGCTCATAAATTTGTCTGCATTCCCGACATTTCCGGAATTTTCATTGCTCATGGAAGTGAGCTGTTCAATCGCGGCAGAAGTTTCTTCCAGCGTAGCAGCCTGTTCACCGGCACTGACTGCAAGTTCCTGACTGGTCTTTGAGATAACAGACGATGCCAGTTCCATCTTCCGAGCGGTCTCGGTAAGACCTTCTATGATTCCTCTCAGGGGTTTTATCACGTTACGCCTGATGATCACAAAAAGACATATGATCAGTATGCAATCCAGCACCAAGGCTCTTACAAATATCTTCATTACGGATCGTGTCAATACTTCCCGGGTGAATCTGGAAGTATAAAAAACCTCGACGTATCCCAATTCATCTGCATCCTTGGTCATTTTTTTTCGGCTCTTAACGAATTTCCCGGAAATCTTTTCATCTGTTCCGACCAATTCCCAATCTTCATTTCTCTTTTTTCCTAATATCACTTTTTTGTCAGCCCTGTCCTTAATCAGAACCGCATAGATTCTCCTGTCTGCCATCTCCGCAACAATGATCTCATCGGGCCCCTTCATATCCATATTCCAAATCGGATCGCTAAGACTTTTTGTCAGACGACTGCTTACGGTTTCAGAAGATATTTCAATATCATAGTTCATTTCAGATTCGATTGTAATGTAATCTGCAGCACCGAAACCTGCCAGAACCAGTGTCGTGATCAGCATCACCCATATAATCGTTTTTTTTTGAATTCCATCAGTTCCGGATATTAACATTCATCCTCCTTTAAGCATTTTCATAACTTCTGTGCCAGCGGAGTTCAAAGCTTGCTTTGAAGATCAATTACAGATAGAGTTCCGTATCATACGATGCTTCGGATGACAATCAATTTTTCAATATCGGAAACCACGAATAACACGAATGACACGAATAATATTCTCTTTTTTCGTGTGATTCGTGTGATTCGTGGTTCGTTTTGGGGAATGAAAACATTCCTTGACAATCATTTGTAAAAAAAATAATTAGAATGCCACATAATCGGTGCAGTTCAGGGGGATTTATGTGAAATCGGGTCCGTCCGGCTGCAAAAAACACCAAACCACTAAAAAACGGATACCATGAAACAACTGCACAATTACGTAAACCTTTTTTATGACAAATACATCCTTGACCGTCCCCTGGTACTCATCATCTGTCTGGTGATTATCATGTCTTTTCTGGGGTACAAGGCAAGGGACTTCAAAATTGACGCATCCGCGGAATCCCTTTTGCTGGAAAATGACGAAGACCTGCGCTACACCCGCAAAATCATTGACAGATACGGCGTACAGGATTTCCTGGTGATTTCCTACACCCCGAGAGACGGTGATATCCTCTCTGATAACACACTCAAAAACCTGGCCCGTCTGCGGGATGAACTGGAAAAACTCGAACGCGTGTCATCCGTGCTTTCAATATCGGATGTGCCCCTGCTGGAAAGCCCGCCCCTGTCATACAGTGAACTTTCCGAGGGCAAAATCCGAAAGCTGAATTCCCCGACAACGGACAGGGAACTTGCCAAAACAGAGCTGAGGGAAAGCCCTTTCTACCGGGACCTGATTGTGAGCCGGGATATGAAAACAACTGCCCTGGTCGTAAACCTCCATCCTGACAAAATCTATAGGGACCTGACATCAAGACGTAACCATTACCTGGAAAAACAGGCTGAAACCGGTCTTACAGACGCGGAAGCTGCTGAACTGGAAAATATTGTCACACAGGTCCACGGGCATCTGGACAGTATGAACAAGGCGCAGCATAAAACTATCATTGAAATACGGGCTGTCATTGATAATTACCGTCCCCATGCCGAACTTTTCCTGGGCGGTATCACCATGATTTCAGATGATATGATCTCCTTTATCAAAAGTGACCTGAAAATGTTCGGTCTGGGGGTTTTTATTCTCCTGGTCCTTCTGCTGGGCATTATTTTCAGAAGTCTGCGCTGGATTATCCTTCCGATGCTCTGCTGCTTTCTTTCGGTTGTTGCCATGATGGGCGTGCTGGGGATGTTCGGATGGGAGGTGACAGTCATTTCCTCCAATTTCATATCCCTGCAACTGATTATCACCCTGGCGATTTCCATCCACCTGATCGTGCGTTATCGTGAGTTTTTTGAAAAAAATCCCGGGGCCGACCAGCGAACCCTTGTCCTGGATACAGTTACCAGCAAATTCACGCCCTGTCTTTACGCGGCCCTGACAACAATTGCCGGATTCGGTTCACTGCTGCTCTGCGACATATTGCCTGTGATAAATTTCGGATGGATGATGAGCGCGGGCATCCTGCTTTCGCTCCTACTGACATTTATCCTTTTCCCTTCCGGGGTGATGCTGTTGAAAAAGGAAGCCCCGCGTAAAGAAAAATCCCCCCTTTCCATAACAGGCGTTTTTGCCCGATTCACCGAAGCTAACGGGACATTGATACTGGTCGTCACCGTTATCCTGTCTGTCCTGAGTATCATAGGGATATCAAGGCTGAAGGTTGAAAACAGCTTTATTGACTATTTTAAAGAAAGCACTGAAATCTACGGCGGCATGAAAGTCATTGATCAGAAACTCGGCGGAACCACCCCGCTGGATATCATCGTGGGATTTGAGCCACAGGTGACAGAGACAAAGCAGGAGGAAGATGATGATGATATGTTTCTTGATGCTTTTGAAGATGAAGATACAGATGAGGCTGAAGACAAGGGCAAATACTGGTTTGCGGATCACAGGATGGAAGTTGTTGAAAAGGTTCACGACTATCTCGATAATCTGCCGGAAACCGGCAAAGTACTGTCCCTGGGGACATTGCTGAAAATCGCCCGGAAGCTGAACAAAGGAAAAGACCTGGACAGTCTGGAACTGGGCGTTCTTTACTCAAAGGTGCCTGACAGGTACAGGGAAATGATATTATCGCCTTATGTATCTGTGGAACATGACGAAGTCCGTTTTTCAATCCGCATCAAAGATTCTCTGGAAACATTAAAGCGGGATGCTTTGCTGAAGCAGATTCGGAGCGATCTCATAAGTAAAACCGGGGTGAAACCGGAACGACTGCATCTCACAGGGACAATGGTTCTGTACAATAATATGCTGCAAAGCCTGTTCCGTTCCCAGATCATGACCCTGGGCGTTGTTGCCCTGGCCCTGCTGCTGATGTTCCTGGTGCTTTTCCGCTCCCTGAACGTGGCCCTGATTGCCCTTTTTCCCAACCTTTTCTCTGCCGGAGCGGTTCTCGGGGTTATGGGATGGCTGAGTATCCCGCTGGACATGATGACAATTACCATCGCGGCCATCAGCATCGGCATTGCGGTGGATAACACGATTCACTACATCCACCGTTTCAGGGAAGAGATAAAAACAGATTGGGATTACTGCAAAACACTTCACCGGTGTCACGGGAGTATCGGTTACGCGATGTATTATACATCCGTGACCATCATTATCGGCTTCTCCATCCTGGTGCTGTCCAACTTCTATCCGACCCTCTATTTCGGGCTGTTTACCGGACTGGCAATGCTTCTTGCACTGGTCGCCGCACTGACGCTGCTGCCGCAGATGCTTGTTTTGTTTAAGCCGTTTGGGAAGGGTTCACAGTAATTCCTGTAATGGTTCTGCAAGCGGAGTGCAAAGCTTGCTTTGCGCCTGTCGTTCGAGTTCGCCGAAGTCTGAGCGCTCGACTGAAGCCGGGGTTATCGCAAAGCAAGCTTTGCACTCCGCATTCGGAAAATTTTCGGCTCTCTGGTAATTCGTGTTAAAACTTTTTCTGTTTTAAAACAATCTGTTAATATTTTTTACGGCTCTTTGCTGCTTCATATTCGTGTTCCTCATTATTGCCGTTATGAATCATGCAGGCAAAGAATATCGGCTCTCCATAAGAATAACTTATTGATAAATCAGTATATTATAAGAAATATTCTGACGGGAGACACCGTTTTTATTTTTTATGCCCTGTCCGATAAAATTTTACGGTGACATAATGATATGATAGCAGTGTGCTATATACTTAAAGGTTGTCCGAAATTTTAATCCTAACCTGTGAAGCCTTGTTTAACAGGGAATCAGGAATTCGTCATGATGCAAGAACCGATTTTAATTCGTTTTTATATCTTTCAGCTCCGCCTATTTTT
>JAUCGG010000243.1 GCA_030378015.1 Desulfococcaceae bacterium HSG8
GTCGGTTAATATTAAAAAAACGAATTTCTTTCAGAAAAAACCGGTTGTCCGGGAATCAGAAATATTGCCTGATAATATATTGTTATTACAGTAAATATATTTTATGCTCTATTTTGGTCACACTCATTTAATAATTTCAGGATGTCGTGCCCTCCCCGCATCCGTTATAATCAGAAAATATGAATATAAATTATTTTGATCTCATCTTCTTAAAGAATTGGTATATTTGGTTATTATTGGTATTTATTCTCATGCTTAAACAACTTTTTAAAATTTATAAACCTGCAATTAAAGGTGCTTTCGGAGAAACCGTTTTCAGTTTTACTTCATCAATGAGTTTTGGAAAGGATTGGCATATTCTGAAAAATATTGTAATTCCAGCTTACGATGGAACTACACGTCTCAGTGCCGTGGAGATTCTCTTATGTGCGGCACCGGGTCAGGTTCGGGAAAAGGGCGTGAGATTGACGTGCTGGGCGCCGCGGGTCCTGAACAGTGGGTGTGCCAGAGCAAATGGGTGACGGGCAGGAAGACAGGGATCGGTGTGCTGAGAGAACTGGCGGCCCAGGCCGACACGGTCAGAAAGGATATGGACCCTGAGACCGTGCGGATGTGGATTTTTGCTCACAACGGGCTGACGGGCCCGGCCCTGAACTTTGCTAAAAAACACGGGATACTGTGGTCAGCGCGACGGGAATTTGACGAGCTTCTGGTTTACCTGGGGCTTAGGCCGCTACCGGATTTGTAGGGGATTTCCCGATAAATAAAATACCCGTCTGCTGCTCGCGGGGGATTGACAAATCCCCCGCCGTGGGGTTCGGATTTGTCAATCCGAACCGAGCAAGTGAGGGACCCTGTTTACCCGAATCGGGTATATTATTTATTCGGAGTTCCCTAGGAGGAATCAATTCCCCGGCTGAAAGCTAAAGCACACTCTCTGAAATTTATTTCGGGTATGACAATGTCCCTCATCCTCCTAAGTGCTCTGTTTCAGAATTAATGTCCGGGTTAAATTCCTCCGGAGTGCGAAAGCCTGCTCTGTAACGTAATCTTTCAGATTGCGCCGGGACAGATAAAACGGGAACGCAATCTGAAAGATTACGTTACATTCTGCCGGACATTGCTCTAAGACAGGTCGTGGAGGAACTAACCTATTTTCAGCAGATCGAAAATTTTTTGCAAACAGTGGATTCCGGGTTAAAATCGGAAAACATCCGTTTTCCGATTTTCCCCGGAATGACAGTACATTAAATCTTAGTTCCAAACTCATATTCACCGGTAATCAACTCCCGATGTTTTTTGTGTTCAGGGTTGCGAAGGAGATTACATTCAGACCGCAGAACAATTTTGCAAATTGTTTAAAAACGATTTGCAAAATCGTTCTACAGCAAAATGTAAACTTAAAAATGCAAGACCTGCGAGGTTTTCAAAACCTCGCAGGTCTTATCTTACATCCATCTTAAGTTCCAAACTCACGTTTAAGAACTCATTCACCGGTAATCAGTTCCCGGCGGTTTTTGTGTTTCGGGATATGTGAAGAATCCCGAATTTTCAGCTAAAGCGTAACGGGCATCCCCATGATCGGCCAAAGAAAATAAACCGCAAAACCCACGACAATCATAAGGAGAATACTTGCGGGAATTCCGTACAGGAAGAATTCCCCGGTTGTAAACTGCTTTGAATCATAAGCAATGGCGTTAGGGGCCGCTCCTACAAGAAAAAGGAAGGGCATACCGGCTGTTACCAGGGAAGCGTAAAGAATAACCTCAGCGGCAACACCGAGATAAGGAGCGATCACAAGAGCAACCGGAAGGGATATGGCAATAGCCGCCACGTTCATGATAAAATTTGTCATCATCATGACAAAAAACGCAATGCTCATGACAAAGATGAACCAGTTGGCATTCTTGAACATAACAAGCCAGTTGACAGCCAGCCATTTGGCTGCTCCTGTTTCCCACAGACAAATACCGATGCTCATGGCCCCGGCAAAGAGCAGGATAATGTTCCACGGAACTTCTTCAAGATCACTGATATCCAGGATCCTTAGTACATAAAACAGGATTGTTGAAAGGAGAATAATAGATGCCTTGTTAATAGCTTGCAGAGAAGGGAAAAAGGACTGCATTGCCAATACCAGGATACATCCCCCGATAATAGTACAGGCCAGCATCTCTCTTCCGGTAACAGGCCCCTGTTCAGAGTCCAGTTTCCTGGCTTTCTCTCTCAGACCGGGGATGGTTTTCTTTTCAGGTTTGAAAAATATCATAAAAAATCCCCATAACAGGAAGGTCATCAGCCATCCGATGGGGAACATGTAATAGCTCAGTTCAAAAAAGGAAACCGTCTTTCCCACAACATTATTGTAGAAACCGATAGCCACGGCACCTCGAGCGGCTCCGAGCAGGGTGACAATACTTCCCGCCCCGGCAACATAAGCCATACCGATAAAAAGTCCTTTTCCGAATCTGGTTTTTTTGTCTCCTTCACCGTAGAGTGCATAGATGGCTAACAGGAGGGGGTAAATGGTTGCCGCAACCGCGGTATGGGCCATGATATGGGTAAGGGCAGAGGTTACAAGAAAGCAGCCCAGGTATATCATGCTGGTTCTTTCTCCCACAATAATAAGCATCTTGTAAGCCAGCCGCTTTGTAAGCCCCGTTTTTGTGAAGACCTGGCCGATAACTATGGAGGCAAAGATAAACAGAACCGAAGGGGACATGAAGTTTCCGAAGGCTTCTTTTGCGGGCCGGATTAAAAAGAGAACCTGGAGTGCGCCAATGGCCAGACTGGTGACACCTATGGGCACGACCTCAAAAACCCACCATGTTCCTGCCAGCAGGAATATAGCCAACGCGCCTTTTCCTTCTCTTGTCAAAGTAAAGTGCTTTCCCATGGGGTCCACGGCATCGGGCCACTGGGGGGCAAGGTACACAAGAGCAAAAAGCCCTAAGCCCAGAAGAATATAGATGATACGTTTCCAATCAAAATATGCTTTTTCAGGAACAGCATCTGTTGTCATTTCAATCCTCCTCTAAGTTTTACAAGTAGTCATAACTGCGTCAAAAACTGCCATAAAAACATCTGTCAGCCTTAATACTCCCACAATCTCATCGCCTTTTGTCACCAGCAGAGACTGATGATGCCCCATAACCAACTGATGGATGGCTTCATCCAGTGTTACGCCCATTTTGACATACTCACCCTGGCTCGGGGTGTAGAAAAAGTCCTGCACCTTTATTTTTGCAGCTTTTTCACAAATATCATTAAAGGGTTCATCCCACAGCTTGAATTGATCAATCATTGATTTCTGGAACTTCAGGCTGAAACCGAAACGGGCTAATGAGCCTCCTTTTTCTATCATCTGATCATACTGCGGTTCCAAAGCCCTGAGTATGTCCAACTGGCTTATTTTGCCTATAATTTTCTTATTTTCACCATATACAAGGATTGCCCTGTGCGGATACAGGCTCTTGTTATAATCCTGCTGGGCTTTTTCAAGAGCTTTTACAGCATCATATAATGTAGCCTCACTTGAAACCGTTGCATATTCGGCGAGCGGAACCATCAGTTCTTCTACAGTCATTGTTTTCATAATAAACCTCTTACAAATTCATAAAAAAAATAACCCTTCATTAAAATAAAGTTACATCATTTATACTGAATTTGTCTATGAGTCAAGATTTTTTTTGGTCAGTTGTCAGTTGTCAGTTGTTAGTTGCAACAGACAACGGAGTATTTCATAGGCGCAAACATCTTTTTTTGGTCAATTGTCCGTTGTCGGTTGTCCGTTGCAACGGACAACGGAGTATTTCATAGGCGCAAACATCAATCCGGGCGAGCATTACAATCTTTTTTTGGTCAATTGTTAGTTGCAACTGACAACTGACAACCGACTATTTCACAATTCTTCCGGTGTAAACGCCACCACGTCATCAATCCGGGTCGAATCTGCAAAGAGCATTACAATCCGGTCAATGCCGAGTGCGTTTCCCGATGCTTCGGGCATGTATTCCAGGGATTCCAAGAATTTTTCAGGCATGGGGTATTCCTGCTTTCCTGAAACCATGCGCTGATGCTGTTCCTTTTCAAAACGCTCCCGCTGTTCGACCGGGTCAGTCAGTTCGGTAAAGGCATTGCACAGTTCAATACCGGATATGTAAAGCTCAAATCGCTCGGCAACCGAGGGGTTATCCGGTTTCAGCCTTGCCAGGGCACCGAGGGAAGCCGGGTAGTCGCAGAGGAAAAGCGGTTTGTTCCGTCCGAGACAGGGTTCGATTTCACAGGCAATGACTTCATCAAACTGATCCCGGGCAAGTGCGGTTTCCAACGAAACGGAAGCAAATTTATCAAATGCTTCACGAACCGACATCCTGGGCCAGGGCTTCTGCAGATCAATTTCTTCTCCTTGGTAAACAAAGGAATCCCCGGAACCGATATCCCTGGCCGTATAGCGCAGGAGGTCTTCGCACTGATCCATCATGTCGGAATAATCTATACCCGCGCAGTACCATTCCAGCAGGGTAAATTCAGGGAGATGTCTTCTGCCCCTTTCCTTCCCCCGGAAGCATCTGCAAATCTGGAATATGCGGGAATATCCCGCGGCAAGGAGTCTTTTCATGCAGAGTTCGGGAGAGGTATGCAGAAACCAGCCTTCCGAAGCAATGGCATCAATATTGGCTTCGGGAGCGGGCGCGGGAATTCTGCACGGGGTTTCGACTTCAAGAAAATCATTCTCAATAAAAAACCTGCGGACAGCCTGGATGATCCTGGCTCTCAGCCGCAGGTTCTGTTTTACGGATTTCTGCCTGTAATCAATCATTCCATGCCGCGGCGCTTGCGCTCTTCTGTCTCTTTAACTTCGATGAGTTTTTTAATGTTCTCTCCCTGGTCAACTTTTTCTTCCCCCTGGTTACGAATCTTTTTCCCCCTCTTGACAAGCTTTTCTCCGTCGTCAATCATATCGTCCCCGTCATCAATCATATCCTCGCCTTCATTAATCATACGTTCCCCTTCGGATATGATTGCATTGGCCCGTTCCATTTCGAGTTTGCTTTCGGGCAGGATAAGCTCTTTGGGGGGGCCTGCGCATCCGCTGATCAGCATTGCCGAGCAAAAAATGAAAAAACAGATAGTTTTGGCCAGTTTGCAGTTTTCCTTCATTATTATTCCTCCTGATATTATAATTTCGGGGATATATTCCCCGCTATCTCCTGACTTTAGTGTGTAGGGTGGGTGGAGCGAAGCGTAACCCACCGGATAACAAATGGTGGGTTACGCTTCGCTCCACCCACCCTACTTGCTATTTTAAATTTGCAACAAGGACTGAACCCATATACCCGATTCGACCCTCTCCTGCTCGGTTCGGATTGACAAATCCGAACCATCATGCGGGGGATTTGTCAATCCCCCGCAAGCACACGGGTATTAATTCCTCCTTTGCAAACAAGAGCTGAACCCTTGGAAACTACATACACCCGATTCGGCCCTCTCCTGCTCGGTTCGGATTGACAAATCCGAGCCATCGAGCGGGGATTTGTCAATCCCCGCGAGCACGCGGGTAGATTATTTATTGGGAAATCCCTTTGATTATTTAAGGTTTTTCAATATCAAGATATTTACAAATCTTTCGTACCATAAATTCCTTTATTTCATTGTGCCGGGGCTGCTATATTCCCAAGCCTGATATTCTTCCATATTGAGTGCCGTGAGCCTTCACGCAGCAATTCACAGCCATTCTTTGAAAGATGGCGTATCAAATCACTTCGTTTTATATTGCCAGCGCAATTTCTTCGTAATCAGTTTTTAATTCACTTATGGCTTGATGCCGGCGAAGTTCAATAATATCTTTTGCTGCTTCTTTCAGACTTATTAGCAACTCCTCTTTCGTTTTTTCCTGAGCATTTGCGCCTGGTATTTCTTCAATCCAACCAAGCCACCAATCCTCGTCCCTTGTTATAATTGCTGTGTACTCAATGCTCATGATGGTGGGAAATGTCAGTGTGTAGGGTGGGTGGAGCGAAGCGTAACCCACCATTTGTTATCCGGTGGGTTACGCTTCGCTCCACCCACCCTACCTGCTAGCTGCCTCCGTCCTGACGAAGGCATCCGACCGGTCTGGAAAAAGCATATCTTCCAGGTGTTATAACCAGTATCTCTAAAACCTCTTCTGTATTTCCCCCTGGCACACTGAAAGGAATTCCCACAACAAATAACACCGAGCCTGCAACAGTACAGGCGATAGATAAGGGCCTCACGATTACCAGATCGGTAATTACCGTGAAAAAATTCACTGTGCATACGGCCTGAACGGGCGGTGGCGTCATCATGACCAGCAACAATAAAACAACAACGAATTTACTAACCATTCCAAGGCGTTTCATTATGGTCCTCCGATGCTGAGGAATTTCCCAATAAATAAAAACCAGCCTGTTGCTCGCGGGGATTGACAAATCCCCGCCGCGGGTTCGGATTTGTCAATCCGAACCGAGCAAGAGAGGGACCCTGCATTTCCCATTTAGCAGAATCGGGATATATTATTTGTTTGGAGTTCCTATCCCAGACTTTTCCGAAGATATTTATCTTCCGGCCTATCCTGGAGAAAGGCCATGCCAAACCCCTTCGGATCAGCGGAATCATACCATTCATACCCCTTTTCCCTGCACGCTTTGCATGCTTTTCTCGGGATATGCACTGCCAGAACCTGATTTCCCCGGTCTGACGATGAATCAATCCTTATGGCCCCTCCGCAGTCATTACATATACGAATCGTCTCTTTCTGTTTTTCGATAATGCTGTCTGTGTCATAGAAAATCCTGCGGGGCCGAGTGTCAGAGTTCTTTTTCCCCTGGAGCTGGGCCTTTATTTCCTCCCTTTGCTCCCAGATGGTCATGGTCTGCTCCCCTAAATTTTCAATATAACGGCTCACATCCGCTGTCTGGCGGATGCGATCCGGGTTGTATCCCGGCTCTTTTACTTTGCTGTAATCAATGCCGGCCATTGCAAGGATAATACCGACATTGACATAAGGCAGCGCGCCTTCGATGGAATACCCCCCTTCGAGGACTGCGATGTCAGGCTGCAAAAGCGAAGTCAGTTCAGCATATCCCTGCGCGGAAAAATTCATGTTGGTTATGGGGTCGCTGTAATGATTATCCTGACCTGCGGAATTGATGATGATGTCGGGTTTGAAATCATCCAAAATGGGCATGACCATATTCCTGATGGCATACAGGAATCCCTCTTCCGATGTGTTCGGAGGAAGGGGAATATTGATGGTTGTTCCTGCCGCGTTCGGGCCCCCCAGTTCATCAGGAAATCCTGACCCCGGGTAAAGAGTCCGTCCGTCCTGATGGATGGATATGAAAAGAGTATCCGGATCATGCCAGTAGATATCCTGGGTTCCGTCGCCATGATGACAATCCGTATCCACAATCGCCACCTTGTCAATGTTGTATGCTGTGCGGATAAATTCGATCATAATGGCTTCAATGTTAATGTTGCAGAATCCCCTCGCGCCGTGGACCATTCTCATGGCATGATGTCCCGGTGGCCTGACAAGCGCGAAGCCATTATCTATCCGCTTATCCAGTACAGCCATCCCTATGGTTTTTGCACCGCCGGCACTGATGAAGTGGGATTCTGTGGTGACATCCCATACATCCGGGACACAGAAATGTGTCCGCTGTACGTCCTGAACCCTGACAAGATCGGGTTTGAATTCTGTAATCCCTTCGATATCCAAAAGCCCTTCTTCAAATACCTGATCCCGGGTATAAAGAAGACGTTCTTCGCGTTCAGGATGGGTGGGACTGATGGCCCAGTCAAACGCTGGGAAAAAGACAAGTCCGGTTTTGTTTTTGGCAGTCAGCATGATTTCTCCGAATTTGTCGGAAGGAATTCCTCCCGGATTTTTATGAAACCTCCTTCTCAGACTGATTCAGATCTGAGAAGTCTCTGTTTTTTAATTACGGTAGTACATCAACTTGTAAATTCCTCCCCCCTTTTTTAAAGGGGGGACGAACTTAAAAAGTGGTGTAGTAGGCTGAACTATCAGATCAGACGATTCGTTTATAATTATTTGACAATTTTTATAATTCTATCAAAATCCGGTGCTCTTCCGCTAATGCTTTGATTATCTTTCAGGCTGATTATGAAAGTTGAAAAATCAGC
>JAUCGG010000042.1 GCA_030378015.1 Desulfococcaceae bacterium HSG8
AGTTCAGATGCCTTATTCCGCCCGCAAGCACATCCGCATTCCTGATAACGGAAAGATGATGATCTGTCAAGTCCCTGGTTGAAAGTCCCAGCCCGATAATTGTCAATGTCATGGTGTTTTCCTTAGACCGTATTTGAAAAGTCTTTCCCATCCGAGGCGAATTCCGGATACGTGAATTCCGCCTGTCAGCAACATAAACAAATCCGTTGCTGTCCGCAGCGGCACCCGTTTCAGTCCCGGAGCGCGCATTTTCAACGAAGCAACATAAACAAAGAAGCCGCCAGTCCTCGTTCCCAAACTCCGTTTGGGAACGCAATTGCCGGCAAAACTCCGGTTTTGCGTGAAATGTGCAAACAGAGTTTGCATACAGGTGTTCCCAAACGGAGTTTGGGAACAAGGGCTGACCTAACAGTTTTAATTACACCACCGCCTTTGCTCCCACAAATTGCCCGTCACTGTCCGCTAAATAGCAGTAAAGCGTGTAAAGCATATTTTCTTGGAAATCGCAAATTTTATCTGACCCGGACAATTGTCATTTTCCCATTACATTAGGGATTTCCCAAAAAATAAAGTACCCGAAAATGTAGGGTTAAAATTAAAAAACATCCGTCTTTAATTTTCCCTGGAATGACAACTTAACCTGCTGTCATTCCGAGGAACTTCCATGACCTGACGGTCACAGCGAATGATGAAAGTCCGCCGCGACTCCCCCTTTCGTAAAGGGGGATTTTTTATCGGGTTCGTAAAGGGGGATTTTTTATCGGGACTTTCATATAAAAATCGGAAAACGGATGTTTTCCGATTTTAACCCGGAATCCACGGGGCGCATTCCCATTTCCCGATATATTATATCATACGTAAATTTCGCTGCGCCCGCTTACGCTATGCCAGACTGTAAGTCTGGTACTCCGTTATTACGGACTTTCAAAAATCGCATTCGCCAACAAAGATAGTGGGTTACGCCAGCGCACCACTCTGTATTTTCCGGAATCGGGTATTTTATTTCGACAGTCAGTAGATCGAAAACTTTCCGGTAACCCTCTGTGAACAGTGGATTCAGAGTTAAAATTAAAAAACATCCGTTTTTAATTTTCCCCGGAATGACAACTTAACCTGCTGTCATTCCGGGGAACTTCCATGACCTGACGGTCACAGCGAATGATGAAAGTCCCCCTTTCGTAAAGGGCGGGGGGATTTTTTATCGGGACTTTCATCTCGTGAGTCGTAAGTTCTCATAAGTAGCTGAAATGACTCACCCGAAAACTCCCCTTTTTTAAAGGGGGCCCGGGGGGGATTTTCTGCAACCTTCTGAAATCACCCTATATCCTTTTAAAAAAGGGGGACTCCGAACAGCGGCTTCGGAGAACTTTCATATAAAAATCGGAAAACGGATGTTTTCCGGTTTTAACCCGGAATCCGCTGCTTGCAAAAGTTTTCGATCTACTGATAATGATTGAAATACAATATGTTTGCAGATGTGGCTTTCCCCATTTACTGAGTGCAGGCATAAGTGTTGAGGGGTGTTAGGTGAACGCCAGCCCTCGTTCTCAAACTTCGGCGTAAGCTCAGACTTCGGCGTAAGCTCAGTCGAACCGTCGAACGAACGCGATTTCACGCAAAATTCAGGTTTTTAATGAAATGCCAGGTAGCTGCAAACAGAGTCTGCCTTCTGGTGTGTTCTTAGACGGAGTTCGGGAACACCCGGTGATATTGGCGATACCTCCTGCCATAAACCAGATTGTATGTATATCCGGAAAACCCGGGAAATTTCCAATTAACTGTTGTCTTTTATTATTATGCAGTATATATTTTACAAACTCGTTGGTGTAAATGATTCAGGGAAATTTTATCATGGCTTCACCAACAAGTAATAAGAAAAGCAGGAGGAAAAAATGGGTACAAGAGCAAAAATCAGAATAGAAAGTAAAGGCAATTATTTATGTTCAAAGTATTTCAACATGGACGGACATGTGGAGAACTGGGCTCCGACACTGATAACAGCATTGAATCAGACCAGTCCGGGAAATATTCTGAAAAACAGACAGTTGTTAAAGTTTATGTTTGATGACTACGAAAGTGACGATTATCTGAGTTATCTGTGTGAAGTTGATATATCTGATGATGATTACAAGATAACAATATATGGGTATAAAAAGGAATTGCTTTTTGAAGGCTCCTTAGATGAATTTTCCGAAAAATATGACGAGATTTACTGAAGCCGCAATGCGTTAGCTGAAGAATTGGGTGATTTCTTTGGGATTCAAGCGTCGGATATGGCCTTGATCTTCGTTTCGGCCATATTGTCTGAACTCGGATTTGCAGGATTAAACGCTCATGATCAGGGCGATCACCCCGGTCATGAAAATGTGTTTTATGGTAACGTAGCGTAATCTTTCAGATTGCGCCTCACCGGATATGTTCTTTCCGGCGCAATCTGAAAGATTACGCTACATGTATTTTCACGGTAAAGGATAAACAGGATTTACAGAATGTTATCCTAATCTTGCAAATCGTGGTTCAGACAAACGGCGAAGGCTAATCCTTAAACCAACACTGAAGTATATCGGTTTTCTGATTCTGCATAACAAAAGGAGTTATGATCATATGAAAAATGAATTTCCAAAAATCATAAATGAAATGATTACAAAGGCAGATGCCAATAAATTAGAACACTTAAATTTCCATTCGTTTGAAAATGCAGTGGAACATATCGACAGGACTATGGATTTTTTTGCAGTACATGTTCATATTGAGCCGCTTGATGATGATATCAGAAGAGACGAACATTTTGTGTCTGTAAGCGAAGTAAATACTGGCAGTGCTGTAGAATATAAAACGCAAATGTATTGGCTGAAAAGGCAGGATGAACATTTCGATCTGATAGATGCCCGTATTGAAAAATTAAAAAATACGCCTGAATATCAGCATATCAAAGAATGGGAACTGGAGGATGAGGTCCGGCTTAAGGACAGGGTACTTGAAGAATTAAACCAGGAAATTCAGCCCAAGATCATCAGAATGATGAAAGAGGAATATAAACTCATGTATGAAGATGAATGGGAAGAAAAATGGCACCAGGAAGATATTTTTAAAGATCGGATAAGAAAAGACTATCGGCGCAAATATGACATGCCGATTCCTTTCTGGCATTGGGATATTCGTAATACTTGGCAGCAGTTTTATTTTGCACGGGATAAGGAAGAAAATTTCTATTACCGGAAAGGAGGTTCCGGAAGCAGCGGACAAAGGTATCACCATTGTATTTTCGGGCATCTCTTTGCCATTATCAATGATGAAAAGCCGGTCCCGACATATTTTTTCAGATATGACAGTCGAAATCGTTTTTTGTTTGACAGGGAAGAAAATGAATTATGGCTGAATTTTATGGATATCAGAACTAACTGCGGTATAAGAGAAACCAGGGAAATTCTTAAAAATGTGCATAGAATTGAGAGGACATGGGAGATATGAACATATGAAAACACAATATCCTGAAATTATAAAAGAAATTATAGCTGAGACTGCGGCCGGCAAATTAAAAAAATTTAATGTTGTATCATTTGAATCTGCAGTTAAAGAGTTTGACAGATCTATGCATTTTTTTTCAGCCCATGTTCATACAGAGCAGCTTGATGAGGATATCTTCAGGGATGAACGATATGTTATAAAACAGGAACTGCAAATTGTCAGCATGGTGGAAGAAAGAGCCAGGATGTACTGGTTTAAAAGAAATAAGGAGCATTTGAAACGAATAGATTTCCGGATGGAGGAACTGAAAAAGACCTCTGAATACCGGAATATCAGGGAAAATGATTACAAGGCGCTGTCAGAACTCAGGGACAAGGTTATTGAAGAACTGAACCAGGAGATTCAGCCTCAGATGATCGAACTCATTAAAGATGAATGCCGCTATATGTACGGAGATAAATGGGAAGAGCATTTCAACGATGCGGACATATTCGGAGAACGCACGCAGAATGAGTATTGGAGAAGATATGAGATGCCGCTCCCTTTCCGTCACTGGGACGACAGAAATTCATGGCAGCAGTTTTATTTTGCCCGGGATCATGAAGGGAACTTTTATTATGAGCGCGGAGGCTCCGGGAGCAGTGACCAGAGATTCTGTCACTGCACTTACGGGCATCTTTTTGCTGTTCTCAATGACGAAAAACCGGTCCCCACATATTTTTTCAGGTATGACAGCCGCAATCGCTTTGTTTTTGACAGGGAAGAACCGGGCCTCTGGCTCAATTTTATGGATGTCCACTCTTGCTATATAAAAGAAACTTTTGAAATTCTTAAAAATGTGAAAGAAATTGTGAGGCACTGGTAAGAATGTGAGCGAAGAACCGGATTGCTGAATTCTTCGCTGTGTTTTCAGTGATACCAAATAAATTCATTTACAAACCCCTTATAAATAAGGAAAAAATACGATTCTGACAATGAATCATCCGATCGTAAGCCAAATTGAAATTATGTCAGATGCGGATAAACTTCAATTGGTTGACATAATTTTGGATCAGCCGGATGCTGATATTGACAGATGGTGGGCTGACGGGGCAAAATCCCGATGGAACGCATATAAAGAAGGGAAACTTGAAACCGTTTCATATTCTCAGGTAATGGAAAAATATTGCATCGTTTTCTGAAGGCAATAAAGCTTAAAACTATTTAAGGAGGGAGCTTATGAATCCGCAAGCTAACGATACTTTTGTAACCGTTCAGATACCTGCCCGGGTGTACGCTGATTTATTATCCTTAGAGACAGATGAATTAAAAGAAGCGCCTGAAATTATCCGGAGGCTAGCAGAAGACGCCCGCAGACACGATGCACGGGCTGCTGAAAAAAGGCAAGGAGGTCTTGTGTCTGCTATAGGCAAGTGGGAAGGATTTGAAGAAATTGAAACCGTTTTATCAGACCTTCAATCAATAAGAGAAGGCGGAGGTACGGGAACTGTAGAACAATTTTTCAAATTGTTTAAAACGATTTGAAAAATCGTTCTACATTAAATTATTGATCACAAATCACAAATATTCTGGAAAAATATCCGGCATCCTTACATAAAAGCTGAAAAGCAGTTTACACTTTTCCAGGCTGTAGAACAATTTTGCAAATTGTTTAAACGATTTGCAAAATCGTTCTACAGTAAAGACTTCAACGCTGTGACAAATCCTGTCAGTTTATTTCCACAATATCCCCCTTCATACTTACAAATCCGCCCCTCCTTCCACCCCTGATGATTCCGTTGACATTTCATCATGATTATGAAATATTGCCTGCATTGTTGCTCTGTTTTTTTTCAAAGCTTTTTTATTTAATTTTTGGGAGACTTGGACATGTCAAATAAGATACATCCTCAGCATCCTGATATCACAGTGGATATGTGGGAAAAGATTGATGAGACCATAGCAGCCAACCGGTCAAAACCAGGTTCGGTGATTACCGTTCTGAGAGAATGTCAGAATGTTGTCAACTATCTTCCGGTAGAACTTATTGACTACATCAGCCAGGGTCTTAATCTTTCCTCCAGCGATGTATTCGGTGTTGCATCTTTTTATTCGCTTTTTTCATTCGAACCGAAAGGCAGACACCTGATAAAAGTATGTATGGGAACAGCATGTTATGTAAAAGGGATAAAAGAGGCCATAGATCGGACCTGCAACACATACCAGATCAAAGAAGGGGGAACCAGCGAAGACCGGCGATTCTCCCTGGAAGCTGTAAGGTGCCTGGGCGCGTGCGGCCTTGCGCCTGTAGCAGTAGTGGATCAGGACATCTATGGCAGCATAAGTTCGAGTAACATTCTGGAAATTCTCGAAAGATACGAATAGAAAGTCAGTTGTCAGGAACCGATAAATGACAACGGGCAACTGACCACGGACCATCGGAGGAGAAAATCATGGCGAAATTAACCATACAGGATCTGAAAAAAATAAAAGAAGGCGCATCAAAGGAGATGTCTTTAAGGGACGAGGCTGGAAAGGTCAAAGTTACTGTCCATATGGGCACATGCGGAATCGCTGCCGGTGCCCGGGATGTAATGGCTTCCCTTATGGAGGAAATGGGCGAGACAGACCGTAAGGATATCCGGGTGGTGGCCTCCGGATGCATGGGAATGTGCAGCAGCGAGCCGAATGTGACGATAGAGATCGAAGGGGAGAAGCCGATTATTTATCAGCATATTGATAGAAACAAAATGCGTCAGGTTTTTAAAAGGCATGTCCTTATGGGCGAAGTTCAGACGGATTTTGCTTTGGCAAAGATGTAGCAGGAGATGATGATGAAAAAAGTAAGAACACAGTTGATGCTGTGCGGCGGTACAGGATGCCATTCCACAGGTACGCCCGCGGTTCGGGAGGCCCTTGAAAAGGAAATTGAGCAGCAGGGGCTTTCTGAAGAGGTTCAGGTGGTTGAAACAGGATGCAACGGATTTTGCGCTGTGGGCCCCGTGATGCTGGTTCAGCCTGACGGGATTTTTTACCAGAAACTTGATCCCAAGGATATTCCGTATCTGGTGGAAGAGCATTTTCTCAAGGGCCGCCCTGTAAAGAAATTTTTCTACAAGGAGCCTGATTCCAAGGAAACTATCCCGGGAATGAACGATATTCCTTTTTTTGCACACCAGCAGCTCCGGGTTATGCGTAACAAAGGGCTTATTGATCCCGAGGTGATTGACGATTATATTGCCAGGGACGGCTATTTCGGAGCAGCCAAAGCCCTCCAGGAAATGACACCCGAACAGATTGTCGAAGAAGTAAAGACTTCACAGATCCGGGGGCGCGGGGGCGCGGGCTTCCCGACGGGCATAAAATGGGAATTTGCCAGCAAAAGCCCCGGTGATGTCAAATATGTCCTTTGCAATGCCGATGAAGGTGATCCCGGGGCTTTCATGGACAGGAGCATCCTGGAAGCCGACCCTCACGCGGTAGTCGAGGGCATGATAATCGCAGCCCGGGCAATAAACGCTCATAAGGGATATATCTATGCACGTACAGAATACCCCCTGGCAATCCGAAGACTGAATATCGCCATCACCCAGGCAAAGGAATACGGACTCCTGGGGAAGGACATCCTCGGAACCGGCTTTGATTTTGAAATTGAAATCTACGAAGGTGCAGGCGCGTTCGTATGCGGCGAGGAAACTGCCCTGATGCGTTCCATTGAAGGAAAACGCGGGATGCCTCGGCCCCGTCCCCCTTTCCCTGCCCATAAGGGCCTGTGGGAAAAGCCAACCATTCTGAACAATGTGGAGACCCTGGCCAATATCCCCCAGATCATTTTAAACGGGGGAAGCTGGTACGCGAGCGTCGGAACCGAAACCAGCAAGGGAACAAAGGTCTTTGCGCTCTCCGGTGATATCTATAATATCGGTCTGTTAGAAGTTCCTATGGGCATATCCCTGAGAACCGTTATTTATGATATCGGCGGCGGTATTCCCAAAAAGAAGAAGTTCAAGGCGGTCCAACTGGGAGGGCCTTCGGGCGGATGTATCCCGGAACAGCATCTGGATACGCCTGTTGATTACGAGGAAATTACCAAAGTCGGGGCTATCATGGGATCAGGCGGTATGATCGTCATGGACGAAAATACCTGTATGGTGGATATGGCCCGTTTTTTTATGGATTTTATCCAAGATGAATCCTGCGGGAAATGTACCCCCTGCCGCGAGGGAACACGCCGTCTGCTCCAAATCCTTGAAAAAATATGTGATGGAAAAGGAGAACCCTCGGACCTTGAATCCCTGGATAAACTCTCAGCTATCATCAAAGATTCAGCTTTGTGCGGTCTGGGTCTGACAGCTCCCAACCCTGTTCTCTCAACCCTTAGATATTTCAGGGATGAATATGAGGCCCACATTTATGAAAAAAGATGTCCTGCAAAGAGATGCGCGGCTCTGCTGAAATTCGAAGTTGATCCGGAGCTTTGCACGAAATGCGGAGCCTGTTTCAGGCACTGCCCAACGGAAGCAGTCATCTGGAAGAAGAAAGAAATTGCTGTAATTGATAAAGAAAAATGTATAAAATGTATGACCTGTTTCGAGAAGTGTAAATTCGGGTCAATTTTCTGATTGATATTCGAAGACCCGGGAGGTTTCGGAAGCCTCCCAGGTCTTAATATTTTATATACAGACAGTAGATCGGAAACTTTTGCAAACAGTGGATTCCGGGTTAAAATCGGAAGATATTCATCTTCCGATTTTCCCGGGAATGACGTATTACCGGATGTCAGTTCCGGGGAACCTGACGGCCACAAGGAATGATGAAAGTCCACCGCGACTCCCCCTTTCGTAAAGGGGCCGGGGGGATTTTTTACCGGGGCTTTCATATAAAATTAAAAAACGGATATTTTTTAATTTTAACCCGGAATCCGCTGTTTACACGGTTAATTCGGAAAGTTTCTGATCTGCTGACAGAAGGAGAGAATTATGATCAGTCTTGATTTTCTGGAAAAGGTTGAAGTCTTCAAAGGGCTGGATGACGAGCAACTGACTGCTGTTCAGGCCTGTTGCCAGGAAAAGGGTTTTAAGCAGGGAGATAAACTCTTTAATGAGGGGGAGGATGCCGCACATCTCTACGCAGTGATAGAAGGGCAGGTTGATCTGAAGTTTGATTCGTCCGAAGGCTCTGATGTGGACAAAAGCATCCTGTCCTCAGTAACAGAGGCAAAGGCTTTCGGATGGTCCAGTCTGGTGCCGCCCTACAAACTGACACTTTCATGTTATTGTGCCAGCAGAAACTGCAAAGTAGCGGAAGTGGACAGCAAGCAGCTTATCGGGCTTTTTGAAAAAGACAATGTACTCGGATATCGTGTAATGTCGAATCTTTCAGAACTCGTAGGCAGGCGGTTCAATAATCTGCAGAATGAAATCGCAAAGCGCAGAGGGGAAGAAATGATGTCCAACTGGTAATGTCAGCTTGGAAAAGTCCGTAGTACATCAACTTGTAAATTCCTCCCCCCTTTTTTAAAGGGGGGCCGGGGGGGATTTTTGCCGCAACCCCCTTTTTTAGTAACGTAAAATCCCCCCGGCCCCCTTTAAAAAAGGGGGGAGACGAACTTAAAAAGTGGTGTAGTAGTACACACTTACAAGTTCGTCCCCTTTCTTAAAGGGCATGGGGCAGTTTATATGAAAGCCCGCGGACAACGGAGTTCCAAACTTATAGTTTGGCATTGCGTAAGCGAGCGAAGCGAAGCTTGCGCATACACTCCTGCCAAACTGTAAGTTCGGCACTCCGCAGGTCATGGAAGTTTTATATGAAAGCCCGCGGACAACGGAGTGCCAAACTTACAGTTTGGCATTGCGTAAGCGAGCGAAGCGAAGCTTGCGCATCATGGACCGTTTATATGAAAGGGGGTTCCCGTTCGGCAGGATCAGGGAACGGGAACGGCTTTCATATTTCGTTGTGACCGCCAGTTCATGGCCGTTTATATGAAAGTCCCGTATAAAAAATCCCTTTAAAAAAGGGGGGACGAATTTACAAGTCGGCCCTTACAGCGACCAGTTCTGCAACAATGCTGACCGCTATTTCCTCCGGGGTCTCCGCACCGATATTAAGCCCGATTGGAGAATGCACCCTGTCCATGTCCTTGTTTGTAAAACCTTCTTGCAACAGCTTCTTGTAAATAGCATCCCGTTTTCGCAGGCTCCCGATCATGCCGATATACCCCGCCTCTGTCCTGAGAGCCTGAGCCAGAACAGTTTTATCATGACTGTGCCCCCTTGTGACAATTACCAGAAAGCTGTCCCGATCCATCTCCGAGTCGGAAAACGCCAGATCAAAAGACGTTAGCACCCTGATCTCATCAGCATCGCTGAACCTTTCCCGGTTTGCAAATTCTTCCCGGTCATCCAGCACAACCGTGCGGAAATCAACCATCCGGGTCAGGATTGCCACCTGCTGGGAAACATGACCGGCTCCGAACAGATAGACCGTCCCTGCTGTAAAATAAGGCTCTGCAAGGAACCGTTGGCCTTCAACAGTGAGGACTACCGGGGCTTTTCCTTTGCGTATGTTTTCCATCAGGGTTTCCCACAGGGACGGCAAAGGAACGAATTCACCAGCACGGGTCTCCCCGTCCGTGATCAGACAGTGACTGACCCTTTCAATCTCCTGACCTTCTCCCGGCAGCATCGTCACCAGCAATGATTTTTCCTTCTTTTCCAGTGATGATAGGAGATTACGGTATATTTCAAGATTAGTCTGCCCCGGGTCAATCCGCTCGGTCAGAACCTCCAGGCGCCCGCCGCAAATCACATCCATGCTGTCTGTTGTCTCTGCATCTGTCAGGTCAAACTTTCTGATCCGGGCATTACCGTCTCTGAATACATCCTCGGCCCCCTTCATTACCTCAGCTTCCACCCGTCCTCCGCCGATGGTTCCGACGATATTCCCATCCGACAGGACAAGCATCTTCGTCCCCGCAGTGCGCGGCGTTGATCCGGCATGACTGAGAATAGTTGCCAGCACAACGCTCTCCCCCTGTTCAAGTATCTGGCACAAAGTTTTTTCCACTTTATTCATAAAATTCTTCCTTTCCTGGAGTGGTCAGTAGTCAGTTGCAACAAATATTAGAGATTTATCAATAAATAAAATACTCGTCCGTTGCTCGCGGGGATTGACAAATCCCCGCCGCGGGTTCGGATTTGTCAATCGTTCGACTGATTCACGCCGAAGCCTAACCGAGCAGGAGATGCCCTTTGTTTACTCGAATAGGGTATATATCCAGTAGATGGAAATTCCTCCCTTGAGGAGGCGAAGGGGGATAACTCTCTGAAAATACATCCCCCGGCCCCCTTCGAAGGGGGAGTTTCCATCTACTGATATTTATTTGGACTTCCCTAAGTTCTGATGATCACGCATTACGCATTACGCATTACGCATTACGCATTACGCATTACGCATTACGCATCACGTTTCACGTTTCACGTTTCACGTTTCACGTTTCACCTCTCTCCATTTATCAAGCCGCTGTTTTATAATCCTTTCATATCCACGCTCTGTGGGAAAATAGTATAACTGCCCCCGGAGTCTGTCCGGGAGATATTCCTGAGGGACATATCCGTCTTCAAAATCATGCGCGTATTTATAATTCTTCCCATATCCGAGATTTCGCATCAGACCTGTCGGCGCGTTTCGGATATGAAGGGGAACCGGGAGAGAACCTGAACGCTTAACAGCCTCCTTTACTTTTCCGTAAGCCGCGTAGATGCTGTTGCTCTTGGGCGCAGTAGCGAGATAAACCGCTGCCTGAGCCAGCGCGAGTTCACCTTCAGGGGGCCCGAGAAACTTGAAGGCCTCAGCCGCGTTCAGTGTTATCCTGAGGGCCTGGGGATCTGCATTCCCCACATCTTCGGATGCAAATCTGACCATCCGCCGGGCCACATATAAAGGATCTTCCCCGGCAGACAGCATCCGGGCCAGCCAGTAAATCGCTGCATCCGGATCACTTCCCCGCAGGCTTTTGTGAAATGCGGAGATAAGGTTGTAATGTTCTTCACCGGATTTGTCATAGCGGAGTGCCTGCTGCTGCAAAGCATGTTCCAAAATTCTGAGCGTGATACTCGGGGTTTCCTCATCATGTTCCGACAGAACCAGGGATGCGGCAATTTCGAGGTTATTCAGCGCTGATCGGGCATCGCCGTCTGAAATGCGTATCAGGTGGGAAAGCGCGTCCTGATCTAAAACAAGATTCATATCTCCGAATCCCCGTTCCCTGTCCTTAATTGCCCGATTAATAATAGCAGCAATATCATCCGGGGAAAGGGATCTGAGTGTGATCACGCGACATCTGGATAAAAGCGGCGCTATGACTTCAAAGGAAGGATTTTCAGTGGTCGCGCCGATCAGTGTGATCAGCCCGCTTTCCACATGGTGGAGAAATGCATCCTGCTGGGCTTTATTAAAACGGTGGATCTCATCAACAAAGAGGATTGTTCTCTTTCTATAAAGCCGCTGCTGATCCCTGGCTTCTTCAATGACCGCCCGGATCTCTTTTACCCCGGACAGCACCGCTGAGAAATGGGTAAAATGGGAACGGGTTTCTCGTGCGAATATCCTGGCAAGAGTTGTCTTTCCGCATCCCGGGGGTCCCCAGAGAATCGTGGAGAAAAGCCTGTCTTTTTCAATAGCATGGCGAATCAGGGTTCCCTGGCCCACAGCATGGCCCTGCCCGGTGAATTCCTCCAGATTTTTCGGACGCATCCGTTCCGCTAGGGGACGCTCACCCGCCAAAGCTTTCTGAGCTTGGTATTCAAAAATATCCAATTGGCGTTATCCGTTATCTATTTATTTCGAATTCTCAATAAACCGAGTCCCTGTACTTGTTCCCAGACTCCGTTTGGAAACACACTTGCATGCAAACTCTGCTTGCAGCATCAGGTAAAGCAGACACGCAAAACCGTGCTTCCTCTGACATCTGACAAGGGTTTTTCCTCCAGGTACCCGTCATTCCACTCATAAGCGAAGTCCGGGTCGTTGTAATATTTTTCCCAGTATTCCTCTTCCGATACCGCATCTTCTGATCATCTTCCTCGGCATCTTCTCATCATATTTTTCCAGTCCGTCACGGGACAATGTCTGCAAAGCTTCCATATTTCCTCCTCAGCGGAGAGGTTACAGGTCGGGAACTTTCCGGCCTGCAGCCGGGTTGATCCGATACAAAATTTATCAATGTTATAATTTTTTCTGATCCCTGTCAACAGATTTTGTCGGCAGTGGTCCGTTGTCCGTGGTCAGTTGCAACGGATAACGGATAACACGGACAACTGACCACTGACTATTCCCTGAAACTCACCGACAGCACAGGCCAAATTAAAATGATCAACATGTCACTTGTATTTATATACAGCCTACCCAGGTGTGTCCCACCTTTTGCACAAAGACCGGGCTTAACTTTCAGTCGCATTAAGAAAATCTGTGACATCAGCAGACAGATACTTTATCATCTGATAAATTTTTATATAATTTTTTCGAATGCTCTCAGATCTTATGCCGTCATGATTTTTTTCCAGACGCCTTAAAATCCTCATCCCGGACTCGGAGTTGGAAGATCGTCTGTATCTTCCCAGACCTTTTTTCTTTAAATACTGCATAGCCTCATTCCGATGGTTATCAAAAAACTTGCATATCCGGGTGAGATGGTTATTTCCGATCTCACCGATCTGATTTTTCAGGTTTCCGAGTCTGACTTCGGCCTGAGCTTCTGTATCTGAGTGATCAGATATATTTACGATCTGTCTGATGACAAACCGGAATTCTGAGATAAATCCTCCGTCTTTTTTTTCAATTGCTTCTGTCTGCTCTCTCTCCTTTTCACTCAGATTCGAAGGTTTTTTTAATAATGACCATCTCAGCTTCCGCAACTCCGAGGCAATTTCCGGCATATCCCCGTCCTGCTCTTTTTCTCCTGCCGCCTTTAAATTCCTTCTGTGTTCCGGCAGTCCTTTTCTCAGATATTTCCATATGTTTTTCACACTATGAAAATGATCCGCCTGAAATTTTTCGAGATGTGCGGTTAGGTTTTAGCGGGATTTTCAGATAATTACTGATCATCCTGAAATGACATATAATATATATATAGGTATGGATTCAGCAGAAAAGATATGATAGACTGACATCGGAATTCTGATAAACTGCGGAAGGAGGTTGCCGGATGGAAAATTATAAGATTGAAGTCGGAATAAACATAGTGAAATGCGACGGATCGGAATCGGCTGATCCGAAAATGCATGATGATATATTCAAATGGCTATCGGAAAAGATCACAGTGTCCCAGACCGGAGTTTGGGGAGCGATGGATGAATAGTCAAAGGTCAAAGGCGTTTTCAAACGGGCGTATTCATAAATTGGGGAGTAATTTTCAGTCCCGGAGGACTGAAAAAAATGAGGTCAGTTCCCTCTGCAATATATTAAAATATATCGTGATGCTGAATATAACCCCGAAGTGCCTTCAGAACCTCGCTGATATGTCTTTGGAAATCGGGCATCAGACCTCCGGCTTTTTCCAAGTCTTTTTTTTCGCCGGCCGTTTCCATTTGATGAGCAATGTCAGCCGCCCGGATCGCGCCGATACTCTTTGCAGCGCTTTTTATTGAATGCGCCATTCTTTCCACGGTTTTGCTGTCATTTTGTAATATGGCGCGGTTCAGTTCATCCATTTTTTTAGGAAAATTTTTCACAACAGATTTGCATCCTTTCATTAATACCTTTTCCTCACCGCCCATTAGCTTCAATGCATAATCCAAGTCAATACACCCGGATTTTTCTTTTTGCGTTGTTTTTTCTTTGCAGATATGGGCTATCGCATTCAGCAGTTCTTTGGCGTCTATGGGTTTAGGGACGTATTCGTCCATACCGGCCTGCAAAAATTTTTCACGGTCTCCTTTAAGCACATGGGCTGTTAAAGCAATGATGGGGATGCTGCCAGCTTCCGAATCTTCAAGGTTTCTGATTCTCCGGGTTGCCTCCAGGCCGTCCATCACAGGCATCTGAACATCCATGAGTACAACATCGAATTTTTTCTGCCTGACAGCTTCCAGTGCCTCTTTGCCATTTTCCACGACCTGAACCGTATGCCCCTGTTTTTCAAGAAAAGGAGCGATGATTTCCTGGTTCACATCAAAATCTTCCGCCAGCAGGATATGAAACTTTCTTTGCGGTTCGCTCACATTCGACCCAATGGGAATCCCTGCGCGTTGTTTTTCAAACTCCTCAATCTCCTCCGGTTTAATAAGATCGAACCGGGCAGTGAAAAAGAAGGTGCTGCCTCTGCCCGGTTCGCTTTCAGTCCATATTTTTCCTCCCATGAGGCGGACAAATGCCCTGCAGATAGTCAGCCCCAGTCCGGCGCCGCCGTATTTTCTTGTGTAGGAGCCATCTGACTGGGTGAATGCTTCAAAAATGGTCTCCAGCTTATTCCCCGGGATTCCGATCCCGGTATCCTTTACCATAAAAAGAAGCGTAATTATCTGCGATGATGATTTCTCACCTCCGATCTGATCTTCTCCGCTCTTTCCCGTGGCACCGACATAAAGCGATATTTCACCGGCTTCAGTAAATTTCACAGCATTGCCAACAAGATTAACGATGATCTGGCGCAATCGGTGCGGATCACCCATGAGGCAGACAGGAAGCTGCTCTGCTATTTTGTATGATATCGTGAGGCCTTTCCGTTTTGCCTGGTAAGTGAGAATGGCAACAGCGTCATTTAATACCCGGTTCAAATCAAATGGGACAGCTTCAAGGCTGAGTTTTTCCGCCTCAATTTTGGAAAAGTCCAAAATATTGTCAATCAGGGCAAGGAGATGATCAGACGCCCTGCGCACAGTTTGCAGATACTTCCGCTGTTCACGGTTCAACTGAGTTTCGAGCGTCATACCTGTCATGCCGATAATGGCGTTCATGGGAGTGCGGATTTCATGGCTCATGGCGGCAAGAAATTCGCCCTTGGCGCGGTTTGCATCTTCGGCGATTTTTTTCGCCTGCCTGAACACCTCTTCAGCATGCTTACGTTCAGAAATATCTTTAAATGATCCCTGGATATAAAGCAGCTTTCCGTTTGAATCCCTGATCGCCCGACCGCTGACAGATGCCCAGAGTACGGTGCTGTCTTTGCGGCACATCTGCACTTCAAAACCTGATACCTGGCCATCCTGTTCGAGAATGGCGATAAATTCCTTCCGCTGTTCAGGATTCACGTAAATCTGCGTTGCAATATTGAGGATTACTGAAAACATTTCATCAGGAGACTCATATCCCAATATCCTCGCCATTGCAGGATTTGCACTCAGCAGGCGGTTATCAGGCGTACTTTGAAAAATACCGTCAACCGAGTTTTCAAAGATGTCCCGGTATTTCTCTTCAGACTCCCGCAATTTTCGTTCAATATCTCTTCGTTCCCGGATCTCCTGTTCCAACATTTTCAGGGTTTTTTCCTGTTCATCGCTTTTCTGATGAAGCGCCCGGGTTCTTTCTATGACGTTCTGTTCAAGGGTTTTATTGTATTCTTCCAATTGCTTGTATGAATGCTTCAGCTTGCAGACCATGTCATTAAACGAGGCAGCAAGAACACCGATCTCATCATTCCTCACAATATCGGTTTGCGCTGTAAAATCGCCGTCCTTAATTTTTAAAGAAGCCTCGTAGAGCTTTTTCATGGGGTAAATAATGTTTCTGATAAAATACAGCATGGTTATCAGTGTCGAAACGATCAGAAATCCGAGGGTGATCCATGTCAGTAACGTGGTCATGCGTTTTACAGTGGAGTTTATTGCTTTGCGGGTTTCCCGGACAGAGGATAAAATATCTGCCTCCGGGGCCGCGGTTCCGAGGCTCCATCCGGTTGAAGGCATGGGATAGAAGGAAACCAGATAGGGGGCGTTCCCGAGATCCAGGGGAAAGACGCCGCTTTCTCCTTTAATCATTTTCCGGGTAAGTTCCCTGACTTTGGAATACGTCGTATCAGACAGCCTGATCATGGGATATCTCAGGGGGCTGAGATTTGATTTTCCTGTTCTGATGCCGAACAATCCGAGCCGATCCAGGGGAAATGCAATGATACCGCCTGCTCCGTCAATGAGAAAAGAAAATTCGTTTCTCAGCCCTTTTCCATTTGCTTTTTTCGGATTTTCAGAATCGTTAAGGATGGTGTTCACCATGGTTTCCAGTGTGATATCAATGCCGCACACACCTGAAAAATGACCAGCGTCGCTGTAAACCGGGGTCGTCGCGGTGGTCATTAATCCTTGTCCCCCGGGGTCCTGATAGATTTCAGTCCATAATGTCTTTTGCTCCGGATTGTTTTCAGGGGTCGCAATCCGGAAGAACCGGTATTCCCTGATGTCATATTCCTTTACCGGCGGTAAATAGTTGATAAGCGGTACATTGGGGTAGTATCGGGTAATGGAATTTTTCATCAGAATCCACGATGCTGTTGCAGAGTAACTGCTTTTCTGAATTTTCTCCAGAAGCGGATCCAGGTGGGAAAGAGCATTAATTTGCTGAATGATTTCAGGATAAAGATCGGGGGTTTCCCAGTAAACTACAGATATCCTGTCTGTAACTGCATTGAAAAACATTTCCTTGTCCTCACTAAAAAACATTTCCTCATGAGGATTAAGGTTTTTCTTTCCGTACAGTTCAATATAATCCAAGTAGGATTCGGCCTGCTTTGCAGCCAGCGCGGTAAATGTGGCGGCCTGCTGGAAAAATGAACCGTATCGTTGGGCCCGTTCACGGGTAATGCGGGATAAATAATGGTATGCCTGATTTCGGATACTGGTTTCATTGCGGGCTGCGGAAAACTCGCCGAAATCCGTTACCAAGTGCGTGGAAACCCTGATCAGGGCAATGGCTGACAACAGGATGACCAGCGAAAGGAAGATTGACAGTTTTACTCCGATTCGGGAATTCAGTTTAACGGTTCGCTCTTTGAATCGTTTGTAAGACATAATGCCGCATTTTATCATTTTTTTACCATGCACCGTGAAGTATCGTATATTCTTCATATTTTGAATTCATCTCACGACAAATAATTCATGACTTAGTGCTCTGTTTCATAAATAATGTCCGGGTTAAAACGGAGGAGTGCAAAGCTTGCTTTGCGCCACTGCGGGATTCCCGCAAAGCAGGCTTTGCACTCCGCGGAATTTATAACCCGGACATTATTTCTGAAACGGAGCACTTAGCAGTCATAACGAATTATGAAACCGGGACTGTATACGTAAGCTTCGCTACGCTCGCTTACGCAATGCCAAACTGTAAGTTTGGCACTCCGTTGCCGCGGTCTTTCATATAAATATTTTTCAGATATGATTTACAAGGTACGGCAGGAAATCATATGTCTATATCCTTCTGAAACACAAGAGTTATTCCGATCATCTGGCAGGATTTCAAGTCATGTGTTACATGGTCAGGATATGGGAAAGTGTTGTCAGAAAGTAGCCCTCTGCTCCGAGTTCTTACTCGCCATTTTTATCAGCATTTCCTTTATCTGCAACGGTTCCGCACCAGGATTCCTCTCCAAAAGCTGGGCGACCCTGGCTGTAATGTGGGCAGCGGCAAAGCTGTTCCCACAGAAGTTTTTCTCCTGCGGCAGTCCCGGGATTGCCCTGGGCCAGCCATAAGCCCCGAACTCCACCTTTTCTCCTGGATAGTAACGGATAGACGTTTCATTACATCCGCGATCCCAGCAGACACCGATAACCGTCTCAAACACAGAGGGAAAAACCCGGTCATCCGGCGATCTTGCCGCGGCCAGCATCACGATCCCTTTGTCAAACGCGTATTGACACAGGCTTTCCAACTCGTTTCTGTATGTCTCACGCTCTGTGCCTAAGCTTAGGTGAATAATTTTAATATTCTTATCAATGGCCCATTCCAAGGCACCCAGGAGCAGGGACACAGGCGCGTTCAGTTCCTCGTGAAATATTTTCACCGCATACATCCGGGCAGAGGGAATCTTCTCCCTGATAATCCCGGCAATGGCTGTCCCGTGACCAATGGCGTCTCTGAAATCACCGTCCGTGGTCAGACCCTCTGAATCCGAGTAGAACGCTATGCCGCCTTCCACACCCTGCACATGGATATGCCAGGGATTTATCCCGCTGTCAATTATGGCAATATCAGGACTCATTTAAATATGCCTCGGCTGTGTCTTCATAGACAAGTCCTTCTTTTTCAAAAGCAATAATTTTGTCCGCATGTTGAATAGTTGAGAACCGATGGCTTACGATAAGAATGGTTCTGTCTTTCATCAGAAACTTTATGGTTTCTTTTAAACGCTCTTCCACGGATGCATCGAGAAAAGCAGTGGCTTCGTCCAAGATAAGAATCTTAGGATCCAGCAAAATGGAACGGGCAATACTGATTCGCTGTTTCTGTCCCCCGGAGAGGCGCACTCCCCTGTCCCCGACCACAGTATGATATCCGTCAGGAAGCGACAGGATGAACTCATGGATACATGCGGCCTTTGCTGCCGCCTCAATCGCTTCGTTACTGGCCCGGGGGTCTGAGAACCTGATATTTTCGAGGATCGAGGTATGAAACAAAAAAATATCCTGGGAGACAAGTGTTATTTGTTTTCTTAACCACCCTGTTCTGAATCGGTTCAGATCTGTTCCGTCCAGCGTGACCTGTCCAGAGTCCGGATCGAAAAGTTTCAATATCAGATGGCAAATCGTGGTTTTTCCCACGCCACTGGGGCCGACCAGGGCGGTTATTTTCCCGGAAGGGATTTGAAATGACAGATTTCTGAGTACAGGTTCATTTTCATCATAAGCAAAAGAGACATTTTTAAAAGCGATATCGCCTCGCACTGCTCCGTCTTCCGGAACGTGGTCGCCGTTTTCCGTGGAGACCGGCTCAATATCCAGGATTTCCCTGACCCTTGTCAAAGAGACCCTGGATTTCTGTATGACCAGGAAACCGTCCATCAGCCCTTGCAACGGAGCAAACACCCGCCCCTGATAGACAGAGAACGCGACCAGGCTCCCGATGCTCAGGGTATCTTCCAAAACAAGAAATCCGCCATATCCGAAAACGACCAGGGTGTTGATGACAGTGAACATCGTGGGCACTGAGCCGGAAAAAACCCCCATAATCTGATAGCGCAAAAGAAATTTCAGGATACCGGACTGCTTTTCTTTCAGTTTCTCGCATTCCGGTGTTTCAGCCCCGAAGGCTCTTATCAGGCTGGTATTGCTCAGGGACTCAAACAGGAAATGAGCGATATCCGCATTGCTCTCCGCGACATGCCTTGACAGTTCCATAATTTTCGGGCGTATCCTGTGAATAATATACAGCGCGGCAGGCAGGAAAGACAAACTCAGGAGCGCCATTTTCCAATTGAGCCAGAATAAGATCATCGCGGTGATAAGGCATGTGAGAAAATTGAATAGATAATGAGGAATGGTTTCTGTCACCAGCGCCTGAACATCTGCCATGTCAGAGGCAATTCTGGAGAATATGTCGCCGATTTTCCGCTTTGTAAAAAAATTCAGAGGGATTCTCTGGAGATGTTCAAACAGGTCTTCTCTCATTTTAAACAGGATTCGAGAGGAGTACAGTGTGTAAATATAGCTGTTGCTTACCCTGATGATAAAGCTGATGATAAGCAGGGAAATCAGGGCAAGCAGAAGCGGTATCAGGATCTGGGACTGGCGATCTATAAAAACTTTATCTATCAGTATTTTGGCAAAATAGGGCTGAATCATCCCCAGGGCCGTGCTGACTCCACTGAGCAGAAAAGAGAAAATCAGAATCCGTTTGTGAGGACGGAGGTATTTGCCGATGTATTGAATTTGTTCAAGAAAAGAAACATCTTTAGATTCCATTCGTTAAATTTTCCTATTTCTGAAAGCCCATCATCATCCTCCGTAACCCGCCTGAAAACACAGGGAGATAATGCCGCGAAGAAACACAAAGAATCTTCGTGAGACTTCGCGCCTTTGTGCCTTCGTGGCATTGTAAATTGCACATCGCGTAATTTTCGATCTGCTGAATGGTCTCCCATTCTCTTTTTACGTCAAATCCTCGCTGATGTCAGCCGGCATCAATGGTCAGGGTCTCTCCGTCATCCGGAATGAATGTTTTTGATAGCAGGCCGTTATTTTCCAGTGTCTGTTTCAGTTGTGAACGGGTCGTAGGGCAATGGTTGAGCGCCTCAAGGTGATTGGCAATGACTTTGCCGGGGGCCGCCCGGACAAAGGTCACCACTTCCTCCAAAGGCATCAGGATCGGCCCGCCGACATCCAGGCTGGCGTTGCCTGCCGCCACCACTGCAATATCAGGTCTTAATTCTGTCAATGCCCGTTCCACCGCTTTGGTATATACGGTGTCTCCGCTGATATAGATCGAAGGCTCACCGTAAAGCCGGAGATAAAACCCCGCACCGTTCGCCATCAGATTATGAATCCAGCCGTGACCGTGCTGTGCCGGGACAGCCGTAATTTCCCCGCCTAAGAACTGTTTCGGCACCCGGTATTCCAGTGTCGTTCCGACATTGATCCCGTATTTCCCCAAGTAAGCCGCATCCTGTTCCCGGCATACAACCGGGATGTTATTTTTTCGCAGGAAAGACTCACCGGGACCATCAAGATGATCCGCATGCTGCAAAGCTCTTATTCCGAATGTCCGGCTGTGTGTGATCAGACAATGCGTTACTTTGTTCAGGATCTGTGATGCGTTATCCGGCAGCGGGACAGTGGGATTATGTTCGGGTTTGTGTCGAAAGAAGGCAAACGGAGGCAGTTTGCCTTTTCTGCTTAACATGGGGTCAATCAGGATGTGATCTACCCCTGATTCGATGACAAATGTTGCGCTTCTTAAATGATGTATTTTCATTTGGTTGCGTTAATCCTCAATTTAAGTGAAACGTGATGCGTAATGCGTGAATTCACACCTCATGTTCCGCATCTACACGTATCACGTTTCACGTTTCACGTTTCACGTATCACGTATCACGTATCACGTATCACGTTTCACGTTTCACGTTTCACGTATCACGTATCACGTTTCACGTTTCACGTTTCACGTTTCACGTATCACGTATCACGTATCACGTATCACGTTTCACGTTTCACGTTTCACGTTTCACGTTTCACGTTTCACGTTTCACGTTTCACGTTTCACGTTTCACGTTTCACGTTTCACGCATCACGTATCACGTTTCACGTTTCACGTTTCACGTATCACGTATCACGTTTCAGCATTCCCTGAAATAACACATATATCCTTTTTCACAATATTCGGGGGTTCCCCGCACAGAACGGGCATATTCCCCGATTCTCTCATGGGTCGCCCCGTTTCTCACCTCATCCATTACTGCCCTGACCAACTGAAGACTCCTCATTTTTCGATAAAAAGACGCTTCCCTGCCCACAATCTTGACAGCTTTAACCCTCCAATCTCTGAACTGCCCGAACCAGCAGAGGCTGCACGGTCCGTTGGGAAGTCCGTCCGCCTGGAAAGTTGACCCGCAGTTGTTCTGATACCACAGGTAGTCGCGGGAATCTTTAAGTTGGGTTTCTATTTCCTCTTGGGAAATGCCATGTCCTGAGACCTCCCAGTCTGTCAGACAAAAAGCGCCGAGGGTATGAGATGTCTGGCAGAATCCCTCTTCAAAATAACAGCCGTCATTTAACGCAAAGACCTCGAATTCCATCCGGGGATTTGCCTTGGCGATTAAATGACTGATCTCTGAAAGCCTCAGTTGGCGGGGCAGGATAATCCGTTTTACGCCCAGTGAGAGATAAAAATCAACAGATTCGGAATTGAAGCAGCTTCCCAGGCTGCTCAGATGAATCCTCACCGGAAGTTTTTCCCGGGACAGCCGCATCAGCAAATTAAAATCAGAGACAATAAGACCGTCAATGCAAAGCTCGCTGACCAGCTTTTCCGCGAGTTTCAGTAAATAACCAACGCTCCCCCTGGGGTAAAAAGGCGCGTTCAGGGTGAGATGAACTCGGACATCATTTTCGTGGGCCAGTTCCACGATATTTTGAATATCCTCCCATGAGAAGATATTGGCTTGGGAAGGGTCTCTCCGATTCATCCAGCATCGGTTGCCAAAATGCTCTTTCCACTCCGGCGTGTTCACACCGCAATAGAGTTCATCCGCACCGAAATGCAGGAGCATTTCCGCTTCTTTGAAGGAAGTGACCGGGGCAATAATTTTCATGCTACTACTCCGTTTCGGGAAAGGATCGCTAAACTTTCAGTTTAGCAGAGGTGTTCGACATCGCAAGATATTGCTAAACTGAAAGTTTAGCACTCCTCTCCTGATTTATGCGGCATCCTTCAGTTTACACTTTACTGTAGAACGATTTTGCAAATCGTTTTAATTTTAAACAATTTGCAAAATTGTTCTACAGCCGGAACAAGTGTAAACTACTTTTCAGCTTTTATGAAGGATAGCATTTATGCCAAACTGAAAGTTTAGCACTCCTCTCCTGATTTATGCGGCATCCTTCAGTTTACACTTTATACTGTAGAACGATTTTGCAAATCGTTTTAATTTTAAACAATTTGCAAAATTGTTCTACAGCCGGAACAAGTGTAAACTATAAACTACTTTTCAGCTTTTATGAAGGATGTCATTTATGCCAAACTGAAAGTTTAGCACTCCTCTCCTGATTTATGCGGCATCCTTCAGTTTACACTTTACTGTAGAACGATTTTGCAAATCGTTTTAATTTTAAACAATTTGCAAAATTGTTCTACAGCCGGAACAAGTGTAAACTATAAACTACTTTTCAGCTTTTATGAAGGATGTCATTTATGCCAAACTCAGTAGATCGAAAAGTTTCCGGCAAACCTTGTAAACAGTGGATTCCGGGTTAAAATTAAAAAACATCCGTTTTAATTTTCCCCGGAATGACACCTTAACATACTGTCATTCCGGGAAAAATCGGAAAACGGATGTTTTCCGGCTTTAACCCGGAATCCACTGTTTGCAGAAGTTTTCGATCTACTGAAATTGAAAATTTAGCACTCCTTTCCAAAAATAAATCCCTGATAGACCAGACGCAGATTTTCATGATCGGCTCTTTTAAGAAGATAACTTAACATGGATGAGGTGTAAAGATAAAAAATGGTATTACCGTTTTGAATCAGCGGAAAGGAAAAATTTTTATGTTTAAGTTCCAGCGTCATCCCATTACAGGGGCGGGGACATTTTACAGGAATAACAAATCGTTCTCCTATTTTCTGTTTGAAAGACGCCGTCCAGCAGACTCTCCCGCTCGTGACATAGCCAAACGGAAAATAAACGGAAGTTTTAAAGTCTGATCCGGTGATCTCTCCAACATCATTTCCATAAGGCAGCAGATCACGCTCCAGACGGGTAACAGAAAGTTCCGCCATTTTTTCCTGGAAATCAGGATGATCAAATGTGCTGTAATTTAGAAGCTCATCTGCTTCTTGGGAAATGGAAGACGACTTCTCATTGCTCGACAATCGGGGGTCTTTAAAGCCCTTGTTAAAAAGTCTGCCCGCGGACAGACGAAACAGGGGATAGTTTCTCTTCAAGTAGAAAAGAACACCCAGATCATTCACCACGACTTCCGTTTCAGGGTGTTTTTTTTCCAGATATTCAAAGAGCGGAGAACATTTCGCTATCCCCTCATCTGTGAGAACCGGCGTCAGAAGCGTAATATTCAGATTCTTTTCCTCGGCAAAGCTGAAGAAATGTTTCATTTCAGCGAGAGAGGGAATGCGATTTGAACAGAACTCATCTCCTACATAGACTCGGTTAAAAGAGTGAGATTTCTTTTCCAAGTCCTCTTTTCCGACGAAAGCCTGATCATAAAAGTCCATCAGGTGATTTGAAACTTTGGGCAAGTCTCCTTTATTATCAGGATTTCTGAGGTGCAAGGCGATTTCCATATCATCACTCAGCTTTGATTTCCAGACTGGCCGGCCCTGGCTTGTTTTTCCGATGTTACTTTCTCATAAAATTTCTGCCCCTTGCGCATTTCATGATTGTGGCAGTCTTTGCAGGGCTGAGAGGCAATCCCTTTTATAAGTTTGCTGTGTATTTTAGGCTGATCTATTTCCTTATGATTTCTGGCATCTTTACATTGAAAACACCTGCTGTTCGGCACATGGCTCCAATACCCAGGTTCTTTTCCCTCTTCCAGGAACAGGGGTTCGGGAAGGGGTTTGATCGGCTCGTTGGGATCACGTTTGAAATGTTCTGCAAGCAGCCTCACCGCCGACTTATTCATTTTCATCCATCCGTCAAATCCTGCTTCAAAATGGCAGCCTGCACAGTTGTTATGATTTTTCGCAGTACCGGATTCTCTCCACTTCTGTATGGGGGATCTCATCTCATGGCAGACCACACAGGTTTGTTCCTGGAAATACCGGATTGAAAGCTCATGAGAAGCAAGCCCTAGGACAGGGAGCAAAAGCAATATTAGAAAAACAGCGGTTTTTTTCCTGGTTTTGAAAAAACCGACGCCTTTCAGTACAAAATCCCAAATCTTTATCATATAATACATGATCTGAACTCCTTATGTTTACGGATAGTCAGATATCCGAGGATAGCCAGACCTCCGGAGAGGCAGACCTCCGAGGTTTTTGAAACTTCGGAGGTCTTTTACAGAGTTTATTTAGGAAGAAGATGAGCGATAACCCCGTCTCCGGCAAGCGGAATTGTCCCAATCAGTTCAAGAGTTTCAGTATCATAAACACTCATGTCCGGTCCCGCAGGTCCCACATAAATCTTTTTTCCGTCAGATGTCAGGGTGAGCGCGTAACAGGTTCCTTTTTTCACAGGGATAGCTTTTATGGTTTCCCCGGTTTTCATATCAATCTTTACCAGTTCATCCATAACACCGTAAAGATATTTTTTATCAGGGGAAATGACATTGGAGTACTCAAACCAGACATCTTTTCCCTTCAGCGTGCTGACCTTACCGGTGTTTTTATCAACGATAAAGTATCCCATCCCTGATTCGGTATAATACGGATTGGCAAAAAGCCCGTGATCTCCGGGGTAGTTGTTTTGCCAGATCACCAAACCGTTTTTTGCCTCCTCACCCTTTTCAGGATTAAGCATCCCCATAAGTTTCTCAAGCTTTCCGGTCTTGAGATTCAGTTTATGGATATCCAGGCCTACAAGGATAACATTATCGTTGTCATTCCTCAGCGGCACAACCCCGGTAAAGCTGCACGGGATCTGATAGTTCTTCACCATTTTTTTAGTTTTAATATCATAGACCACGAACTGGGGCGGAAGAACATTGAGCTTGGGAATATTCTGCTTCTTTTTGACAATGGCACAGCTCAGGTAGAGCTGGCTGTTATCATTCGAAACCCCAAGCCCCAGTATCGTCACCCGGCTTAACTCGGATGAAAATTTGTAAGTATCTATGAGCTTGTTGGTGGTCGTGTCTATCGCATAAACAGAGTGAAACGCGTTTAAGTAATACCGTTTTTTATCAGGCGAAAAAACAGAATTGACGATGTAGTCATTATAAGGGATGCTTTCAACAACCGTGTCTGTCTCGCAATCAATGATCTCCAACGCGTTGACACAGGGGATATAGATGAAATCCTTAGCCATCACCGGAAAAGACAGGACTGCGATACAGCACAGCATCATCGCCAGTATGGCTCTGTTTGTCTTGATCGTCATGCTTATCTCCTTTCTTATCTCTTAATAACGAAATTCAGGTTTCTCCAGTCCTTCTCAATAGCGCGGCACTGATTCTGAAAATCCGGGAAATTAGTGATGTTGTCCGGGGTCTGGGCGGGCCACCAGCACGGACCTGAACAACTGGTGAAGTCCCGGGCACTGGAAAGACAATTGCTCATCGGTGTTTCAGGTCGGGGATTGGTTTCCCAGCCTGTATCAAAAATCGTGGTGCATCCGATGGGCATGCTTGTCGAAATATCATCCGACATGCCAAAAACCTCTTTTTCCTCCAATTTTTTCGCCCGTTTGTTTACGGGTTTCAGAGCTTTTTTCTTTTTCATGAGCGATTTACTCCTTTTCGCAAGTTTATGTTTACGTTTCAGATGACTTGGCTGAATAACGGCGCATGCCCCCTCAGCATGGACAGCTTTTCGAGATATTCCGGGCATTCCAGCGTGAGACGGGCGTAAACTGCCAGCCCCATGTCCACCCAGGTTTTTATCCAGTCACAATAATGCAGGTTCGATTTTGTCAGACCACCTTCCCTGACCATTGCTTCATGGTAACATCCGCCCGCGCAGATCGTGCGAACCCAGCAGGTTCTGCAAAGGTTCCGCTGCCCGATTTCTGCCTGTTCTCTGAAAGTCCCGATCTTGCCCTGGTCAAACCCCTTGAAAATATCTCCCATATAACACGAGGATTCCCCGGTAAGCCGCTGGCAGATATAAAGACGCCCCTCCGGGTCCGCTGCAAAAAGCCCCAGACCCGCGCCGCAGGGGTAGTTTTTCACTTCTCCCTCGTGCAGCACCACCAGCAGATCAATCAGATTAGTGAATCCGAAAAAATCACCCTGGCGGGCAATTTCCAGGAATTTATCCGAGAGGTTTCCGAACTGGTCAAGCAACTTGTTCATTCCGTCAGCGTTGAGCTGATAAGATGTATCCGGTGTTGTGACGGGTGCGAACCCGGCTTCCGAGAAACCAAGATCAAGAAGATGATCCAGTATTTCAGGCACATCCCCGGAATCCCCGGCCACTGTCACCCTCGCCACCACCGGTTTTTCCCGTTCCAGCCTAAGCAGATTCTTTATCCTGGGCAATATCACCTGATAGGACGGGGTCCCGTCCGGGAAACGCCGAAAACGGTCATGCGCTTCCTCAAATCCGTCTATGCTGACAGTGATTCCGATTTTATTCTCATGCAAAAAACGAATGGCCTTATCCGTCAGAAGGGTTCCGTTGGTGGTGATGGCAAAGCTGACTTTTTTCCCTTTTTCCAAAGCCTTGTCACGGGCATATTTGACCGCGAAGACGATGAGGTTAAAATTCATCAGGGGTTCCCCGCCAAAAAAGACCAGGATCACTTCTTCCAAACTGCCGGAATGCTCAAACAGGAAATCAATTGCTTGCTGCGCCACTTCGGATGACATTGTGCGCCCCGTCTTCCCGGGAGCGTGTCCGTTCTGGCTGTGATAGCAGTAACGGCATCCGAGATTACAGGCTTCTGTTACGTGAAGCACCAGGGTCTTCAGGGGAATTGCGCCCTGCTCTGTTCCTGTTGTTCTGGCGAATGCCTCACTGTTTGCTTTTACAAGAACACCCCGGTTTACAATTTCCTCAAAGAATTCCCTGTTTTCTTCATCTGAACCGCTCATGCGTGAAAAGAATTCCTCCCTGCTTAATTCCCCGGCGCGGAAGCCCTGCTCCAAGATATCTTTTATATCCGGGTCCGTTTCAAAAATCGCACTGCTCCCCGTGAGAAAGAGAAAGTCATGCCCGTCCGCATGGAACATCCTGTTTTCAGCAATTCTGAATTTTTGCATGATGTTACCCTATTTCAGATGGGTTATGAAATCCGGCACCGTGACAGCCAGCAAGGACCTGCCTTTTAACTCGCGGTCTCCGTCGGTATAAGACGCTCCTATTGCTATCAATCCGACACCTTCCCTGCGAAGTTGTCTCTCTTCGATAGGTGCGTAAGTGGTGACAGGAGTATAAAGTCCGTTTGCCACGGGAATGTCGAGATACTTCATATCATCATCATTCTCCCTGGTTTTTTCCTCTTCCAGCCACCACTTTGCATCCAAAGGCTCCAGCATAAGATCATCATCAGTGTCAGCTTTGCCATCTTTGCCAAAGTGCATTCCGTAAGCAACGAACTGAACGCCCTGGGGCGGATATGCTGCGCCGGAGCTGACCCGGGCGCGGCCGATTGCGGGAAATATTTTGACGCTGTCTATCTTGTCAAAAATTTTGACGCCCTCTCCATATGGAAGGTCTTTTACATTCAGCGTCAGAACGCCCACAGGCACATTCGCGCCGACGTCCAGCTTGCAAACAATTTTGGAATCATCGCTCTTTTCCGCCTTAACAACTTTCACATTGGCATCTGAGAATTTAATATCTGCTTCGCTGACGGTCTCCGGCAGGTTCACTCCGAGGAGCGTCAGGGTCTGCTCTGCTCCTGCTTTTAATGCATGAGGATACGCGGCAAACACCCTGGGCGAGCCGCCTGTTTTATAGAACTTTTCATTCCCGTAGGCGTTGGAATCCTGGACAACTGTCCACCATTTTCCATTAAATCCCATCTCTTCGGCGTTAAGATCAAAAACACCTTCAATCCTTCCGGTAAGAGGCGTGGGCGCAAGCGCGTATCGCAGGTGATACTCACTGTAAAGGGTTCCCTCTCCCTTCATCTTCAGGGTTGTTCCGCTTTGGTAGGTGACGTTCTTTTCAACAAGATATTCGTCCTCTCCCTTTTTGGAATTGGCCTCAAACGTATAGGTTCCGCTGTAATACCCGAGACCGGGCTGGTACCCGAACACCTTCCACTCCCCGCTTATATCTTGGTCATTCCTGTTTTTGATCCATTCCTGCCATTCGGGTGTGTCAAAAGCAAACAGTTTGGCGAGGGGTTCCACCAGTTCCTGGGATTCTTTGTACCAGTCCATTTCCCGCATCTGGGGGATGACCGTGGGATAATATCCCAGGTGCAGATTCCTGTTTTCCGCCCACTGGGCAGAGGTCATTTTATGGGATACGATTTTCCCGTAAGTATGACATCTCACGCAGGCTGTGTAAATTCTTTTTTCCAGATCATTTTTGGGAATTTCCCTGTATTGGCTGTTTTCATCACTGTTAAGATAAGCAACCTGGGACATCTCCCCAGGCGTCAGGCACAGGTTTTTGCTTACTTCTTTAATTACAGCGTTAAAATTTTCATCTTCGAGAGGCGCGCTGTTAATGCGGATCATTCTGTCAACAACGACTTTCCACTCTTCAGGGGTTTTTCTTGTCTCCTCAATCACTTCCAAACGCTTATCCGGATCTGGCTTGTGACAGGCTCCGCATGTCTGCCTTACCATAGAGCCTTCGGGAAACACGGGTTCGCCATACACAGCGGAGCATATAGCAAAAACCATACACAAGGAGATAACAGTCGCAAAACTGAACTTTATAAATATTCTCATAAAATTCCTCCGGTTAAATTTAATTTGATCATAAAAAGCATTGGCTTCGGTCGGGTGTTGAAGACCGAAAAAATTCGTCCGTGTATTTATATAATTTTCTCCTCATCCCTCCTTTCTTATGAAAATTTTTATCACCGGGTGAAACGCGAATTCGGCTCTGTGCAAATTCAAGTTTCAAAAAATGTGCCATTTATTATCCGATGATCAGATTATTTCACAACATATTGACTTTATTTATCAAATCGCTATCAAGATATTTAATCAGTAAAACCAGTGTGTTAACTTTGTAACAACGAGCAGTCGGATAATCTGATACTGTCAGTAATTATTTTATAATCTGTTTAAATTCAAAGTTTTATAAAGTGTTTCCCTGATGAACTGATATTAAGGATTGAAATTTATGAAATTCAAATATATTCATTGCCAATCTGCTACGATGCTTGGTTTTTATTGAAAATGTCTGAGAAATTGGATAATGTTAATTACTTTTTGAATTAAATTTGGTGGCTGAATCCGATACATCTTTGCTATAAACTTGTGTATGCAAAAATGGACTAAAAGAAAAAAAAGTCCAAAAAAATGGACAAAAGGGAAAAAGTAAAATAAACATGGGCACCTTTGTCAGTTTACACTTTACTGTAGAACGATTTTTCAAATCGTTCCAAGGCTCCGCCCTGAACTGACTCATCGGTAACTCATCGGTCTTACCCTGAAACACGAGGCAGAGCCTCCTGAAATGCATTCCCGGGAACGAGAATTTCCTACTTTTCGGGAATGCGCCCGTGTAAACTGCTTTTCAGCTTTTATGAAAGATGCCTAAACGGGCGTATTTATAAGTTGGGGGAGTTCGCAGTGACTGCTGAAAACAGCCCGGCAATTCATTGCTGGGATAAGCTGACAGAAGCCCCGAGTCCCATATTTCACCAAGTTCAGTCGTCTCTACTGGACTTGACAAATTATGCATATCCGAATTGCCGGGTTATTTTCACAAGCCTCCAACTTGTAAATGCGCCCTGCCTAAACATGGCTGATTTAAACAAGGAACTATCAGTAGATCGAAAAGTTTCCGCTAAACCTTGGTAAACAGTGGATTCCGGGTTAAAATTAAAAAACATCCGTTTTTTAATTTTCCCCGGAATGACAATTTAACATACTGTCATTCCGGGGAAAATCGGAAAACGGATGTTTTCCGATTTTAACCCGGAATCCATTGTTTGCAAAAAGTTTTCGATCTACTGACTATTCAACGAGGCTGATGAACAGGTGAAAACTGAGTCGTTACCAAAAGGAGATGATCAAGATGGCAAAGATTTTGATTGTTGATGATGATGAAATGTTTTATGACCCTTTTTCCTTTTATATTGAGGAATTAGGTCATAATTGTGAAATAGCTGAAAACTTTCATGACGGGCTGAATATGGTTCATAAAAACGATTATGATATCGTTTTCCTAGATGTTATCTTACCTGATATCAGCGGGCTTGAAGGCATTGGCAGGCTTAAAAAAGCACCTTCATCGCCTGAGGTCATCATTATTACCGGGCAGGGAGATTCTTACGGTGCTGAAAAAGCCCTGAAAAACGGGGCTTGGGATTATCTTGAAAAGCCTCCTTCATACACGAATATCAAGCTCCTCGTGGGCCGGGCTTTGGAATACAGGGAAAAAAAACTTCAGTTCTGTGAACAAAAGGTGTTAAACAGGGAATTTATTATTGGGAATGACCCGAAACTGAGGGATTGCCTGGAGGTTATCGCCAGGGCCGCGGGCAATGACGGGAGCGTTTTCATCACCGGGGAAACAGGAACAGGAAAAGAACTGATGGCCAAGGCTGTCCATATAAACAGCCCGAGAGCAAAACGAAATTTTGTCACAGTGGATTGTACAAATATTCCTGTTAATCTGGCAGAAAGCCTGCTATTCGGTCATACCAAAGGCAGTTTTACAGGAGCGCATTCTGATCAGGAAGGATTGATCAGGCAGGCTGAGGGCGGGACCCTGTTTCTTGATGAAGTCGGCGATCTTCATCCTTCCGTGCAAAAATCCCTGTTAAGTATATTGCAGAATAAGAAATTCCGTCCCCTGGGCGCAAAAAAAGAGGTGATCTGTAATTTTCGTGTTATCTCAGCTACTAACAGAGATTTAAAAAAAATGGTTAAGGCAGGCCATTTTCGGAAAGATCTGTATTTCCGACTTGTTGCCTTCCATGTTCACGTTCCCTCATTGAGAAACCGTGCGGATGATATAAAACTGCTGATGAATCACTACATATATATAATCTGCGACGAATTCGGAATCAGCACAAAAGGCGTTTCCAAAGACTTCACAGACAGCCTGATGCGTTATGAGTGGTCCGGAAACATAAGAGAACTGACAAACGTGCTTCATGCCACCATTGCCAATGCGATGAACGAACCGACATTATATCCGCACCATCTGCCAGTGGATATGAGGATTCATTTTTGCAAAGCAGGGATAAAGAAAAAAGAGAAGCATGAGGAAAATAACGCCCCGGCTGTAACCGTGGAGATAAATCGGACAAAATTTCCAGAACTCAGGGAATTCCGCAAACTTGCCGAATCAGAATACTTGGATGACCTGATAAAACTGTCAGAAAGCAATGTAAGCAGAGCATGCCGTTTGTCCGGGGCGTCACGTTCCGGACTCTATCAGTTATTGGAAAAGCACGGCAAGCGGATGAAAAGAGGAACAAAGAGAGATTGATATGATATCTTTCATGAAGACAGAAATCGTCCATTACTGAATAAAACAGACTTTATCTGAAATAAAAACGGAGTGCCGAACTTACAGTTTGGCAGCAACCGGCATTCCCCGATATTATACAGATGAACTCGAACGGTTCATAGAAAAAAACAGCTCATTAGAATAATTCCCTGGGCGCATCCTAAAAAGTAGGAAACACTCGTTTCCGGGCTTCTGCCTGGGAACGCATCAGGAGAGGTTCAGCATCATATTTGGGAGTAATTATTTTAAAACCCACCTTATAGCATTTTAAAGTTTGAGGTTATATCCAATCAGGACAGGGCGATAGTCTCGAATATGGGAAAAAACAGTCAAATATTATAAATATTATA
>JAUCGG010000244.1 GCA_030378015.1 Desulfococcaceae bacterium HSG8
AATTCCTCCCCCCTTTTTTAAAGGGGGGCCGGGGGGGATTTCTGCCGTAACACCTTTTTTTAGCAACGTAAAATCCCCCCTGCCCCCTTTAAAAAAGGGGGGGACGAACTTAAAAAGTGGTGTAGTAGAGCAATTTTTTAAATTGCTTAAAACGGGCGTATTTACAAGTCAGGGGAGTGATTTTCAGTCCCGGAGGACTTCTGAAAATAGCCCGGCAATTCATTGCCGGGTGAGTGTTCCGGATCATCACGTCCCGCAGGGACGACTGAAAAGAAGCTTTTCAGTCGTCCCTGCGGGACTGAAAAAACGGGGACATCCGCCCCGGCAATGAATTGCCGGGCTGTTTTCAGTCGGTCCTCCGGGACTCCCCCAAGTTGTAAATGCGCCCGCTTAAAACAATTTGAAAAATTGTTCTACATTAGTTACAAAGCCTTAAGAACCAAAGCCGCCCGACTCGGCAGATAAAGGCTGAGTATATCCCGTTCCTGTCCCCATAACGTACCGGAAAAGGTGGAATGCTTCTGATCCGGAACCAGTCTGTTGTCCCCTCCGAATTCCCGGGCATCGCTGTTAAAGACCATCACATACCTTCCTTTGGGAACTCCTGCACGATAATCTGTATGAGAGACACAAGGATGAAAGTTAAAAGCGAACAGCAGGGAGGCCCGCTCGAAAATAATGACTTTGTCCTTATCATGTTCATACAAAAGACGGGGTTCCGGAGATTTCGTCAGGCTGAAACGCTTTGCAAATCCGATCATATCACGGTCAAAACGGGCGAGAAACTGATATTTCAGACCCGGATCATCTGCAAGATGCCATTGTCGCCGCGCATAGTGGTATGACCATGAGTTTCCTTCGCGGGGAAAATCAATCCATTCAGGATGTCCGAATTCATTGCCCATGAAGTTGAGATAACCGTGGCCGGCAGTTGTCAGGGTAATAAATCGGATCAGCTTGTGCAGGGCAATGCCCCTGTTTACCTTAGGAGTATCATCACTGACATACATATGGTCATACAGATCCGTATCCATGAGCCAGGTGATGAGGGTCTTGTCTCCTACAATGGCCTGATCGTGGGATTCAGTATAACTGATAGTCTTCTCATCTTTCCTGCGGTTGGTCAGTTCATGCCATATGTGTCCCATATGCCACTGCTCATCCGGTACTTTTTTCAGAAGCCGGGGCCAGAGATCAGGGACTCCCATCGCGAACCTGTAATCAAACCCGATACCGCCCCCGGCAACTGGGAAAGCAATGCCCGGCATTCCGCTGATATCCTCGGCAATAGTAATAGCGTCGGGCCGCACCTCGTGGATGAGCTTGTTTGCAAGAGTTAAATAGGTGAGAGCATCTTCATCCACAGTATCGTCAAAATACTGGTCATAGAATTTGAAATCTGTCCCCAGACCGTGATGGAGATAAAGCATACTCGTGATGCCGTCAAAACGAAACCCGTCCAGCCGGTATTCATCCAGCCAGAAACGGCAGTTGGAAAGCAGAAAATGAAGCACCTGGATCTTGCCGTAATCAAAACAGCGGGAATCCCATGCCCTGTGAAATCCCCGTTCCCCGTTGTGAAAATACTGATACAAGGTTCCGTCAAAGCGGCCCAGTCCCTCTGTTTCATTGTTTACCGAATGGGAATGCACGATATCCATGAGAACCAGGAGGCCTGCACAATGGGCAGCGTCAATCAGTTCCTTCAGGTCATAAGGCGTTCCGAACCGGGAAGAAGCAGCAAAAAAATTCGCCACATGGTAGCCAAACGAGGCATAATAGGGATGTTCCTGAATTGCCATCAATTGAATCGCGTTGTATCCTGCTTCAGCGATTCGCGGGATGATCCGATCCGTAAATTCCCGGTACGAGCCTACCTTTCCTTCCTCCTGGGCCATTCCCACATGGGCTTCGTAAACAAACAGATTTGTCCGTTGTCCGTTGCTTCGACGTGAGCTCCGTCGAACGCTCGTTGTCCGTTGCTTCGGCGTTAGCTCTGTCGAACGCCCGTTGCCCGTCGTCCACTGATACGGGGAAGGCGGTGCCCAGACCTGGGCATTGAATATTTTTGTATCATGGTCCTGAATTACGCGTCTGGCATAAGCAGGGATGCGGTCACCCTCTCCGCCGTGCCAGCAGATCCGGAGCCGGTAAAGGCTCCCGTGTTCCAAGGCGTCCGAGGGGAGACGGATTTCCCATACATCTTCATCATTCACGCGTTCCAGCGCGAAACCTTTTTTCTGGCGCCATCCGGTCATATCGCCGATGATATGGATTGACGCTGCATTGGGGGCCCGCTCCCGAAATATCCACTCATTATTTTGGAAATGCAGGCCGAAGTATTCATGACCGGAGGCAAAATCAGCAAGGCTCATTTTTCCTCTGGTGAGTCGTTTTTCCATTTCACTGCTGCGATTCAATCGGCGCGTGAGTACGTCTTCAAATTGTCGCAGCAGGGGATCTGTGTCAAAAAGGCGGTTATCAGTTAATGCCCGATCTTTGTTAATCATTGGTAATACTCTTCTTTTTTCTGGCGTCTTTCATCTGTTTGTGTTTAGAGAACTCCAAATAAATACCCGATTTCTGAACCACGAATCACACGAACCACACGAATAATAATATTTTCGTATTATCAGTAGATCGAAAAGTTTACGCTAAACCTTGCAACCAGTGGATTCCGGGTTAAAATTAAAAAACATCCGTTTTTTAATTTTCCCCGGAATGACTATTTAACTTACTGTCGTTCCGGGGAAAATCGGAGCATTCCCAAAAAGTAGGTTAAATGTACAGATCATAAAATTCAATATGTTACTCGTTCCCAGGCTCTGCCTCACTGCCATTAAGTTAAGAGTCGGAGCGACCTGATAATGAGGCATAACTTACTGAAATAACATCTTCGTCAGCGGGCTGCGTTCCTTAACTTAATGGCAGTGAGACAGAGCCTGGGAACGAGAATTTCCTACTTTTCGGGAATGCGCCCGGTTAAAATCGGAAACTTTTCGATCTACTGATTATTCGTGGTTAAGAAGAAAAGCTGAATCTGAATTTTATAATATGATATAATAGCATAAGTCATCAGATCATTTCAATTGTTTTTATTATTTGTCTGCTTCGCTACTGACCGATTTTTTCAAATCCCTGCCCGAAATCGCCCGATAAACGACATTTCTGTAATTTATTTTTCCTGCTTATTACAAATTTGTATAATAACAGCGTTTACGCCCATACTGTTTTTTTAATATATCCATTTGAATTATATTATTATTTTATTTTTTTATCACAATGGCACAGCAATTGCATAGTTAAATGCAGGAGCCTGAAAAATGAAAAACAACAAAACATACAAATACACTTCAGATATACTTCAGGATAAGCGGAAGAAACTGACTGAAAAATATTTGAACGGAGAAGCCGCTGATTTCCTGGAGCAGAACACCCGGCTTTTGGATGATTATTTCCGTGAAAGCTTTGAAAAAAGCACGGTGGGGCTGAAAATGGTAATGGATAAAATTCCTTATGCCATCATTGCCCTGGGAGGATACGGAAGAGAAGAGCAGTGTGTCCATTCGGATGTGGATATCCTTTTCCTTTTTGAAAAAAAAGTTCCGAGTGTGGCCGAGGAACTTATCCGGGAAGTTATTTATCCGCTGTGGGACATCGGCCTTGATGTGGGACATGCAACCCGCTCACTTGATGAATGTGTGAGTCTTGCAGGCAAAGAGATTGAGGTTCTCACCTCTGTTCTGGATGCCCGGTTTATATGCGGCATCTCCCTGCTGTATTCAAAACTGACAGAAACCCTCAGAGACAAAGTTCTCCTAAAACGATCCGACAAGCTTGTTGAATCGCTTATTGAAAGAAACCGGGAACGGCACCGGTATTTCGGGGATTCAACGTATCTGCTCGAACCGAATCTCAAGGAAGGCCAGGGAGGCCTCAGGGATTATCACACCCTCCTGTGGATCGCCAGGATAAGGGCAAATGTCAGGCAGCCCCGAGATTTGGAGTACTACGGATGCCTGTCCCATGACGAGTATAATATGCTGAGGAAAGCCCTTTCATTTATCTGGCATGTGAGAAATCGTTTACATCAGAAGGTGGGCAGAAAATATGATCAGCTTCACTTTGAACATCAGGAAAGCCTTGCCCATGACATGGGGTTTGAAAAGATAAACGGCCAGCGGTCGGTGGAAATCTTCCTAGGCAAACTTCACGCGCAGATGAGTTTTATAAAGCAGAAGCATCTGATGTCCCTTTATGAACTGGAAAACGCAAAAAAACAGAAACGCAAAAAAAAGATCACGGAGAAATCCCGGACAGAGGGACTGATAATAAAAAAGGGGATGCTCAGTTTTGCTTCCCCGGAAGATATCCTGAATAATCCCGAACTGCTGATAAAGATTTTTGAGGAAAGCGCGCGCTCGAAATTTCCCCTAAGCTCGGAAGCCAAAAGGCTTGTAAAGGACTTTATCGAACTGGTTGACGATGAGTTCAGAAGTTCTGCTTCGGCAGTAAAAGCCTTTGAACGGATTTTAGTGACGCCGGCTCCTGAATTCAATGTCCTGAACGAAATGTTAAATACCGGATTCCTGGTACGATTCATACCTGAATTCTCAGAAATCGTAAACCGGATTCAGTATGACGAATATCATCTTTATCCTGTTGACAGGCACTCGCTGCGTACCGTACAGACTCTGAAGACATTCGGATCGCCTGACGATTCTGAAAAAGAGTCGTTATGCACAGAACTGTACAAGGAGATTTCAGGAAAAAAACCGGGGATACCAACAAAAAAACAAATCCTCCTGCTGTGGGGCGCGCTTCTCCATGATATAGGAAAGGGACAGCCGGGCGGAGATCATTCGCAGAAGGGTCTGAAATTTGTTCAAAGCATACTTGAGGAAAAGGGATATAGGCCAGAAGATATTGAAACAGTCCTGTTCCTGGTCAGGGAGCATCTGCTGCTGTGCAAAGCTGCCACAAGAAGAGATATTAATGACGAAGAAACAGCCATATTCTGTGCGAGGAAAATTAAAACAATTGATCAGTTACAGATGCTTTATCTGCTGGCGGCAGCAGATTCAATGTCAACTGGCCCTAAGGCATGGAATGACTGGACATCAACGCTCCTGAGAGATCTTTTTCTCAAGATTATGAGTATTCTGAAAAACGGGGAACTGGCAACGAGCGAAGCTGTTGAAATTGTCGAGAAGAAAAAAGCGGATATTCTCTCATCTTCCGGTGATCCGGAGGATAAACAGCAGTTGGAAAGGCTTTTTCACACCATGTCGCCCCGATACCTTCTGAATACGCGGTCAGATGAAATTCTTGACCATATCGGACTTTATAAAAATCTCGGTGACAGGCATTTCATATGGAACATCAGCCGCAATCCCGACCTTAATGCAAGAAGCGTGACCATATGCGCGAAAGATTCGCCCGGGCTTTTTTCAAAAATCTCAGGAGTATTTACGCTGAACAATATCAATATCCTCAATGCCCGGGTATGTACATGGAGAAACAATATTGCTCTTGATACTTTCGAGGTCAAGCCGCCGCCTGACCCGATCTTTGAAGATGAAAAATGGGAACGCACGGCAAGGGATCTTCAATCTGCCCTGTCAGGCGAATCTGACCTTGAAGCTGCCCTGGGTAAAAAGATGGCGGATTATGGTTTCTCCAGACCCCGCACATCAGAACGGCCCCATCGCATTGTTGTTGATAATCAGAGTTCCAGCTTTTTCACAATCATCGAAGTTTTCACCTACGACTTTCCCGGGCTGCTTTTCGGGGTAACTGACGCTCTTTTCAAGTGTAAGCTGGATGTATGGTTCGCCCAGATTGCCACAAATGTAGATCAGGTGGTCGATATCTTCTATATCAGGGATTTTGACGGGCAGAAAGTGGATTCACCGGAGCAGGTGGCGATCATAAAAACATCTGTGGAAAATGTGCTGCCGGACAAAAATGAAACGTAATGCGTGATGCGTAATGCGTAATGTAATGCGTAATGCGTAATGCGTGAAACGACAAAAAAACAAAGGATTTAACTACCCGAAACGTAAAACCTAGGGTGGGTGAAGCGAAGCGTAACCCACCGTTTGTCTGCTAAACCGATTTGGAAAAGCGATTGCCCGGCAACTCCGTTTGCAGTGTATGTCCGGACGAGGTGCCAAAGGACTGTTTTACGGAAACCCCGAACAATTATGGATTCAGATTGTTTCCATCGGAGCAACCGCGGCCTTTACAGGAGTCGGAACCGTCATTATTGTTTATATCACAAAAGCCGTTACCGGGGGATTCAGGGTAGAAGAAGACAGTGAGATCAAAGGACTTGACAGTTCAATCCACGGAGAAAGAGCTTTTGAGATAGAATGATTGGTCAGTTGTCCGTTGTCCGTAACGGACAACGGATAACGGACAACTGACAAAAAGAAAGGAGCAGGTATGAAAAAAATCGAGGCGATTATTAAGCCCTTCAAACTGGACGATGTCAAAGAAGCCTTGAACGAGATCGGAATCCAGGGAATGACAATTTCGGAGGTAAAAGGTTACGGACGCCAGAAAGGGCACAAGGAAATTTACCGAGGCGCTGAATACGTGGTTGACTTTATCCCTAAGATTAAGATTGAGGTCATTATCCTCGATGATATGGCCGATAAAGTGATCGAAAAAATTCAACAGGCTGCATATACCGGCAAAGTCGGAGATGGAAAGATTTTTGTTTTCTCTGTTGAAGAGGCCATCAGGGTTCGCACCGGAGAAAAAGGAAGAGATGCAATATAAAATATGTCAGTTGTCCGTCGTCCGTTGCCAGTTGCAACTGACCACGGACAACTGACAACTGACAAGGAGTAACTAAATGAAATCTTCAGATGTGTTGGCAATGGCAAAAGAGGAAAAGGCAAAGGTTGTTGATCTGCGTTTCATGGATTTCCCGGGTGTATGGCAGCATTTTACAGTGCCCATGAGCGAACTGGAAGAGTCGAGCTTTGAGGACGGATACGGATTTGACGGTTCAAGTATCCGCGGCTGGCAGCCTATTAATGCCAGTGATATGCTCGTCATCCCTGATCCTGATACAGCAAAGATGGATCCGTTCTATGACGAACCTACCCTGGTGCTTATCGGGAATATTGTTGATCCGATTACCCGCGAACCCTATACCCGTGACCCGCGTAACATCGCCAGAAAGGCGGAGGCTTATTTAAAAAACAGCGGCCTCGGGGATGTGGCTTATATCGGGCCTGAGGCGGAATTCTTTATTTTTGATGATGTCCGTTTTGAATCTGCAAAAAACGGGGCATTTTACCAGGTGGATTCTGTCGAGGGGCACTGGAACACCGGCAGACATGAGGGTCCCAACCTGGGATATAAACCGAGGCACAAGGAAGGATACTTCCCGGTTCCGCCCACGGACAAATTTCAGAACATCCGAACTGAAATGCTCCTGACCCTGGAGAATCTCGGAATTGATGTGGAATGCCAGCATCATGAAGTTGCGACAGCGGGGCAGGCAGAGATTGATATGCGTTTCAAGCCTCTGGTTGAGATGGGAGATCAGCTTGTATGGTTCAAGTATGTGCTCAAGAATGTTGCCTATAAGCATGGTCACACGGTGACATTTATGCCAAAGCCCCTGTTTGAAGATAACGGAACCGGAATGCATACGCATGTCAGCATATGGAAGGAAGGGATTCCTCTTTTTGCAGGCGACAAATATGCCGGGGTTTCCCAGGACGCCCTGTACGCCATCGGCGGTATCCTGAAACACTGCAAATCATTATGCGCGTTTACCAACCCGACCACTAACTCGTACAAACGGCTGGTTCCGGGATTCGAAGCCCCGGTAAATCTCGCTTATTCGAGCCGTAACCGGAGTGCTGCTATCCGTATCCCCATGTACTCCGTGTCGCCCAAGGCCAAACGCATAGAGTTCCGGACACCTGATCCGTCCTGCAACGGCTACCTCGCATTTTCCGCCATACTGATGGCAGTAATAGACGGGATTCAGAACAAAACTGATCCGGGTGATCCCCTGGACAAGGACATCTATTCACTCCCCCCGGAAGAACTGGCTGAAGTGCCTTCCGCACCGGGTTCCTTGGAAGAATCCCTTGCCGCATTGGAAGAAGATAACGAATTCC
>JAUCGG010000245.1 GCA_030378015.1 Desulfococcaceae bacterium HSG8
ATCGGAAAAAGTTGATTTATAACTAATTGTTTTATAAATAAATTTAGTTTGATAACAGAATCGCTCAATTTAGGTACCAAATACAGTTTGTAGTCCCGCCTTTAGGCGGTGTCCTCATTTTTGATGCAAAGAAACGAACTGGTGATTATCATGGTCAAATGAACTGGGACAATTTTTCAAATTCCGCTCAATGGAATTTTCTGGAAAAATCGTCCGTAATCATTTGAAAAATCAGAAGATTATATGTGTTTTGGTATAGTCATACAACTGGACGGAACCAGTCCGCAGTCTTTATTTATTATTTATCAAAGATTCAACCCGACTTTTTTCAATGCCCTGATCGTTTTTACCATTGCGGGTGTGAAGCCGCTGATGATTTTGGAAGCAGTCACCTCCCCGATTCCTTTCACCCGGATCAGTCCGGCTGTTCCAGCGTTTAATATCTTATCAACAGAATCCAATCCTGCTTCGGTCAGCCGCCTGATATTCCCAGGGCCAAGCCCCTTGATTCCAAGCGCGGAAAGTGTGACAGGAAACGGGCTTGCTTTGCTTTCTTCAATACTTTTTGTCAGCAAAGCAATCTTTCTGTCTCCCAAGCCTCTAAGCCTTTTCAGGTTTTCCGCATTCAGAGTGTAGATATCTTCCGGATATCGGATCAGTTTCTGCAAGATGAGCATATCAATAGTCCCGGGGCCGAGATTATTTATCCTCATCTTTTTTGAAAACCAGATCAGCCTTGCGCGAACCTGCTCCGGGCAATCAGTGTTGGGGCAGAAATGATGCGAGCCGTCCTTTTTTAAACAGGTTCTGCATGCGGGGCATTCTTCCGGCATCTGCCAAGTGTCATTTCCCAGCGTGTTCTTTTCAATAACCCGGTCCACAGCCGGAATCACGTTCCCTCTTCTTGAAACCTTCACGGTATCACCCACAGCCAGTTCCAGTTGGCTGATATATTCCTGGTTATGAAGGGTGGCCCGGGTTATGGTTACGTTGCTGATACGGACAGGAGCAAGTTCTGCAACCGGTGTGACCCGTCCGAGACGCCCGACCTGAAGCGATATCCCTTTTAAAACGGTTTCGTCTTCGGGGGAAATAAATTTGCAGGCAACTGCCCACCTATGAAAACGTTCGGTATTACCAATATCTTTTCGGATCTGCATATTGTTGACCTTGAACACAACGCCGTCGATTTCATAATCCGAAGCATCCCGCCTCAATGTGGCATCACTGATATATTTACGGATTTCAGAAGAATTTCTGATTACCCGGTTTTCGGGATTGATCCTGAATCCTGATTCATCTAAGAATGAAAGGATATCCCAATGGGTTGCATGATTATTGATATCGCCTGATATCGCTTCAAAAACAAAGATATCCAGCGGGATTTTCGCGGTTTCAGAACTTTGTTTTCGTCTCAGCGCGCCGGCAGTCATGTTTCTGGCAGTGTCGTAAGAGAGTCTGTCCTCCCCGCGGAGCCTTTCAAAATCGGATTTCCTGATAAAAACCTCGCCCCGGACGCTTATTGTTATCGCTTTACTTAGTCTGAGCGGAAGATTTCTGATGGTACGGGCATTATCTGTAATATCATGGCCCGTTTTGCCGTTTCCCCGGGTCAGCGCCATGACCAGAATGCCGTCTTTGTAGATCAGTTCAATGGCTGTGCCGTCAATTTTTTCTTCCGCGACAAAAGAGATATCTTCTCCTGTCTGCTCACGGGTCTTCTCTGTCCAGGAAATAACACCTTCTGCTGAATAACATTTGTCCAGACTCAGCATGGGGACTTCATGCGGTACCCTGGGAAAATTATTGTCCAGATCCGAGCCGACCCGTTTTGTCGGGCTGTCAGGCAGAGCAAGGTCAGGGAATGCTTTTTCAAGCCTGACAAGTTCGTCAAAAAGCTTATCATAAGCTTTATCAGAGATCTCGGGTTTTCCTAGGACATAGTAAAGATAGTTATGCCGGGTGATTTCCGCGCTGAGTTCCCGGATTCTTCCCCGGGCAGTTTCGTGATCCGTTGCCAGCGCGGCAGCAGTCACTATGAAAAGAATGATAAATATGGATATCAGTATGATGTTGAAATATTTAATGATGTCTCCTTATTTAATTCTGATATTTGTGAGAGAAACCCGGCTTTTTCCCCGGAAGGCGTTTCCTCTGCCGGAAAAAGCCGGGTTTCTTTCGACAAGCATTACGTTATAAGGTTTCTTTTGTCAACGGGCGCATTCCCTTTTTTCCCGGTCAACCCTGTAACTATCTGATTTATAATGATTCAATTTTTTAACTGATTTAAGGCCAGATCAGTTAAATCTCGTGAGTCGTAAGTTTTCATAAGTGGCTGAAACGCATAGGTCTATAAGTTTTGACAAAACTTTAACAAATTGAAAAAATATGTTATATCAGCCTTCCGTAATCAGTAAAAAATTAATTTAAGGAGGGCAAAATGGCACATTCGTATGACCGGGCTTCTGAGCGTACAGAATCAGTTAATGCCGAACTTCTGACAAATATTCTTCGGATTCTTTCTATGCTGGAAAAGGAACTGGACAGGACTGCCCGAAGAAATTATCATAATCGGAACCAGTACCCGCAGATATTTTTTCAGGCGGAATCCTGTCTGAACGCTCTTCGTTCATGGATAAAAAAATACGGTACTTTCTGCAGTTTGCCTGTTTTCAGCGAACTTACAGCAGTCTGCCTCAGAGAGATCGGTGATCTTATAGGGCAACTGATAACTGTATGTGTTCCGGTAAAGGGTAAAAGGGGAGCTAAGAAGGCCCGTCTGATCCGGGAACGCAGGAGGCTTGAAAAATCAGTTGATAAAATGATCGGTCACATAATAAAATACCTCGCAGCATCTGAAACTGATGAAACCCTTATTGAGTCGGAACTTACAAAAGCACTGACAGAAGCATTCGAAGCGCACTGCTCCCGGGAACATGAAAAAGCAGTCAGATTTTCTGTGTCCGCCAGAGGGGACAAATCTTATATTTTTCCCTGGTCTGACATATCAGCGTACCCTGCTTTTGTCGGAAACCGTGAGCTGTTCCGCTCCGAAGTGGTGGATAAACTGTCAGCATGTGAGCATGTCACCGGGCATAAACCCACCTGTGAATGCCAAAAGAAATATCGGCTCAGAGGCTGGCGTTCATCCGAAAGAAAGACTATAATGGAAGGCGGTGAACAGCACAGATTTCCTATCCGAATGATTGAATGTGCCGACTGCGGACAGAGATTTTCCCTGATCCCGAGCTTTCTGCCCCGTGAAAAACATTTCGGCATTGATATTATCGGGCATGCTGTCCGGGGTATCCTTCTTTTCGGACACAGCCTCCGGGGTTGTCTCGAAACTTTCAGACTCACAGGAAGTAAACTGAAAAGCAGGCAGACAGTTCTGAATTGGCTGCGGTGGTTCGGAACACTTCACCCGGCAACGATTTTAATCCGTGCAGGCGCAAAAAGTTCCGGTTACTTTCAGGAGGACGAGGGGTTTGAAAAAGAATCCGGTCTGCGGACATATACCGTGGCAATGGTTGATTCCGGGAATCTTCTGGTGTGGCACCCGGATTATGTGGATCATGCTGATGCGGAAACCCTCGCGAATTCTTTTGAAAAATTTGTCGAACGGATTGATTTTAAAATTATCGGTGTGACAAAAGACAGATGGAAGCCGGCCACCGATGCCCTGAAAACTGTCTGCAACCGCCTGTGGATAGGGTTTTGCCATCTTCACTGTCTCGGAAAATTCCGCAGAGCCCTTTCCGAATATCAGAAAGAGACCGGATGCAGTTCAAAGAAGACCGGAGACCTTTACAAAAAGTTCGGAGAAGCTTCGGACAGTGCAACGTCCGCGGTAAACCTGAAAATTAAAATCGGACTTCTCAGAGATGAGGCATTTAATCACCCTCTGCTCCGCCGGGTGCTGAATCAGGTCATCGAGGACGGGGCCTGTTATACCTGCCGGAAAAGAAGAAAAGGTATTAAAAAGACAACGTCACTGGCGGATAATTTTTTGAAAACTGTCAAAAGAAAACTGAGACAGGTCCAGAGTTTCAGGGACCGGGAATGCACTGAGATATTGTTCCGGGCCATGGCAAACGTCAGAAATTTTGTGCCTTTCATGTCCGGTGCAAAAAATGCACATAAAAGTCCTTTTATGTTAGCTCAGGGCAAGACTTATGACCTTCCGTGGGTACAGGTTATGAATGTGCATAACGCATTCTTATTCACTGAAAATGCAATATAATTTGTTTTGTCAAAACTTATAGACCTATCCGGGCTGAAATGGCTCACCCGGAAACTCCCCTCTTCTGTAAAGGGGGGAGTTTCCGCAACCTCCTGAAATCTCCCTGAATCCCCCTTTAAAAAAAGAGGGACTTTGAACAGGGGCTTCAGAGAACTTATAACTATCGAATTAAATCAATCGGTTATATAATATACTGGAAAAATGGGAATGCGCCCTTGTCAACTCAGCACTTATCTTAATAAGGGATTTCCCAAGAATAAAATACCTGTTGCTGCTGCTCGCGGGGATTGACAAATCCCGCGGGTTCGGATTTGTCAATCCGAACCGAGCAGGGGCCGTTTCCCCGAACCGGGTATATTATTTATTTGGAATTCCCTGAGTGTATTTGGGAGAAAAGAGAAAAAGGAGAAAGGAGAAACTTGAGACTTGACTTTTTTTATATCCTGATATAAACAGGTTACGGATACTCGGATATACGCCGGACTTCCTAAGTTTTCAAAGCTCCGGAAATTTTTAAACATTAATGTATAATCCCATACAATCCATATCATTTTGGAACAGAGAACATGAGCAATTATAAAGGAATCCTTACGGAAGCATTACCCCGACTGGAATATCCTGTTTTTATTGCGGGATTCAGCGGGTGGGGAAATGTGCTGGACGTTTCAATGGGCATGGCCGACTATCTGGTCCGCAAGCTGAATGCCGAATATTTTGCCAAGATTGACCCGGATACTTTTTATCGTTATGATGAAACCCGACCCGTGGTCAATGTAGAAAAAGGGACTTTAAAAAGTATTTTACCGCCTGGGGGTTCCTTTTATGCAGCCCGAACCCGGCCGAATGCAAATGATATTGTCATCCTGAGGGCGAACGAGCCTAACATTCGCTGGTTCCGTTTTACAGACGAACTGTTTTCCTTTTGTGAAAAACTTGGGATTGAAACGATCATTACCCTCGGGAGCATGTATGACAATGTGCTTCATTCAGACAGGATTATATCGGGGATTGTTTCGGATCAGGAGCTTTTCTCAACACTGAAAAATAAAAATGTCGCTCCGATTTCCTACCAGGGACCCAGCGCCATTCATGCCATTATTCAATCGGCAGGTCAGGAAAGAGGATTCCGATGCGTCAGTCTGTGGTGCCATTGCCCCTATTATCTTGAGGGGATCACCCACTACGGCCTGCTGGCTGATCTGGGAACATTGCTTGCATCCCTGATAAATTTCGATCTGGATACGACAGAGCTTGAAGAAAACTGGAAAGAACTGAACAAAAAAATAGAGGCTCTTGCAGAAGAAAACCCGAACCTTCAAGACGTGATCCAAGAAATTCGCAGGGAAAAGGTAGAGGGCGCGCGGGCAAGTCTCAGGCAGTCCATAAAAAGCGGGGAAAAAGTCATCAACTTAAGCGATTTTCTGGAACTGAAATAAAATTCAGGCAAGCAACTTTTCATGTCCTCTGAACCGGTTCTCTGGTAATTCGTGTTGAAGCTATTTAGTTTATAAAACAAAAAGTTATTATATTTTACGGCTCATATTTATCGTTCTCATTAATGTAAACCGGCAGAGAATATATCTTTCGCCGTATTATATTCCTCTCCTTCCTCTGAGACAGCGGTATGTGACAAATGTGAAACGTCCTATCTCTCCGTCAGTCTGATACGGATGTCCGTTCTCAGTCAGAATTCCTTCCGGATACTTTTCGGAAGCTTTTTTTTCTCCGATATTCGCGTAAAATGCTCCGAAGCAGCTTTCCGCATCGCCTGACAGGCAGTATTCAGTATCGCATTCTCACATCTGTCAATGCTGACCGCATCTCTCTCGCTGACAATCATTTCGGAACTTCCGTCATCATACATTTTCGGGTCAGCCGATTCCGATCCGTCGCATTTTACTATATTTATTCCGACCTCAATCTTATAATTTTCCATCCGGCAGCCTCCTTCCGCAGTTTATCAGAATTTCGAATACCGGGTTTATCATATCTTTTCTGCGGAGTCCATACCTTTTTATGTTATGTTATGCTATATTATATTATCATTTCAGGATGATCCGTAATTAATCGAAAATACCGATAAAACCTAACCGCACAGCTCGATAATTTCTCACTTTCAACCACCGGTCATATAGTGAGCCTCCAAAGTTCCATGAATAACAGGGAGATAAGATAAATCCGGCGGTTTGAAACCAAGAACCATATCCAGGAATACCATTATGATGCGGTAGGTAGCTCCCCAGAGCAGCTCTTTGCCTTGCCGGTCCTGAAACACAAAGCAGGGGAATTCTTTTTGCCTGTGTCTGAAATGCTTCCTGACCTCTGGCGTAATTTCTAACCGATAACAGGCATAGTTTTCAGAAGCCAGTAAATCCCTCACAGGAATGCGGACGATCTTTTCAACTTCCCAGTTCGGAAAAAAATGATGCTGCCTCGGAACCCGCGCAACAATCGGCCAGATTTCCCGGCGGAAGGATTGAAGCGGCTGGTGCGGCAGGATACCGAGAAACCGGATGCCGAAGGGATTCAGCCGCATTTCCTCAAAGCCTTCCCTGATGCCCGTGGCAAGGAGCAAGGCAAGTTGTCCGGCCCCTTCCGGATACTGGTCACGCATCTGCCGCCAGTATCTCCAACTGCCCAGCGGAGAAAACGGCAGGGTCAGCAGCTTTGCAATTACGGAATCCGGAACCGGGGAAATGCCGCCGCCTGGGCAGCAAATATCCCCGGGCTGTCTGACCTTTTGGGACCGTTTGTTCAGAATCAGGCAGGGTTCGGAAGGCGATTGGCCATGATCGCAGGAGCCAAGCAGAAGCAACACAGACGAAGGTGTTGTGAGGTTACTGATATGTATTGAAAAAAACGGGTCCTGCAAGTATCGTTCAAAGAGGACACGCGAAATATGTTTCATGAAACCATCCGGGTCGTTCAATAGCTCTCTCATTTTTCTCCTTATTACGAAGTAAGTACCCGTCCGAAAACAACAAACGGTGGGTTACGCTTCGCTTCACCCACCCTGCATCAACCTATAATAAACTCGGCAATATCTTCCAGTGATTTTTTCTGTATTGCAGGCACAATCGCATCTTCTGAAGGATACCCCACCACAAGAATCATAAACGGTTTTTCGTTTGACGGTCTTGACAGTATCTTATTCAGGAATCTCATATTGCTGGGCGTATAGGTAAGCGAAACCAGGCCAGCATGGTGCAGGGCCGTAATGAGCATACCTGTGGCAATACCTACGGATTCTGATACATAGTAGTGTTTCTTTTTTTCCCCGTCCTCAGAATAGCTGTAAAGCTGGGAAAAAATTGCTATCAGCCAAGGAGCAGTTTCAAGAAACGGCTTACTTGGAACCGTCCCTAAATGTTCAAGATTATTTACCCATTTTTTAGTAGCTTCTTTGCTGTAAAATTCCTTCTCAATCTTTTCAGCGGCTTCACGAATTTGCCGTTTGACAGCGGGGTCAGACACAACAATAAAACTCCACGGCTGTTGGTTGGCACCGCTCGGGGCTGTGGAAGCGGCGCGCAGACAATTTTCAATAATGCTGCGATCAACCGGATGATCTGAAAAGTCTCGCACAGTACGGCGCCCCATCATCTCCGCATAAAATTCTGATGCCCGCTTTTTCATCTCCGATTCCGGAAATTTACGATAATCAGTCAGTGGCAGGAATTTTTTTTCTGTCATGAAAAGCCTTTCATGTTTTAAAGTTTAACCTCATCCGAACCGTTGGTTCAAGTCTCCGACCTGAACCGCACTGACATAAACCGGACTCCGTCCGGCATCCGCAAAGAAAACGGACGGTTCGGCCCGGACGGCATATCCGGAATATTCATTCTTGGATTGAAAAATAGCCTAACTAATTAAAAAAACAAAC
>JAUCGG010000246.1 GCA_030378015.1 Desulfococcaceae bacterium HSG8
GGTGTCGTTTTTGAGTAAATCGTAAATAAGATAAATATCTCCTGTTCCTCACATCCGCACCCGTTCTCCCTCCGGATCATAAAAAGGCATGGAAACCACCCTTGCATATTTCAATTCTCCCCCGCAGTCATCCTCATAAATGCCCAACCGCGTGTTTTCTGTAGCAAGCTCATCCTCCACCAGGGCCATGCCGACAGCTTCCCCGAGGCTCTCACTATATCTGGCAGTGCAGACATACCCCCGGATGCGGCTATCTGTTATGGGAGAACCGTCTTTGGGAACCCCGTCCCCCGGGATTTCTGTTTTGAATCCCACCAGTTTTAAACGCCCTTTCTGCTTTTCCGTATGTGCAAGGGCAACTGCTCCCACGGTTTTTGCTTCGGGTTTGTCCCGATGCCAGAGAAATCCCAAGCCGATGTCATGGAGAGTAGTCCGCTGTTCAGATTCCGAACCCAGGATCACATGCCCCTTTTCCATACGCAGGGTACTCTGTGCCTCCAGACCGAATTTCTGTATCCCGAATTCTTCCCCGGCTTCCTCAAGGATATCCCATAAAGACTGCATATAGGACGCTGGCACATGAAGTTCATAAGAAAGCTCGCCCACAAAACCGAGGCGCATGGCCCGAACGGGAATGACATCCTGAACCATGAATTCCCGGAAATCACCTAACTTGGTATTACGCTATTGTCAAGTATCGTGGTAAAAATTTTCTCGGATTTTTTCCCACTGATCTTTCGCACGGGGTATGTTTTTGCTATACCCTTCTCTGTTACTCTTTTTAATAAAACCAATGAGGATCGCCTGCTTTTGGTCGGGTAAAGCTCCAAAGAGTACACGAGTGGTACCTCCCGGATAGGCAGAAAACCGAATTTCTCTGATCCCATCGGCTTTATCAAGGGTATCAAAAAATGGTTTTCCTCCTTGAAACGATCTGTCACTGGCCGACTGTAACTTATCCCTGACACGGTAACGGTTCGTATCATCTAATCCATTATACCAATCAAGGAATGGTGTCGAGAATCTGCACTCAGGACAAATTTCCTCAAGCGGCTGTTCCGCGAGTCGGTTCCATTCCTGACGAAGTTCCTCACCGTGTTCATATTTGGCAATGTTGTTAAGCAAAAGCAGATTTTCACTGTAATCTCCGTATTTTAACTGAGCTATTTCCAAATGGGGAGTATCCCATATTTTCTCAGTGAGCAGACTGAGCAGGGTTGCGTTGAGCAACCATGCAATGCCAAGAGTATCCATATCTTTATCTGAGCCGGTACCGGGGAGATAGAAATGGCAGGATGAAATAGCATCGAATATATCTTCGCTTTCATTGATGATATGATCAAGAGCAGGGCTTTTATCAACTGCTTCTATAAGGAAAAGAAGGAGGTCATTTTCATTCTTATCTTCCAGATCATTCAAAAAATTTTTATAAGTGTAATTCACAGCAAGCCGGCATTCCTCAAGGCATCGATTCTTTTCGTCATCGTAGTAGAATATGAAGCGATCATTACCTGTATTCAATTCCAACATGCCGAGACAGGCGTCTGTCAGCAAATAATAGGCTTTCTCGGCACTTTGAGCAGGCGTACTGAGGGAGTTAATGCAGATGCTGTGATCCATGATATTTTATCTCCGGGCAAGTTTGGCACGATTTTTCAATGTCTGATCAAAGAACCCTTCGGGCCAGTAATCCAATTTTCCATTCGGATGAAGTTTGGGAGAGGTGATCGTACTTTCATACTCATTCTTCATCGTGAAATAGTGGAAAACCGTCTTTTCTGCGTCAAGTAAGCCATATTTAGCTGCAATACGAATGCCATCCATAAGATGGTCGCTGTGGGTTTCCACAATAACCTGAACTCCGGCGGCAGCCGCACAGGCAATCATCCGGCCCATTGCGGTCTGAGCTTGCGGATGAAGATGAGCTTCAGGATTTTCCAACATAACCAGTGTGCCTCGCTCTGATTTCAATTTCTCTTCTGTCTCATCTTTCCATTCTGCGGACATCCCTAAAAGTGAGACGATTACTGGCAGTGTATAGCTCAGACCGAAACCGGTATTCGGTGGCCGGAAACCATCAATTGTCGCATAGGCCGTGTCTCTTTTAGGATCAGTGGCATGTTCAAATTTCACATTCGGAGAAATTTCCTCAAGCCAGGCACGGACATTATATTCCAATATGTCACCCTCTGCGTCGGGATGGCGAAGTTCCGGTGCGACAATATCCATTTCGTGACGAGAAAGAAAATCAAGCACATATTCTCCATATTCGCCTACATGCGTCACATCTCCCATGGCTGTGTATATGGGCAGGTACACCCGGGGACCCCATCGGTCAGCACTCACATAACTCATTAAGGGGAGAAAATCCGTTTGGTTGGCAATTGGGCTGATTCTCGGTTTATCGGGATATGCAAAATCAATCTCCAGTTCCACCTTGTCTTTTTTCTGAAAAAAACAGGCTATTTTTATCGAAGCAGACCTCGCTGCTTTTATGTTTTTAATCTCTTTCAAAGCCCCAAGATTCCCCAAAGACGGATCTCCGGTATCCGAGCATTTCCACAACATCCGAAATGCCTGTATAACGGAACTTTTACCAGAATTATTAAGCCCCGCAAATAATGTCATCGGTGACAAGGGAATCGTTATGTCAGAGAAGGACTTAAAATTGGACAGATGAATTTGGTTCAGCACGTCATAATTCCCTTCATTTTATGTATATTTATTGATAATTTTGTCCAAAGTCTCGTATCTTGACTTAACACTTGAATGTTTCAAACTATAGCGAGAGATAAGGTTTCCGAAATTCTGGCGAGTCAGAAGGCTGTTGTATTCCTCTGAAAAATCTTCTTTATGATTCAAAAGCGTTTCAAAGGAATTATCTTCCAAATCAGCTAAAAGGTTTCCCCACACTTCAAAAAGTGCCTTATTGATGGGAGACCTTCTGTATATTCCAATGGACTTTCTGAAAGCGTGGGTACCGAAAAGCTCGGAAGCCCGGTTCATTCCATCTGAGAATCGTTTTTCCAAAGTTTTGATATTTGTGAAACGGATGGCTGGAATCCGGTAATTTGTAAATATTTCATGAAGTTCTCGTTCGGGTAACTCGGGCATAATGTTAATCAGACGCATGGTATCACTTAAAAACGTATCCATATCCGAGTTTTTAGGGTAATCTGCATAGCTGCGAACAGAGAATGCAAGAAAACGCAAAATCAACTCCCTGGCGGCCATTCGGCTGTCCTTGACTGAGCCAGCAGTTGTTTTTCGGAATTCGTCGCTTTGGGCCAGTTTCTCCAGAAGTCTTGTGGATTCTCCCTGATAAAGTGCATGTCTTATTTCCTGAGATGTCAGCGGCATTCCCCCGGTGTTGATACGTTTGAAAACATTTCTCTTTACTTCTTCAGGGGTTCCGGGGTTGATTATGGTGAATCTGAACTCTGTCTCCAATATCCGATTTATAAGAATATTCGGCAACTCGCTGAATATAAGTCCGTCATATTTATGGCCCCAGAATTCGAGTCCTTTAAGTCGGAATCCTTTTCCGCGAAGCGACTCTTCCCTTGTCTTCATATACTCATTTCCCAGTATGAATTCTTTGACAGCAGTTAAGCGTTGCAAGCCATCCACCACATCCCACTTACCTCTTTCATCAGCAGCTACATAAAACATGGGAATGAGGATTTTCAGCATCAGGGATTCAATCAATTGGCTTTTCCTTTCCAAATCCCATATTTCTTTTCGTTGAAAGGCCGGGGCCAGTCGGATTGATCCCTGCAACAGACGCCGGGTGAGCGTATCCATTGACACCACCTTAGAGTCTATGGAAATCTGCTCAGGATCAAATGGTTCCTGCCGCTCTCGTTCTTCTGTGTCTGATTCAACACCTGCAGGGCGGCCGTCAGCAGCCAACTCTTCTTCTATTTCATTGCTGTCAGAATATCTTATTTTCTTATCCATCTGTAATTCCTGATGAAAGCAACGAATTCCAGATCAGAAAAAATGTCCCGTTTTTTCAATTCTGCTCGGAATCGGAATCATGCCAATCCTCTACCGTGAAAATACATTTAAAAAAAGCCGTTTTTTTTTATCTGTTTTCAATGCATATTTTCATATCAGATCAGGGTGAAAACCCTGCTTTTTCATGAGGGTTTAATCAGATGAATCAGCGTTAAGAGCATATTTCCCATCCGGGTATTCGTCTTTATGATGCGTCAGCCTGCCATAAACTTTGTGTCTTTCTCTGCGCCTCTGCGTGAGATATAAAGTCCCGGAAAACTTATGGCCGGGTGCTTATTCGGATATTTCTACTCAGACAGTTATCTCATTTTCAATTTTTATCGGTCTGATACATCTGTTCACATCCGCACCCGTTCCCCCTCCGGATCATAAAAAGGCATGGAAACCACCCTCGCGTATTTCAACTGTCCCCCGCAGTCATCCTCATAAATGCCCAGCCGCGTGTTTTCTGCCGCAAGTTCATCCTCCACCAGGGCCATGCCGATAACTTCCCCGAGGCTCTCACTATATCGGGCAGTGCAGACATACCCCCGGATGCGGCTATCCGTTATGGGAGAGCCGTCTTTGGGAACCCCGTCCCCCGGGATTTCTGTTTTGAATCCCACCAGTTTTAACCGCCCCTTCTGCTTCTCCGTATGTGCAAGAGCAACTGCTCCCACGGTTTTTGCTTCGGGTTTGTCCCGATGCCAGAGAAATCCCAGGCCGATGTCATGGAGAGTAGTCCGCTGTTCCGATTCCGAACCCAGGATCACATGCCCCTTTTCCATACGCAGGGTACTCTGGGCATCCAGACCGAATTTCTGTATCCCGAATTCTTCCCCGGCTTCCTCCAGGATATCCCATAAAGACTGCATATAGGACGCGGGCACATGGAATTCGTATGAAAGTTCGCCCACAAAGCCAAGGCGCATGGCCCGGACGGAAATGGCATCTCGAATCATGAATTCCCGGTATGCGGAAAAAGGAAAACCTGTGCCGGAGACATCGGCATCCGTGACTTTTTCCAGCACCTTCCGGGCATTTGGGCCGGCCAGATTGATAACACCCAGGGCGTCTGTTAGGTTGACGATGTGGAAATTCCAGTTGTCATAACGGGTGTGATAGCGTATCCATTCGGCTGTCATGCCTGCCCGTGCCGTGGATGTGGTCAGATAATAATCATCTTCACCGCATTTCGTGACCACACCGTCATCAATCACACAACCATCTTCGTTGCACATCGCGGAATACTTCACCCGCCCCTGTTTAACCTGTGCCATGTCGCTCACATACACCCGCTGCAGTGCTTTCAACGCATCGGGTCCGGAAATGCGGAATTTCCCCAAAGTGGAGGCATCCAACATTCCCACATTGTTGCGGACGTTTTCAATTTCCTGTTTGGATGCAGGATCATCTGAGAACCGTCGGGCGCGGTTCCATACACCGACGCGTTCCATCTTCCCGCCCGAGGATACCTGGGAGGTATGCACGGGCGTGCGTTTGCTCATGTCATGGCTGGCTCCGGCATACGCGGCGATATACGGGGGAACCAGGGGAGACCGGGTGGTGGTCGGTTTCGGAGAACTGTCCGGCGATTCCTGTGCCTGCGCCACATAAAGCGGCAGATTGTGACCGGGAATGCCGCCCTGTCCGGGTCCCGTTCCCGCTGAGGTAAACCGCTTGATCAGTTCCGGCACGTCAAAGCCGTTTTTCATGGCCTGATCAATATTTTTCAAGGTGCAGTCTTCGTCAAAGCAGATAAAACTTTTCTTTCCGCTGACCGGCCCGCAGACAAATTTGCTTCCCCGCGGATTCCCGGGCAGTGCTGCCAGTTCTTCGGATGTTTCCCTGATTTCTGTTCGGACGGACACACCGCAGTCCTCGGCTGCCTGAAGCCCGGTCAGTTTTCCGGAGGTTTCAACGGACAAGGCATCATGCAGGCCCATCAGACGGCCTGCCCCGCGAATTTTTCTCTGCATTTCTTCTGGCAGAAAAAAACCGGTATGGTTGTCATATTTCAGCTTTGCCCCGGCCAGGGTGAGGGGGCCGGTAAGGGGCGATAACCCCGCGGAAGCTGCCAGGATATCGCAGTCAAATAATTTCTGATGTTTTCCGTTCAGGCTGGAAAGACGGACCCGTCTGACTTGTCTCCCTCCTTTCGCACAAATGGCCGTCCATCCCCTGTAAAAGGGAATCCGCCGTTTATCCAGTTCTGCAAGAAGTTCCGAATCATGTCCGTCTTCCCGCACATCAGCCACACATCGGATCTCCATACCCAGATCAGAAAGATCAATGGCGGCCTCCAGTCCCAGGTCATGCCCGATGCTGAAAACAGCGGATTCCCCGGGAACCAGTCCCCAGGTGCGGGCCAGGCGGTGCGCGCATCCCGGCTGCATCACACCGGGCTTTTCGTTGTTTTCAAATAAAAGAGGACGTTCAATGCAGCCAGTCGCTGCAATCAGGCTTTCCGCACGGATTTCTACATATCGCTGATGAAAATCATCCTTTTTCCCGCCCCGCTGAAAAGCCGTAACCAGATTATTGTTGTAAACCCCGGTCACGGATGTATGGAGAAACAGGCGGATATGAGGATTGTCTTCCACATGCCGGGCCAGTTCCCTGGCCCGTTCATACAGGGGGATATTCTTATGCCGGGTGTCCGGGCGGTACTCAAAAAATCCCCCGAGCCAGGCCCGGGATTCCAGCAGAATCACGCGAAGCCCGTGGTGCGCGGCTGCCAAAGCAGCGCACATACCCGCGGGTCCTCCGCCCACCACGCAGACATCGGCACAGGGATATATTTCATCATATTGTCCCTGCATCTCGAAATCCGGTGAAATTTTCCCCAGCCCCGCGGCTTTTCGGATTCTTTTTGCAGCCAAAGGCCATAGGGAAGCGGGCCTGTGAAATACTTTATAGTAAAAACCGGCAGGCATGGCCCAATTCAGTTTATCCATGAAGCATAAGAGGTCTGTGTCGGCATTTCCCAGCACATTCTGGGCCTCCACCTTCATGCCGTTCTCTGCAAGGGTGTTTTCACACCGCACATTTGGAATGCCATCCACGCACATCATGGTATTGCTGCATTCGCCGTCGAGACTGTACAGGCCCCTGGGCCGATGGTATTTCAGGCTCCGGGCAAATACGCGCACACCGTTTGCGTAAAGCATGGTGGCAATGGTATCGCCTCGGAGGCCTTCATATGGCCTCTCGCGATACAAAACAGATAGTTTTCTTTCAGGGTCAATCCGCAGTGTGGGTAAATTTTTCAGGCGTTTCATCAGCTTCTCCGAGATTCCTCTGTTTCCAGATGGAAAATGCTGGGTATTAATTGATGCTATTTGGTTAAATTTAAGACGCTTCGCATAACTGCATTACGTTTATGTTATGCTTCTTAACCGCGAATCACACGAAAAAGGGCTATCATGTTTCCGTTTCATACGATTCGTGTCATCCGTGGTCAGTTAGCGGCAGGATCACATCATCAGGTGTCATTTCAATATCCGTATCTTCACCTCCTATTATAAACAAGTAATGCAGAAGCCCTTCAAGAAACCACTGTAACCGGCGGTTTAATGATGAAAAACCTTTGGTCATCAGCATTTCAAACGCTGATTCTTTCCGATGAGTTGTACAGGCAGCAGGATTCCGGGTTAAAATTAAAAAATATTTATTTTTTAATTTTTCAGGACACGTACCGGGTATTCAAAGCCCTATTGCTTGAAAGATGACTATCACAAAAATTCGTCCGTTGCAACACCTGTTCTTCGGACAATGTCTGTTGGGCAGAATGCCCCTGTGACGGGGTCCTGTTGCTCGGTTCGGATTGGCAAATCTGAACCATGTGCAGGCGTGGGATTTGTCAATCCCACGCGAGCAACAAGTCCCTGTGACGGGGTCTTGTTGGGTGTGTCCCACCTTTTGCACAAAATGGTTGATCAGAACGAACACTCAGGGCGGAATTTCGGATCATTACCCTGAAAATACTGATAAAATTTCTTTATATCCGAAAGCGGCTGAATCCGTACACCC
>JAUCGG010000247.1 GCA_030378015.1 Desulfococcaceae bacterium HSG8
AGCCGAGCAGCGCAATACCGTCCGCAAGCTTTGCCCGCACCACCGCGATATCCCTGGCATTATAGTGGAGTTCACCCTCCTGCTTGTAGGATGTGTCATGCTCCTCGTCAACGATGATCAGACCTGTATCTGAAAAAGGAGCGAAGACAGCGGATCTTGCTCCGATGGCAATGGCCGCGTCATTATTCAGGATTCGCATCCACTGGTCATAGCGTTCCCCTCTTGAAAGCCCGCTGTGGAGAACTGCCACACATTCACCGAAACGGGCCCTCCGGGGCAGACCGCAACTGTCATTCGGAAATGTTACAAAATATTTGGTTAGGTACTTAATTGCCATGCTTTATTATCTATCCCTTTCAGGGAAGAACCGTTATCCGGGTATTCATTCCCCAGGGTGGCGCTTACCCTGGGCTAGATTATGCAGCCCTTTCAGGGCATCTGCCAAATATCCCGAAGGGGTTAGATAATATAGCCTAGGGTAAGCGTAGCGCCACCCTGGAGAAGAGAAACAAAAAAATATTTTCCCTGAAAGGGATACATAAAACATCGCAATTATCTATCCCTTTCAGGGAAGAACCGTTATCCGGGTATTCATTCCCCTAGGATGGCGATTCGCTTACCTGGGCCAGATTATGTAGCCCTTTCAGAGCATCACGCATCACGTCTCACCTTAAACTTTCCAACAAGCCCCTGCAACTGCTCCGCGACTCCGGCAAGTTCTTCTGCCGAAATACTTATCTCACGCACCCCGGCGCTTGAGTCACTGGCAGCCTTATTGACGACCCGGATATTATCTGCCACATCATTTGTTGCTTTGGCAGTTTCAGCCGCGTTTTCAGACATCTCACTCACATTCTGAGATATCCCGGAAATGGATGAAGCAATGTTGTTCACACCGTTATTCACATGGAGGACATTGGACGATATCTCACAGCTTGCATGGGTCTGCTGCTCCACAGACTGGGTAATTACGCCCGTTGATTCATTGATAGTCCTGATGATGACCGATACATCGTCAATTACCCGGATCGCGTCCCGGGTATTTTTCTGCACACCTTCGATACGTCCCGCGACATCTGTGGCAGCATGTGTTGTCTGATTGGCAAGCTCTTTGATCTCATTGGCAACCACGGCAAATCCCTTGCCTGCCTCCCCAGCGGAAGCTGCTTCAATCCTTGCATTAAGCGCAAGAAGATTTGTTCTTTCAGCAATTTCCCTGATGATTTCAATCACCGCTCCGATTTCCTTTACCGCATTGCCCAGGGATTCCATAGCTGTTGTGGCTGTCTTTGCCATATCCATTGCTTCCCCGGAAATCCTGACGCCTTCCCTTGCGTTGCCGGAGATATCATTGATCGACATACTCATCTCTTCCACAGATGAGGCCACAGAATTCATATTCTGAGACATCTGATCTGCTGTGGAAGAAATATTCCGGACAGTTACACTGATTTCCTCTGCGGACGCAGCCATAGTATTGATGTTGATGCTCATTTCCTCTGCGGACGAGGCAACATTACCCGATTTTATTGATACTTCGTCGGCTGTCACAGACATTCGGGCAGAAACAGAGGACATGTCTGTTGCAAAGGCATTCAGTGTCCTGGCCTGATCCTTGACATCTTTTACCAGGTTCCTGAGATTTTCGATGAAGATGTTGAAGCATTCTGCCAGTTCTCCGAGTTCGTCTTTGTTCCTGACCTCGAGACGGGCAGTAAGGTCGCCTTCGCCTTCGGCAATATCCCTGATCCTGGCCACGACCAGCTTTAAGGATTTGGCAACAGACCGGCCCAGGAGAGAGACAAGGATAATGACCGTCATGGCTGCAATGAAAGCAGCCACCGTACCTGCCTTTAACACGCGGGATATCCGGTCTGTCAGAATTTCCAACTTTTGCTCCGACCTCTCCCTGATATGCCTGTTTATCTCATCCATTCGGAAAGATACATTTTCTCTTTCCTGGTTCATCCCGTGCAACTGTAATTTCAGTTCTCCGGCCACTTTATGAAACTTCAGCACCCGCTTCCTGTATTCCCTGGCTACCTCGGCTATTTGTCTGCCATAAGCGGAAATGTCCGAACCATAAAGCATCAGCGGACGGGTTTTGGTCTGAAGTTTTTCCAGCAATATCAATATGGGATGCTCTTTTTCCATCACCGGGGATTGGAAATACGCCAGTCCCTGTTCGATAAACAGGAGGCGGGTTTGAAGAACAATCTCCCGATATTCGGAGATCAGGACAGGAAGTTGCTGCAAAATAGAAGTTTTTACGTCCTTTTCCAGAAGGTTGGCAATCTTTTCGGAAACCTTTTTATCCAATGAAACAAAAATGCTGTCGAACTCCTGATCCGTTGCCCTTATTTCCTGCCTTCCCTGGTTAACCATTTCGCATTGCTTTATAACTATCCTCATTTTCTTTATAAATTCATCCAAAGATTCCTTCAGTCTCACATCCGATGCTTTCAGCATGAGAATATATATTTTGTTGATAAGACGCTCGCCTTCGGATTTGAGAAAATTCTCCCTCCCGTAAAACCTATTCATCAAAAGATTCGTATCTGTAATCACCGGAGCAAGTTCTCTTTCCAACCGAGCATTTTCGCTGACCCGGTCCAGTTCATCCACAAATCCCCGTGTCAGTTCATCCTCTGTATAGCGAAACGAAATAAGTACAGCACCTGCAATTATAAAGAACATCATACATATCAGCAAGGTTATTAAAAAGAGCTTTGCAGAAATGGTTCCGCGTGACAGGAATTTAAATTTGTTCATATTTTAACTCCTAACGGTAGGCAGGTTCTATCCTACCAATAACACATGTCTTGGGATTAAAATCCCAAGCTACGCTGCCTTGCCCGTCCGGGCATTGATCGGAGGGGGCATAACCCCCATATGCATCAAGCTAAGGATTTTTATGATTCCGGAACCCCCGAAAATAAAGGTTCTGCGTTTCGGCTGCCGTTCAGTCGGAGTTAATAAAATCAGCATGTTAAAATTTTAGCTTGATGCATATGGGCATAACCCCACCCTGTAAAGTTATTTTCTCTTTCCTATTTAAAGGGTAAGAGCTATTTTCCGGATAAAACTGAATAATTTATAGCCTGTCTGTCAGATAATTGCAAGAGAAATATTCCAACGGGCTTGACGTTTTAATTGTCATAAGATATAAAAGGATAGCTCATGATGATTTACGATTTCTGTCGGGGCGCATTCCTGAAAAGTAGGAAATCCTCGTTCCCGGGCTTCTGCTTGGGAATGCATCCGGAGAGACCATTCCTCATGTTTAATTGCAAAATCAAATGGTTAAATCAAATATCTCGAAGGCAGAGCCTTGCCGGATGCATTCCCAGGCAGAAGCCCGGGAACGAGTAACATATTGAATTTTATCATGCGTGATATGCAACCTACTTTTTGGGAATGCTCCCTCTGTCGTAAATCATAAATTTTTCTTAAACAAAAGGAGGAAAAAGTGACTACAGGAAAAAATTTCATTGTTTCAGCCAGGACAATTGTCGCAATGGCCTGCATATTGTTTCTGATGCCTCAGTTTGCTGCCGCGGAGGGAAAGCTGAATGTCGGCTTTACCACTGAAATGGCGATTGACAACCTGGTATGCGGCGAGGACTGGCAGTATTCGGAAATGGGGGCCATGCTGTGGCCGCTGATCTATGACCAGCTTTGGGCAATAGGCCCCGCGCCGGAATATAAACCCGTGCCGCGGCTTGCCACCGGATGGGAGACAAAAGATAATAAAACCTGGACCTTTCATCTTAATAAAAATAGCAAATTCCATGATGGCAAGCCCGTGACCGCAAAGGATGTGGCATTTACCCTTGAATATCTCCCAAAATCCAGCCCTTCATGGCTTATTCCTGATAAGGATTGTGAATCCATTGAGGTGACAGACGATCACACATTGCGATTTACTCTCAAAAAGAAACATGGCGGAACCTATCCTCCGGCTTTCTGGTTTCCGATTTTACCTGCCCATATATGGGAACCGCACAAAGACGACATGCTGTCGTTTAAAAATGAAAAAGCAGTCGGTTCGGGTCCGTTCAAACTCAAGGCATTCAAGCCCGAACAATATGCATGGTTCGAGGCATATAAGGATTACTACGGTGAAAAAGCCGGTATGGATGAAGTCGTCTTCAAATGTTACGGAAGCGAAGATGCCATGATTATGGCGATGAAGAATGACGAAATAGATATGTTCGGGTATAACGGATGCCCTGTGCTGGCCTCGGATGAATTCAAACAGAACAAAAGATACCGGATCAATGTCTCTCCGGGTATTGAAATCGCCTGGCTGATTTTCAATCTGCATAAGGAGACACCGCTTCTGGATCTGAACCTGAGAAAAGCCATTATGCACGGCATTGATGTAAAAAAGATTAAAATGATGATATACCGGGGATATGCACAGCCTGCCGATAGTTTCATCTATACGGAACTGCCCGGTTACAACCCGAATCTGCCGCCGTATAACTATGATCCTGCAACAGCCATGAAAATCTTGGATGATGCCGGATACAAGGACACTGACAAGGACGAAATCAGGAATGACCCCAAGACAGGTAAAAACCTGTCCTTTGAATTCATGGTTCCGTCAGATTGGTCAGACAAAGTGAAGACCGTTTCCTTAATCAAGGAACTACTTAAAAAAGTGGGGATAGATATCTCCATGAAGGTGGTGGATCTTGATACTTATTATGATTTTTCCTACGCCCCGAAAGATGATAAATTCGATATTACCATCGGGGCCGAGGAACCCGGCCCTAATGCCAACTGGGTATGGGAATTCTGCCGCAGCTATGAAGGCGGCGGTGAAGGATGGAACAGCGCGTACTATAATAATCCCGGGTTTGATGCCCTGCTGGATAAAATGCTCGCTGAAGCAGACATGACAAAGCGGAATAACTACCTGAGACAAATGCAGAAGATCATTGCCCATGATCTGCCTTACGGATTCCTCTTCAGGAGGGATGTGATTGATCCCCTGAAAACAGATAAATTTGAGGGATTCGTCCCGACAATGGGCGGGGTTTCGACCTGGATTAATCCTTGGACCTATTTTAAAGTACGCGTGAAAAAATGATCGCGGTCAAAAAAGGAATTGCAGCGGTTCTTACCATTTTTGCGATTGTCTGTGCAAATTTTGTGATCTTTCGCATGGCTCCCGGTGATCCGGTACGCATGATGTTCAGAGATCCGCGGGTGAACGCCAGGCAATTGCAGTTAATGAAAGAAAAGTTCGGCCTGGATAAGCCTTTGGAGGGGCAGTTTCTTGCCTATCTCAGAGCCTTATCCCAGGGGGATCTGGGGCTGTCATTCTCTCATAAAAGACCTGTCACCGAGGTCATTGCAGAGAGAATCCCCCAGACACTGCTGCTGATTGTGACATCCCTGGCACTTGCCGTACTGCTGGGAGTGACGCTCGGCGCTATTGCCGGGTGGCGGAGCGGAACAAGACTGGATACATTCATTCTCACAGCTTCCCTGACCCTGTATTCGATCCCGTCATTTGCCCTAGGGATCATCCTTTTGCTCATATTCTCGTACCATCTTGCAATCCTCCCGCTGGGAGGAATGGTGACTCCGGCCTCAGGACTGATAGGATTCGATCATGTAAAAGATGTTCTGTGGCATATGATTCTCCCGGCATTTTCCATCGTCATGTGGTATATCGGTGAATATGTTCTTCTGACACGAAGCTCAATGGTGGAAGTCCTGGGACAGGACTATATTGTCACGGCCCGCGCAAAGGGGCTGAAGGAATTTCGCATCCTGAAAAATCACGCGCTGAGAAACGCGCTGCTGCCTGTTGTCACGATTACGGGGATAAATATGGGATTTGCAGTCGCGGGGATCATTGAAATTGAGACCGTGTTTTCATGGCCCGGCGCGGGCAGACTGGTATATGATTCAGTGATGAAAAGGGACTATCCCCTCTTGCAGGGAGTTTTTCTATTGTTCGCGGTTTCAGTAGTGTTAGCCAATCTGTTCATTGATCTGATATACAGCTATATTGATCCGAGGATTAAAGCAGAATAATTGGCAACTGGCAACTGGATAGTACAGCAACTTGTAAATTCCTCCCCTTTTAAGAAAGGGGGACGAACTTGTAAGTTGCGATACTAGTACAGCAAGGCAGAAGTTCCTTACCCCTCGCTCGGCTCGGATTGGCAAATCCGATCTGCCGGATTTGTCAATCCGGCGGGAGCATAAAGGGGTAACGAATTTCTGCCTCAGTGTACTACTAGGCATCGGATAAGGTTTTAAAAATGGCAACAGGCAGGATTATCGTAAAAAACTTCGGCCCGATCCACCAGGCAGACATTGAACTGCCGGATATTGTCGTATTCATCGGACAGCAGGCAGCCGGCAAGTCCACACTTGCAAAGCTCATACACTTTTTCCGCCTGGTTACGGATGATGCACCGCTCTCCCGCGATTTGCCGGAAATTTTCAGGAAATTCTTTTTTAGCGATGTATGGCTGAGACAGAGTCCGGATGCGGAAATTGAATATATTGGCAGCGACGGGATGAATTTTATTTTTAAAAACAGAAAACTCTCATATACGGATATAAAAAAAAGTCCCCGCCGCTCTGTTTTTATCCCGGCCGGCCGGGCCGTCTATTCCCTTGTATCCAACGCGATGTTCAGCCTGAGCCTTGAATCTGTCAATATTGATCCGAATATTCTCCTGTTCGGACGGAGCATTGAGACCGTAAAATCGGATGATCCGTTTGAAAAAGATCCGTATCTCAGTGATCTCAGCAGTGCGATCCTCAAGGGGAAATTCCGATTTGCAGGAAATGAGAACCGGATATATTTTTCTGAGAATAAATATGTTACAATAGACAGGGCTTCATCAGGTCAGCAGGAAGTGTTTCCGGTTCTGCTTCTTCTTGCGAATGCTCTTGCCAGTGAAAAAAATCACTGCATCACCATCGAAGAGCCCGAAGCACACCTGTATCCTTATGCCCAGCATAAACTGGTGGAATTTATCACCCGGGTTTATAACAGTCCGCACGCGTCCAATTCCTTTGTGATCACGACGCACAGTCCCTATATTCTGACATCCTTCAACAATCTGCTGTTTGCTCATCAGGCAGCCGGCATCGGTGACGAATCCGGAAAAGCAGTGGAAAGGGTTGTTCCGGAGACAAGCCGGGTAAACCCTGAAGATTTTGCGGCGTATTATGTGGAAGGCGGAAAACTCCGATCCGTATTTGAGGAGGGGCTGATTTCGGATAACGAAATTGATGACGCAAGTGAGGATATTGCCGAGGTGTTTGACCGGTTAATTGATATTTATAACGATTCGAGACATGGATAAAAAACTTGAACGGGTTTTTCCCGGAATGACAGAGAATGACTGCCTGAAAATCATATCGGACATCCGGCTTTATGTTTATGACAGCCCGGACACGGGGCAGGCCTGTATTGAAAAGAGAAAGCCGGAGCAGTTCCAGCATTTCAGCATAACAAATCCGGAGGGCAAACCCATCCGCTTTTTATCCCTGGATCACTGCCTGTTCTTTGACGACGGTCCCAAGAAATGCGATTTTGTTTTATATGATGAAACATTCTTTTGTTTTATAGAACTGAAAGCTGTTCGCAGAGATGTTCATAACAAGCGAAAAACTGCGAAAAGATATGCTGAAAAACAGTTGCTTGCCACCATAGAACTGTTTCAGAAAGAACTGAAAAGTTTCGGGAGCAGAGTGCTGGAAGCATATCTGTGCATCGGTTACAGAACCGGAAGACCTTCAATACTGTCACGGAGTCAGAGAGCGAAAAGGGATTTTGTGAAACTTGGTGTGAAACTCTATGACGGGTGCCGAAAGGAATTTGCCTGAACGCTTTCCGGGCTTGCCTATAACAGCCTTAACACATTTTTAGGATTATTTAATAATATATTGATATATAAAAATTTACAAACAATTTCATTCAGACACTTTTTTTATACTAACTCTGTAACATGTAATTATTATTGTATTAGTATCAGACTTCA
>JAUCGG010000248.1 GCA_030378015.1 Desulfococcaceae bacterium HSG8
GAGCTGCGCGGTTAGGTTTTACCCGGATTTTCAGATAATTACTGATCATCCTGAAATGACAATATAATATATATATAAAAGGTATGGATTCAGCAGAAAAGATATGATAGACTATAACTACGTCTGCATTCTGGAAAAACGGTTGTCGCAGGCGCGGGCCCGGAAACTGATATCAAAATACTCTCTTGATTTTGCCGCGCCGGGCTGATAAAAAACCGGTTGTTCAGTAGATTGAAAACTTCTGCAACAGTGGATTCCGGGTTAAAATTAAAAAACATCCGTTTTTTAATTTTTATATGAAAGTCCCGATAAAAAATCCCCGGCCCCTTTAAAAAAGGGGGAGAAATGCCGGTTTCATCATTCGTTGTGATCGGCGGTCATGGTGGTTCCCCGGAATGACGGCTTCAACCTGTTGTCACTCCGGGAACTACCATGACCTGACGGTTACAACGAATGATGAAATCGCTGATACTGTATGCGTAAGCTTCGCTTACGCTATGCCAGACTGAAAGTCTGGCACTCCGTTGTTGCGGACTTTCATATAAAAATCGGAAAACGGATGTTTTCCGATTTTAACCCGGAATCCGCTGGTTGCGAAAGTTTTCGATCTACTGAAAGTGGCAAATGAAGGATGCCAAAAACCGGTTTTTTCACCCCGGCCATAAAAAGCAGATGAAAACCCGGTTTTTCCGACAACTGTTAACTGCATATAAGGGCGCATTCCATGCTATACCGCATTAACTATCTTCGTCACAGCCTTGCTGCAAAGCTTATTTTCATCGTAGGACTGACACTGTTTCTCAGCATATCTGTCTGGGCCTATTTTAATCTCAGGTATCAGAAAGAAAAGGTGATGGAGACAATTGTGCAGGGAGCAGACAAATTGGGAAACACCATCAAACTCGGAACCCATTACGCCATGATGATCAATTCCAGGGACGATATCAACCAGATTATAAACAATATAGCCAGGCAGAAGGAAATTGAAAATATACGTATTTACAACAAAGAAGGGAAAATAAAATTTTCAAACAGAACCTCGGAAGTTGAGCAGGAAACCAATATCAAAGCAGAAGCGTGTTATATCTGTCACAGATCAGACCCCCCCCAGGCTGAACTGGATATGTCCGAGCGGACCCGGATATTCAATTCCCCGGACGGATACCGGCTGCTCGGAATTATCAGCCCCATATATAACGAACCAGGATGTTCAGCAGACTGCCATGTCCATCCCGAAGACAAAAAAATCCTCGGGGCACTTGACGTTGTGGTTTCCTTAGAGGAGACAGACAGTGAAATCCTTCTTTTCCAAGAGGGGATCATCATCCTGGCTGTTTTTGTCTTCCTTGTGCCATCCAATATTATATTCATTTTCGTATTAAGATTTGTCAATCGGCCCATCAGGAGGCTGATAAGCGGGACAAAACAGATATCAAAAGGAGATTATTCCGGGGCCCTTAAAATCATCCAAGATGATGAAATGGGAGAACTGGCATCTTCAATTAACCAGATGTGCAGGAAAATCGGTGAAAAACAGACCGAACTGAACAAACAGAAGGATGAATATCAGAATCTTTTCGAACGGGTTCCGTGTCTGATCACAGTTCAGGATACAGAGTACAAGCTGATCCGATACAATCGGGAGTTTGCTGATAAATTCGACCCCGAACCGGGGGATTACTGTTTTCATGCATACAAGGGCCGTAATGAAAAATGCGAGATTTGTCCTGTTGAAAAGACATTTGAGGATGGTATGCCTCATTTCAGCGAAGAGGCGGGGGTGGATAAGGACGGTACACAAAGCCACTGGCTTGTCAAAACCCGCCCGATCAAGAATACCAAGGGCGAGGTCATTGCAGCCATGGAAATGTGTCTTGATATCACTCACATCAAAATGCTGGAAGAGGAACTGAAGCGGTCGGAAAAAAAATATTACGCCATCTTCAACAATATTCCGAACCCCGTGTTTGTATTGGATGTGGACAGCCTTGAGGTACTTGATTGCAATCGGAGTGTGACAACGGTTTACGGCTATACCAAAAACGAAATCATTGAAACCTATTTTCCGGATATGTTCATGGAGGAGGAAAAGAACCGATACGCTTCGGAACTGAAACGGTCTGTTTTAATAAACCAGGTAAAACAAAGAAATAAAGACGGCAAAACGCTTTTTGCGGATATATGGGTCTCGCCGACGGAGTATCTCGGACAGAAAGTTTTCCTGGTTGCAACCAGTGATATCACAAAACGGCTCGAAGCTGAACAGCAATTGTTACATGCCAGCAAGATGGCAACTCTCGGGGAGATGGCAACCGGCGTTGCCCATGAACTGAATCAGCCGCTTACCGTCATCAATACAGCAAGTTCTTTCCTGATGAAAAAAATTGGCCAGGACAGTGAAGATAAAAGCAATCCGCTCCTCATCATGTCACAAAAGATCAATAAAAATGTGGCCCGTGCTTCTAAGATAATCAATCACATGCGCCAATTTGCCCGAAAATCCGACATGGGGCTGGAAAAGGTTCAGGTGAATATTGTGCTGGAAAAAGCATTTGAAATGTTCAGCCAGCAATTAAAATTAAGAGGGATCGAGGTGGCCTGGGACATTGATCAGGATATCCCCGTGATCATGGCTGATCCCGACCGTATGGAGCAGGTTTTTGTAAATCTTCTCATCAATGCAAGAGATGCTATTGAGGAAAAATGGCCAGCTACCTATCAGCCAGGTGATAAAAAGATCGTTTTTAAGACAAGATCCGAAGAGGACAAAGTAATCATCGAGATATGTGATACAGGTACCGGCATCCCCGAAGGCATAGCGGAGAAGATATTTGAGCCGTTTTTTACCACAAAAGAAGTGGGAAAAGGCACGGGGATCGGCCTTTCAATCAGCTACGGCATTGTAAAGGATTTCAAAGGAGATATACGCGCAGTGCCGAATCAGAACGAAGGAGCCTGTTTTATAATCGAACTTCCGGCATCCGCACAAAAACAGTTAGAGAACTCCCAATAAATAATATACCCGGTTCGGGGAAACGGCACCTCCTGCTCGGTTCGGATTGACAAATCCGAACCCCGCGGCGGGGGATTTGTCAATCCCCCGCGAGCAACACTGGTATTTTATTTCTTAGTGCTTTGTTTCATAAATAATGTCCGGGTTGAAAGGACACAATGTAACGTAATCTTTCAGATTGCGTCTCACCGCTTTGTTCATCCGGGCGCAATCTGAAAGATTACGTTACAGACGGCCGCGTAATTTAACCCGGACATTATTTCTGAAACACAGCACTAAGGAAATCCCTTACAAACATCATGAAACCACGAATAACACGAACTCTTTTCGTGATGTGCGGTCACAGACATCGTTATATTTAACCAAATTCGTGTGATTCGTGGTTTGGTTTTAACTGAGCAGGACAGCAACCAATGGAAAACTTAATTTTACTGGTAGATGATGAGGAAGATATCCGGGATGTTCTTGAAATATCCCTGGCAGATATCGGATATCAGGTGCTTACCGCAGAAAACGGGGAAGATGCACTGGACATTTTTTCAGAAAAAAATCCGCCCATTGTTCTCAGTGACATTAAGATGCCGGGCATGGACGGCATAACGCTTCTTCAGAAGATCAAGCAGAAAAATCCTGATACAGAAGTGATTATGATTACCGGTCACGGGGATATGGATCTGGCAATAAAAAGCCTTAAATTTGAAGCAACGGATTTTGTTACCAAACCTTTCAATGAAGATGCCTTGGAAATCGCCCTGAAGCGGGCAAAAGAAAGAATATTTATGCGCCGGCAGCTCAGAGAATATACTGAAAATCTTGAGCAACTGGTTGAGGAAAAAACAAAACAGCTTGTTGATGCGGAAAGAATGGCGGCCGTTGGCGAAACGGTTTCGGGCCTGTCACATGGCATAAAAAACATCGCCGGCGGACTGAAAGGCGGTATATTTGTTCTGGAAAAGGGGATAGAACTGGACAATAAAAAATATCTGCTCCAGGGATGGGAAATGGTAAAAGGAAATGTGGACAAAATCAGGAACCTGTCCCTGGACCTTCTCAATTACGGCAAGTCCTCGGATATCAGCTATAGCGTGTGTCATCCCAATGATCCGGTAAAAGAGGTAATAAGCCTGATGAAACCCCGCGCTGAAGAGAGCAGGATTGACCTGGAAACAGACCTGGGCACCGAACTGGAGGATTTCTGTTTTGACCCCGAAGGAATTCACCGCTGTATCCTGGACCTTGTAACAAATGCCCTGGACGCCTGCAAAGCAGATGCCCGTAAGGAAAAAAGAGTCCTGGTGAGGACAGTCGGCACGGGGGAATGGGGGGTTGAATACCAGGTAACAGATAATGGGTGCGGAATGGATGAAGACACCCGAAATAAAATATTCCAGAGCTTTTTCAGTACCAAAGGTACACGAGGCACCGGCATCGGGCTGATGATGACAAAGAAGATTATTGACCAGCATCACGGCCAGATTGAAGTTAAATCGGAGGAAGGGAAAGGTTCGACGTTTATTATCAGGCTTCCGGCATCAATGCCCCGACATCAATGCCCTGACATCAATGTCAGGGCTGAAAGCTGAAGCAGGCTAAAGCCAGCTATGATCTGTTATGTTAGCTGCCTTCAGGCTGCTTTCGCTTTCAGCCGGGGGATTGATCCCCCGGAGATTGATCCCCCCGGAAAAGGAGATCAGATGAAATCTCAAAATAACACCGACTGGGTCGTCAAACCAATTGTGCCGAAAGAGGTTTATACGGATCGGGAGGAATTTCTCGGGTATTTTTACAAGGCGGCCCTTGCTGCTGCGGAACGGAGAACTGTCTCAACTGTGTTGCTGGGCAATCGCCGCATGGGGAAGACAGAGATATTCAAGCGGGTGGTCAACCGGCTTTTCTTTGGACAGGCCCCGGGAGATCCGAAGGCGGTCGTGCCAGTCTATTACAGCTTTCCGGATGCGCCTAGGGATGACCGGAGCTTTGCCAAGGACTACCTGGAAAACTTCATGCGTTATTACGTCGCTTTCCTTACCGGACAGCCGGAACTGGTGATAATGGAACCTAAGGAGGACAGGCTCCTTTCACTGGTTGAGAAAGCAAGACCCCTGTTTCCTTTCTCAAAAACCCTGGACTGGATGATGGACTGGCATGATTCAATTGTGAAAAGGGGGACATACCTCCCACAACAGGATGCTGTTGAGATCCCGCGCAGGGTCTCGGATTTTGATGATTCGACGATTGTGATGTTCCTGGACGAGTTTCAGAACACACTTATGCCCCACTATGATTTTGAAATCCTGGGATACATGCAGAAGGCTGTGGAATCTCCCACCTGCCCCCATTTTGTCACCGGATCCGCCATGAGCATCCTGGGGATCGCTGTTCGGAAGCAAGGTCATCGAGGCCATGTCCGGCTACTGGGGAAAGGAGCTTGCATTGAGGGCGGCCGTATATCACAAGGCGGAAATCTCGGAAATCATGGCTTCGGTGCTCGCGGACAGATGCGGAGGCAATCCCTTCTATATCACCGCGGTTATCAGACAGGCCGTTAAAATGGGAGAGGTGATCTCCGATGAAGATTCCCTGAACAATATCCTGGCGGTGGATATCACCTCCGGCTTTATCTGGGGCGAACTGAATGACCAAGTGACGAGATGGATTCACCGGATCAACGAGCATAAATGCTCATGAAAAAATCGTTTTTTAATCCCGGCATAAAAATATTCAGTTAAAACAGATAAAAAAGGGTGAATATGAAGATAAAATCGTCCAAACTGATTGTAATACTGACGGTTGCGGTGCTTGTATGTATTTTTTTTGCACTTGATCTGCAACAGTATCTTACCTTTGAATATCTCAAATCCCGGCAGCAGATGTTCCAGGCATATTATGCGGATCACAGACTGCTCACCATCACCATCTACATGGGGATATATATCCTGGTAACCGGGCTGTCCCTGCCCGGGGCAGCAGTAATGACGCTGGCAGGCGGCGCTCTCTTCGGCATATGGATGGGTGTGCTGATGGTTTCCTTTGCAAGCACCATCGGCGCGACACTCGCCTTCCTAGTCTCCCGTTTCCTGCTGAAAGATTATGTGCAGAACAAGTTCGGGGATAAGCTGGAGGCCGTCAATGAGGGCATCAGGAAAGACGGTTCCTTTTACCTGTTCACCCTGCGCCTGGTTCCCCTCTTTCCTTTTTTTGTCATTAATCTCGTGATGGGGCTTACCCCAATCCGCACCCTTGTTTTCTATATCGTCAGCCAGGTAGGCATGCTGCCCGGGACATTTGTCTATTTGAATGCCGGAACCCAGTTCGGCCAGATTGAATCTGCCAGCGGAATCCTGTCGCTCGGGCTTATTTTTTCATTTGTCCTCCTGGGCATCTTTCCACTGGTTGCGAAACGCGTGGTGGCTGTTATCCGGGCACACAAGGTGCTGGCAAACTATCCCCGGCCCGGGAAGTTTGACTACAATCTTGTGGTGATCGGTGCAGGAGCGGCAGGACTGGTGGCGTCATATATAGCGGCAGCGGTTCGCTCAAAAGTTGCGTTGATTGAGAAGCATAAAATGGGAGGCGACTGCCTGAATACCGGATGCGTACCTAGTAAAGCACTGCTCCGTTCCGCGAAGATACGATCATATGTGACACGGGCAAAGGATTTCGGTTTCAGCAACGGGGATATTGAATTTGATTTCGCACAGGTCATGGAGAGGGTTCGGACGGTTATTCAGAAAATCGAACCTCATGACTCAGCAGAACGCTACACCAAGCTGGGCGTGGACTGCATCCGAGGGGAGGCAAAACTCACTTCTCCTTATACTGTAGAGGTGGACGGCAGAACCATCACCACACGCAGCATTGTGATTGCAACAGGGGCATGTCCCTTTATCCCCCCGATTTCCGGTATAGAGGAGGTGAGATATCTTACTTCGGATAATGTATGGGAGCTTCGGGAACTCCCGGAACGGCTCGCTGTGCTGGGCGGTGGACCTATAGGCTGCGAACTGACCCAGGCATTTGCGCGGTTCGGATCCCAGGTTACACAGGTGGAAATGCTGCCACAACTCATGGGGCGGGAAGATGCGGATGTTGCGGAACTGATCAGGAAAAAGCTGGAAGGAGAAGGAGTTCGCGTATTAACGAATCATCAAGCCAAATCGGTGCTCACTGATAATGATACAAAAATCCTGGTTTGCGAACACAACGGGGAAGATGTTAATGTGGAATTTGACGAAATTCTTGTTGCCGTGGGGAGAGTGGCAAATACAAAAGGATTCGGCCTGGAAGAACTCGGGATGGAACTGACCCCGCGAGGTACGATTCAGACAAATGAACTTCTTCAGACAAATTTCCCGAATATTTTCTGTGCCGGTGATGTGGTGGGACCCTATCAGTTTACGCATGTGGCTGCACACCAGGCATGGTATGCATCGATGAACGCACTGTTCGGAAGAATCAGGTCATTTGCCGCGGATTACCGGGTGATTCCCTGGGCAACCTATACTGATCCTGAAGTTGCCAGGGTCGGGCTGAATGAGTCGGACGCTAAGGAGAAAAACATTGATCACGAGGTTACTGTTTACGGGATTGATGATCTGGACCGCGCTATTGCGGATTCTGAAGATCATGGTTATGTCAAAGTTCTCACAAAACCGGGCACGGATAAAATTCTCGGGGTCACAATTGTCGGGGCCCACGCCAGTGATATCGTCGCTGAGTATGTTTTTGCCATGAAGCACGGACTGGGGCTGAATAAAATCCTGGGCACAATTCACATCTACCCCACACTCGCGGAAGCAAACAAATATGCTGCCGGGGAATGGAAAAAAGCCCATGCACCGGAAAAGCTCTTGAGCTGGGTGGAAAAATTTCATATTTGGATGCGTGGTTGAAAAAAACAAACTATGGTTCGTCGCAAATGAATTGATACTTGATTTTGGGTGCTGATACATGTTATTCTTTCCATTCTCCTTTTAA
>JAUCGG010000043.1 GCA_030378015.1 Desulfococcaceae bacterium HSG8
CCTCACTGCCATTAAGTTAAGGAACGCAGCCCGCTGACGAAGATGTTATTTCAGTAAGTTATGCCTCATTATCAGGTCGCTCCGACTCTTAACTTAATGGCAGTGAGGCTCTGCCTGGGAATGCATTCTGCAAGGCTCCGCCTTGAACATTTCTGATTGATTTTAGTCCTGAACAGGAGGCAGAGCCTCCTGAGATGCATTCCCAGGCGGAGCCTAGGCGGAGCCTGGGAACGAGAGTCTCCCGGTTTTTGGAAATGTGCCGTTCATGACCGTGAGGTCATGTGAATCACGCACGCACAAAACAAGCTTTGAACTCCACCTGAAGATCAATATACCGAGGAAAAAAATGAAACAAATACTAACCGCATTCACCCGAAACACAGTGTTCGCCAATATCGTCCTCATCCTGATATTATCAGCAGGCGGAATGGCCCTGATATTCATGGTCAGGGAGGTGCTTCCTGATGTTTCAATGGACGAAATCCAGGTTTCAGTGCAATATCCCGGGGCTGATCCCGAGGAAGTTGAGGAAGGGATCACCCGGAAAATCGAGGATGCCTTGGAAGGAATGCCGGGGATCAGGCAATATACAACCACTTCCGGAGAAGATGGCGCAACCGCAACGATCACCGTGATGAGCAATTATGAAACATCCGATGTCATAGACAGGGTTCGCAGCAGGATCGGGGCAATCTCCACTTTTCCCCGGGACGCGGAAAAACCGCTGATAACGGAAATGATCCACCAGGAAGAAGTGATGAAGCTTTTCCTGGCAGGGGATATGCCTGAGAACAGGCTCAAGGAACTGGCAGCACGGGTAAAAGATGAAATACGCCAGGCTGCCGGGGTTTCACAGATTGAGATATCCGGGACCAGGGAATATGAAATCAGTATCGAGGTTTCCGAGCAGCGCCTGAGAGAATACGGGCTTTCTTTTGATGACGTGGCTCATGCGGTTTCGTCAGGCAATATCAATATGGCAGGCGGATCAATCCGCACCGAAGATGAAGATATTCGCATAAGAACCCTGGGACGCAAATATACAGGTTCTGATCTGGCATCTCTTGTTGTTCTTGCCAAACCCGGGGGAGAAATCATCACCCTGGACCGGGTGGCGGATATCCGGGACGGATTTGCGGAAGACACTGTCGCCAATTATGTTGACGGAGAAAGAGCGGTAACGGTTGATATTTTCAAAACCCCGGAAGATGATGCCATAGCCATATCAGAAGCCATACACGAGTATGTTGAAAAAAAACAGCAGATATTGCCTGAAGGCGTCAGGCTCGGTGTTCTTTACGATACAACTGACGAACTGCGCTCACGTATCAATCTCATGGTTAAGAACGGGATCATGGGGCTTTGCTTGGTACTTCTGCTTTTATGGATGTTCCTAGATTTCCGCCTGAGCTTCTGGGCAGGCATGGGCATACCCGTTTCCATCATGGGCGCGCTGGTTATTCTCTGGGCAATGGGAGGAACTGTCAACATGATCTCCCTCGGGGGGCTGATCCTAGTGCTGGGAATTGTGGTGGATGACGCCATTGTGGTGGGTGAAGCGATTTTTTACCATCGCAGCAAAGGACTGCCCGGCCCCGAGGCTGCTGTGAGCGGCGTGAGCGAAGTCGGGATGCCTGTTACTGCAACAATCCTGACCACCATTATGGCTTTTATCCCCCTGGCATATCTCACCGACATTATCGGCAAGTTCATAGCCGTGATGCCAATGGTGGTCATCCCGTGCCTGGTGGTTTCCCTTGTGGAATGTATCTTTCTCCTGCCTGCTCATCTCAGCCACAGTGCAGACCCTGCTACTAAGAAAAAAAAGATCTCGCTTTTCCCGCGGATTGAGAAGTTTCACCATCTGACCAGGAGCCTGCCGGAACGTATGGCAAAGCATGTATATGCCCCCGTGCTGGATAAGGCTCTCCGGTGGCGTTATATTTCCATATGCTTTGCTATATGTATCTTCCTTCTGACCATCGGACTGCTCCTGGGGGGGATATTGAAATTCGAGGTTCTGCCATCCACGGACTCGTTTATTATTGATGCAACAGTGAAGTTTCCCAGCGGAACGCCTTCAAAGGTGACGCATCAGGCCCTTGAAAAGCTTGAATCCGCGCTTTCCGGTATTGCCGCACAAACACGGACCCGCACTGGCGAACCGCTTATCAAAAACCGGCTCACCGTCATAGGCCAGACAATAGGCGAAGATTCGGATGACACGGAATCAGGCCCTAATGTCGGCACTGTCCGAGCCATATTAATCGAATCTGAAAAGCGGGATATTCGCTCAGAAGACCTTTCCTTAAAATGGGAAAAAGCAGTCGGGCCCGTCCCCGGGGTTGAATATATAAAATTCGGGGCATTGGAAGAAGGCCCCGGGGGCGAGGATATTGAACTATGGGTCAGAGGTCATGACTTGGAAGATATCCTGGGCGCCGCGGATAAACTGATGGCTCACCTCAGGGGAATCAGAGGGGTTTCCCAGGTTAACTCGGATTTTTCTTCTGGAAAAAATGAGCTGCGCTTTGAACTGAAGCCCGAAGCCAGGACACTGGGCCTGACCCTTAACGACCTTGCAACACAGATGCATGCGGGATTCTACGGAAAGGAAGCAGTTCGTTTGCAACGGGGCAGGGACGACGTCAGGGTGAAGGTCCGTTATGTCAGTGATGAACGCCGCCATATTTCGGACCTTGAGCGAGTTCGCATTCGGACAAAGAACGGGCATGAGGTTCCGCTTCTTTCCGTTGCCAATGTCGAGTTTTCCCCGGGATATTCAACTATTAACCGGGTTGACAGCATGAGATGCGTGACAGTCACGGCTGCTGTTGATAAGCAAACCGCCAATTCCGACGATATTATTTCAGATATTTCCGAAACATTCATCCCCGGTTTGAAGAATCAGTACCCGGAGACAGATGTATCGTTTGAAGGTGAACAGGAACACATGGAAGATGCTGTAGGTGGGCTTATTATAGGATTTCCCCTTGCGGTGATCGGGATGTTCATTGTCATAGCCACCATGTTTCGCTCTTATGTGCAGCCTTTTCTCATTCTCTTTATGATCCCCTTCGGAATCATCGGGAGCATATGGGGGCATCTCATACTGGGGTACGAGCTTTCCCTGATGAGCATTTTCGGAATGGTCGGACTCACAGGCGTGGTGGTCAATGACGCCATTGTCCTCATAGAACGCATCAATGGGAATCTTGCAAACGGAGATGAGTTTTTCAAAGCCGTGCAAAACGGGGGACTCCGCCGCTTCCGGGCCATCATTCTCACCACAGTCAGCACCGTGGGAGGACTTTCCCCGCTCATACTGGAAACCGACATCCAGGCCCAGTTTCTCATTCCGATGGCTGTGTCAATGGCAGCAGGCGTAGCATTTGCGACGATCCTGACACTTGTGCTGCTCCCCGGCATGCTGGTCATATTAAACGACCTGCGCCGGGTTTTCCATAGACTCAGAACAGGCGAATGGCCCTCACGGGAAGAGGTTGAACCGGCGTTGTCCGTTGTCCGTTGCCCCGTTGGAATCTGAGATTTGAAATTTGGGATTTAGATATTCAGTAGATGGAAAATAGCTCGGAAAAGCTCGCTTGGGATTGGCAAATCTCAAGCATTTCAGGCGGATTTGTCAATCCGCCTGGAGCGTTCCAGAGTATTTTTCAATCTGCTTTTACTTGGAATTTGGATATTGGAATTTGAGATTTATCTATGAAAAAAAACTTAAACACGCTTCTCTTTTCAATTCTCGCAGCCATATATTTAAGCGCGTGCGGTGCAGCTTACAAAGGCCCGGTTTCAGATCATTTTGACGGTTCAGAATTTTACAATCCCGAGCCTTCCGGCCATTCATTCACAGATATGCTGAAATGGTTTTGGGAAATGGACACCGTTGACTGGCCTGATCAGATCGAAGACCCTGAACAGCCCGCGCCGCCTGAAAAAGTCGGCAAAGGCGACCTCCGGGTCACATTTATAAACCATGCGACATTGCTGATACAGATGGATAATTTGAATATCCTGACGGACCCTGTCTGGTCAAAGCGGGTCGGGCCCACGAGCTGGCTTGGCCCCGAACGTGTCCGCGCTCCCGGTGTGCCTATGGAAAATCTGCCCAGGATAGATTATGTGCTTATTTCCCATGATCACTATGACCACCTGGACAAACCCACAATTGAAAAGCTTGTCAGACGCGACAGCCCCGTTTTTCTCGTCGGACTGGGAGTCAGTTCTCATCTGGACGACGAAGGGATTTCTCATATTGAGGAAATGGACTGGTGGCAGTCGTTCACTCCCGGGGATACGGATCTGACGTTTACCTTTGTCCCTGCCCGGCATCAGTCCGGCAGGGGGCCTTTCAGCGAAAATGCAACTTTGTGGGGCGGTTATGTCATAGAAAGTCCCGGCGGCCAGGTTTACTACGCAGGCGACACAGCTTTCGGGAAGTTTGTCCGTGATATCGGCCGGCGATTTACCAGAATAAAACTTGCCATCCTTCCCATCGGAAGTTATGAAGCCCGCTGGTTCATGAAAAACCAGCATATGAATCCTGATGATGCCGTACAGGCGCATATGATTCTGAAAGCAGCACAAAGCGTGGGAATGCATTTTGGCACATTTGCCGAACACCCGGAGCAGACCGTTGACCAGCACGAGCATGATCTGGCTGATGCATTAAAAAAATACAACATACCGCGATCTGAATTCCGGGTTTTGCAATTCGGAGAAGGGATTTTTTTGAAATAAATCTCAAAACAAATTCCAAATAAATCTCAAATTTCAAATCTCAATTTTGGAATTTATTTGGATTTGGGATTCGGATGTGATAAAAGCTCGGTCAGACGTTTGGAGTGCAAAGCTTGCTTTGCGATCACCCGATCATGAAAATGTAGGGTGGGGCTTGCCCTACCAAGGCTGATTATTTTTATTCGGTCTTGTTCCCAAACTCCGTTTGGGAACACACTTGCCAGGCAAACTCTGTTTGCAGACATGCAAAACCGGAGTTTTGCGGGCAATCGCGTTCCCAAACGGAGTTTGGGAACGAGGACTTTTTTCGGATTTGCCAATCGCTCGGCTGAACTCACGCCGAAGCACTGATCTTAGTATTAGTACTCTGTTTCAGAAATAATGTCCGGATTAATTACACGGCCCGTCTGTAACGTAATCTTTCAGATTGCGCACGGATAAACAAAGCGGAGAGCGCAATCTGAAAGATTACGTTACATTGTGTCCTTTCCGACCCGGACATTATTTATGAAACACAGCACTTAGTTTCGGCCATTTATCTGAACTCGGATGGTCAGGATTAAAGGATTCTTAGGATTTTCAGCATGTCAGGTTGTAGGGTGGGGCTTGCCCCACCAATGTCATTTTAAATGATATAATAAAAATAATCAATCTTGGTGGGGCAAGCCCCACCCTACAACTCGTATTCTCATTATTAGATTGATTTACAAGATGTTACGTTAAAATACATTTTCATGACTGATCATGAGCATTTAATCCTGCGAATCATGGATTCAGACAAACAAAGATAAAAAAATGAAAACAACCATTCTGATTATAGACGACGACAGCAGGCTGAACCAACTGCTTAATAGTTTCCTGGGCGATTTCGGATTCAATGTGCTGACAGCCGTGCATCCGAAGGAGGGTTTGAAAAAGATTAAAACCGCTTCTCCTGATCTTATCATATTGGATGTCATGCTTCCTGACATGAACGGTTTTGAGGTGTGCAAAGCCATTCGTGCGGAATATACGATTCCGATTATCATGCTGACAGCCAGGGGCGAACTGATGGACAAAATTGCGGGACTGGAACTCGGGGCTGATGATTATCTTCCCAAGCCGTTTGAACCAAGAGAACTGGTGGCCCGCATCCAGGCTGTCCTGCGGAGAACCCAGCATCTGGAACAAACCGAAATCCTTGAATTTGAGAGGATGACCATTGATTTCCAGAAGCATACTGTCCACCTGGATGATGAATCAGTTGATTTGACGACCAATGAATTTGCTGCATTGTCATTACTCGTCAAAAATGCAGGCAAGGTATTGAACCGTGACCAGATCCTTGAAGAACTGCGCGGTATGGAATGTGAGGCATTCAACAGATCCGTTGACATTACAATGAGCAGATTGCGCCAGAAATTAAAAGATGACCCTAAAAAACCGGAGTTTATCAAAACAGTGTGGGGTGCCGGATATGTATTCATACAAAAATAACAAATCACAAATTCCAAATCACAATGACTGAAAATTCAGTCTTGGGCATTTGGTATTGGGATTTGGAAATTTATTTGGAATTTGGAATTTATTTGGGTGCGTATTTACAAGTCTGGGGAGTGATTTTCAGTCCCGGAGGGACTTCTGAAAATAGCCCGGCAATTCATTGCCGGGTGAGTATTCCGAATCATCACGTCCCGGAGGGACGACTGAAAAAAAGCTTTTCAGTCGTCCCTCCCCAAGTTGTAAATGCGCCCGGCAGGAGACATTCCACAGCGACACCTGCGAGGTAAATCGCACCCGGACAACTTCGCTGTTTATGAAGTCTTCTTGCCGAGCTTATTTGCTCCAATGATGCATCAGGATAATGCTCAGGTCTGAATCTCACCCGTTTGAAAATAAAGTCCTCATAGCGTTTGCATCAGTCGCATATACCTGCTTCACAGGATTTGATGACTGTTTTCCGGAATGTCTTTTTTCGAGGTGAGTCTGAAGATGTATTCCCGGGGCGGCCCGAAGGCTTATTGCCGGGGTCGCCGGTTTTAGCCCGTAGGTCGGGGTAAGGCACGAACCCCGACAAAAACGGATATGTGACTGCGATCATGGGAACGGTCACAACAAAACACAACCAAACCCCGATTTATGAAACCTTTGAAAGAACCGTTCTGAATTCTTCAATATCAGAGCTCCGAATTGCATGGCGCAGAAGTTCTTTCAGAGCATCATGCTGTCCCACAGAACACACTTCATCCCTGATATCCGAAGGCACTGATACAAAACGCTCTGCCAGGGCTTCGATCACCATATCCCTGGCCTCTGTCATGATGCCTTCTTGAAAAATCTGCTGTCCCGCCACTGTATCAGCAAGGTCAAAATCCAGCATTGAAATCACCTCCTCCCGTGTTATATTTCGGAACCTGTTCATAACAAACAGGCCTGTTATATTCAGTGCGTCCCTGGCCGAATGTTCAGGATATGTCCTGCATATTTCCTGTTTCCACCTGCGGCCCCTGGAAAGAACCCCGGTCTTTTCCTCTTCCGGGGAAACAGTGAAAGGAGACAGCACGATAAGCCTGGGATCAGTTTCGGTGAGCTGCGCTTCTGCGTAATCTGTCAGCACAATTTCCTTAAACGATTTCAGGATTTCCTCACCCGCGTTTTCGCCGAGTGCCTTCACAGGAAGAGCCGCTTTTTTGTAAGCTTCATCTGTATAGACTATCCCGGCAACAACCCTGTTCCTGTACCCGTCCTGGGCACATGCCAGCATTATTTTTGAAACAAGCCTGTAGCGGATAAATTTGTCGGAATAACCCTGGAATTCGATATAAGCTTTTCTGCCGTGTCCTTCCAGCAGGGGGATTCCTTCTGTGTCAGGTTCGAGTCGCCTTTCCTTTAAAACTACTGATCTGAAAGTGTATTCTTCGGCTTCGTCAGGTGAGACCCCCAGCAGTTTCAGCACCGCAGGGCCTCCTATTCCCATCAGCCGCAGAAAGGGTTCGTCTGTGCCCCTGAATTTAGCGGGGTCCGCAGCTTGCTTTTTCTTTTTTTTATCAGTCATATTCTCCCTTTTGCGGAATTTCTGTGTGCAGCTTTAACCACAACATATAAAGAAAACTACGTTCTCTGATTCAGATACGATTTTCTGCCTTTAAAAAAAGCGGGTATTCTTCCCTATATATAGGCATATTCCTGGCAGATCAAGTGATTTTTTAATCGCTCTTCAGCCGCCTTTTCCGGGAGCGACTGCCCGTTACGGCAGGGATTGTTGAAGACCGGGAACTTCTTAATAAGCAGTTCAGGGAAGCGGAAAAAGCTTTCTGACGAGGATAAAACCGTAGCCCGCAGGTTGGGTGAGGCACGAACCCTGACAAAAACGGGTATTGTAACTTGGGATGTTGGGGTTCGCTCCTCGCCTCAGCCTGCCTGCTTATAAAAGCAAGAAAATCCGTTACCAGGCCAGCCCCATTCGGAATTCCAGATTTGAATGTTTCTGGTTTTGTCAGCCAGGCACAGGCCTATTCGGTTGCATAAGGTTTCACCCCGCGTTTCTTAAGATTTGAAAATGCTTTTTTTCTTACCTCCGGATCGTGATCATTTGTCAATTTTTTAAGAATGTCAGCCGGAGTTTTCGGATTGCCTGCCGCAGACCATCGTACACCCCGATACTCATCTTTTGCCAGCAGCATAATCAGAATGTCAGCCGGACTGTTCGGATTGCCTGCCACAGAGCTTCGGACACCCGAATCCTCATCTTTTGCGAGCATAATCAGAATGTCAGCCGGAGTTTTCGGATTGCGTGCCACAGACCACCGGACATACGAATACTCATCTTTTGCCAGCATAATCAGAATATCAGCCGGAGTGTTCGGATTGTCTGCCACAGGCCTCCGGACATCCGAATCCTCATCTTTTGCCAGCATAATCAGAATGTCAGCCGGACTGTTCGGATTGTCTGCCACAGATATTCGGACATCCGAATTTTCATCTTTTGGCAGCATAATCAGAATGTCAGCCGGAGTGTTCGGATTGCATGCCACAGATATTCGGACATCTGAATTTTCATCTTTTGCCAGCATAATCAGAATGTCAGCCGGAGTGTTCGGATTGCCTGCCACAAAAAACCGGACATACGAATACTCATCTTTTGCCAGCATAATCAGAATGTCAGGCGGACTGTTCGGATTGCCTGCCACAGACCTTCGGACCTCCGAGTTCTCATCTCTTGCCAGCATAATCAGAATGTCAGCCGAAGTGTTAGGGTTGTCTGCCACAGACTTCCGGACATACGGAACGTGATCATTTGTCAACTTTTTAAGAATGTCAGCCGGACTGTTCGGATTGCCTGCCAGACACGTCCGAACATACCAATACTCATCTTCTGCCAGCATAATCAGAATGTCAGCCGGAGTGTTCGGATTGCATGCCAGAAAGCTTCGGACATCCGGATCCTCATCTTTTGCCAGCATAATCAGATATTTAACCGCATTTTTAACTAATATCTCCCCATAAATTCCGGCTAATATCTCCCGATAAAAACGATGCATGTTCGCCCTTTTTATGAGATACGGCAGCGGTTCGAAATGTTCAAAAACAAGATCATCTGTCATTTCCCTGGCGTCATACTCATCTTTGTACTTACATAATGAAAGTCTGGTATCAGCAGGTATGCCCAGGGCCTTCCGTGTCAGGGGAAGTTCTCCCTTCATAATCTTCCTGTATGTGCCGTATTCATGGTCCTGAAACTCTCTGAGTTCCACAAGGTTATGATCTATCGAGAATCCCTCTTTCTTATGATCATTTTTTACCACCATGGGTGCATCGGCAAGCACATAAAGCAGGATTTCGGTTTTGCCGGCGTTGACAGAGGATATCCTGAGGGGATAGACCATCTCAGTTGCCGGAAATGAGAAGCGGATCGGCTGGAGTTCCCCGGTTCTGAGCTTTGATATCTCATCTTTTCCGAGCGATTTCCTGTCAATTCTCATCGCCGCATAAACCCACTTCTTTTTTGTGTAGTGTTCAAGCACATCTGCCCGTGATGCGGGAAACGCGAAGCCGTTTTTGTTCAGCCATCCGCTTAACGCGCCTGCGTCGCCTGAGGAGAGAACGGCAATGTCATAGACACCTGCGACCTTGCGATCAAGCACAGTGACCTCAGTCCTTTCCGAGTCTCTTCCTGATTCGCGAAAGGCCCGGCCCCACCTTACGCGTTCCTGGGTGTAACGGCTGATTTCCGCAAAAGGGCTTTTGTCCGCATCAACGGCAGTGACTTCAGGCTTTGAAGGCAGAGGCACAATCCATGCGAAATCTTCTGCAGGGCCTTCGTACCTGACCTGGAGAAGCAGAACCTCCCTGGTGCCGTCCCACCGGATGATCGCCTTCTGGGAAGGCTCGTTCAGATCGGCCCCCCTGTCCCAGACAAAGCAGCCGTCAGCCAGCACCTGCCCCGTGATAATGACATGCACAAGGGCCGCCAGCATAAAACAATGGAAAAGTCGTCTCACAAATTTCTGATTCTGTCCGTCTGACATTGATCTTACCTCCTTAACATTTGAATTTAACTTGTTATTGTCAGCAGATCGAAAAGATTCCGGTAAACCTTGAAAACAGTGGATTCCGGGTTAAAATTAAAAAACATCCGTATGACAATTTAACATACAATTTAACATACTGTCATTCCGGGGAAAATCGGAAAACGGATGTTTTCCGATTTTAACCCGGAATCCACTGCTTGCGAAAGTTTTCGATCCACTGATTGTTTATACGGCCTCAGCAGAACCATAGCATTGGCCTGAAGCCCGCAGGTCGGGGTGAGGAACGAACCCCGACAGAGACGGGTATTGTAATTCGGAATAATTAAAATGTCGGGGTTCCTTCCTCACCCCGACCCACATGCTCATTTTTTCCGGGATTTCAACATATTGCCAAATGCTTTTATTGCGTAACCCGCAAGTCTGGCCCGCCCGTCTTCCTTTTCCATTTCTTCCGAGATATTTTGTAATATATCCGATGTTTTTTTCAGATTTCCCTGTATCTTTTCCAACACATTGCCGCGGGGAACATTCAGTCCGTCAGCAACATCTGATAATGTTTTAAGGAATTCGGACTGGAACCTGAGAAACCGGGGAGCAGCCTCGATAACTGCATTAATGTGGGCTTCATCCAGACGTTTCCGGGCAAACAGTTCAAGAATTTTTTTGACGGATTTCCTGTCAAGTTTACTCAGATCATCAATATTTAACAACTGTCTTATTTCATTGAGAAGTTCTTCCTTGCTGACTGTTTTCCGGAATGTCTTTTTCCGAGGTGAGTCTGAAGATGTATTCCCGGGGTCAACTTTGAGTGATTCCGGAGAGTTGTTTCCGGGGCCGGCTTTAGGTGAGTCTGAAGATGTATTGCCGGGGCCGCCCCCTTTAGCTGACTCTGAAGGCTTATTTCCCTGCTCCTGGGAATGCGGTGTCGAAAGCAATTTGCTGTCAGGAGATTTTGCAGCAGAGCGAACCGCGTGGATCCGGTTGAAACCTGCGATGCGGCTATAGGATGATATCTCACCGGAAGAATAAGATATGCACCACGCGGACGAGTAATATGTCACATCCGAACTCCAGCACTTAAACAGTTTTCCGTCAAATACCGGGGAAATTTTAAGTCTGTTTTCAACAGTTTTACTCTCAACCAGGGATACCAGTTCCTCAAGCATTGGGATTCTCCAGTCGTTATAACCCGCAAATCCCTGCCTGTTAAGTTTCCCGATATATTCCCCGGCTTTCCTGTAAGCGCCCTCCTCTCCTCCTGATTTGTCCCACATTAACCCTGTTTTCCGGTCTGTTACGGTTCCGTCCCCGTTGTCCCTGAAACGGCTTCCGGGCATATATGGTTCATCCCGGTCATACTTTGATATTATTGCCTGAACATCTTCCGATGAAAGCACCCCGTCTTTCTGCGGAGAGTCTGTCCGCGGTGAATGCTGACGAATCCATGCCCTGTTTTCCCTGATCATTTTTTCAAGCCTCAGTTCATCCCGGGCATATTCTTTTTCCAGACTTATTATAGTCGACCTGGTTTTTGAGGGCGGGACGTGATCAGAGCTTCCTGGCAAATCCGGATCTCTGAATTCTTTTACAATGTTTCCTTGAAAATCCGACATGCGGATTGCTCCTGAAATGATGAATTTACCGTCAGAAGTGAAATCAGGATGAGAACCGGATTCAAGCTTATGTTCCATGCGCTTACCTGTTTTTATCTCAAACATATGGAAATAATATCTGACTATCCGTTCGTCACCCGGCTCCAGCCCGGCGAGATTATGCACAATGACTAATAAAACATATTTTTCATCAGGACTCACCGCATAATCTCTGATTTCCGCGAAATCGCGCCCTTCCCCGTAGTCACGGTGAACTCCGCCAAATGGATCATCCTCTATACTGTGAGAAAAAATCTCCCTGCCGGTTTCCCTGCTGTATATCTTCAAAGTATGACGGGAGACTTTTTCAATCCTGTATTTCCTCTCTGAAAACACAGGCTCCTTTTCCTTCCCAAAGGACTTAAAGGGAACTTTCGGAGGTATGCCTAACTTTTCCCGAACCTTTTCAGGATGGTTAAACGATTTTATATACCTCCTGGTATCGTAAGATGTGCTGGCGGAGGACATGCTGAGGCAATCGCTGCCCCTGTCTGAAGCAGCATAATATCCTTCGGGCGTAAGAGTCACCCATTCGTCTTTGAACGCGATAAACCGGCAGAGTTCTTTTCCTGAATCTGTACTCCACAGCCTCAGGGTCCGATCCTCGCTTCCGGACAGGACAAACCGGCCCAGGGGATCATATGCAGCGGAAGTGACAGGTTTGGAATGCCCGCGGAATGTGAAAAGTTCCCTGCCTGAATCTGCTTCCCATAATTTCAAGGTATTATCATTGCTTCCGGACAGGACAAACCGGCCATCAGGGCTGAAGCTCACACAAGTGACGGAATCCGAATGCCCTCGGAATGTTTTGATTTTCTTACCCGAATCCGCTGCCCACAGGTTCAGGGTTTTATCCCTGCTTCCCGAAAGCACATATCTGCCGTCAGAACTGAAAGCCGCGGACAGTATTTCCGAAGAATGTCCTTTGAATGAGCGGACTTCTTTCCCGGAAGCGGTTTCCCAAAGCCACAGGATGTTATCAATTGCGGATAACGCATATCTGCTGTCAGGGCTGAAAGCGGGAGAAAGGACAGGACGTTTGCCTCCCGGTTTTTCAAATAATCGGATGATTTTACCCAGATCAGGATCCCAGAGCTTCCTGCCGGACAGGATATATCTGCCGTCAGAACTCATTACACCGGTGACTGCGTCGGTGTATTCTTCAATATTCCGTATTTCCTTACCTGAATCCGTCTCCCACACTCTCAGGGTTCTGTCCTTACCCGCGGAAAGGACGTAACTGCTGCTCGGACTGAATGCCACAGAAATGACAGGGGCCGAATGCCCCGGGAAAGAGCGGATCCCCTTTCCTGATTCCGATTCCCAGAGCATAATGGTATGATCATCATATCCGGCCAGGATATATTTTCCGTCAGGGCTGAAGGCAGCGGAACGGACACCGCAATCGTCACTTTGGAACATTCGGATTTCCTTACCCGAACTCACCTCCCACAGTTTCATGGTCCTGTCACAACTCCCGGAAAGCATATATTTCCCGTCAGAACTTAATACCGCTGACCTGACACCGGACTGATGTCCGTCAAATGATCGGAATTTTTCTCCCAAAAAGATATCCAGCAGAAAGCTTTTCCGTTCGTATCCGCCAAGCAGGGCATGTCTGGGATCCGAAGTAAAAATAACAGAGGCTGCATGACTATCACTAAATGAGCGGGCTCTTTTCCCTGAAGATATATCCAACAGGTATGTGGAAACATTTTTACCGCAGGCCAGCGCATATCTGCCATCGTGGCTGAAAGCAACCGATTCTATAAAACTGGAAAAATATTTTCCGCCTCCGAATAACCAAATCTGTTTTCCCGAATCCGCGTCCCATAACCTTACTGTATCTGCTCCGCCGGACAGGATGTATTTACCGTCAGGGCTGAACGCTGCGGAATAAAAATATATCCAATACCCTTCGGGTATAAATGTGCGGACTTTTTTCCCCGAACCTGTTTCATACAATTCAAGACTTTCAGGAGTTACTGCCAGCGCGTGCATTCCGTCAGGGCTGAACGCGACGGTTCTGACCACACCCACCGAAACCTTCCTTGAATCAATATGATAATCAGCTTTATCCTCTTGGTATGACAGGATTTCCCTGCCTGAATTCACATCCCACAGCCGCATGGCCCCTGATCCTGAGAGGGCATATTTCCCGTCAGGACTGAAAGCAACCGAACTGATAACAAAAGACGGGTCAGTGTCAAACGAGCGGATTTCCCTGCCCGAATTCACATCCCACAGCTTTAACATGCAGTCCCAGCCGCCGGACAGGGCATATTTCCCGTCAGGGCTGAGTGCAACGCATTCGATTTCACGTAAATGCCCGAGCTGGGTAATGAATTCGGGTTTTCCGTGAGCGCGCTCAGGCTTATCCGGCTCCCTGGCATGAGGAATGTTTCCTCCGCGCTGTTCCGACCCGTTCCGACCCGTGTCTTTTTCATACTGCTCCGAAGATTTTCGAACCGGGGGTTTCGGAGTCACGGGCTTGCTGATTCCGGCCATGTCCTCTTTATACTGTTGCAAAGCCTTCCGAACCTTCCCGGGGCGATAGAAAGTTTCTTTATAGTTTTCGATACCTCGGAGATCATCACCGACACGGACACCGAGGTATTTATGCCCCCCGGGAGATGCATTATAAAATCCCCCGGGAGTCAGGACAATCCACTCCTCATCGGAAAATGCGTAAAACCGGCAGATTTCCTTTCCCGAATCCGTTTCCGAAAGCCTCATGTTTCTGTTGCTGCCTGACAAAACATATCTGCTGTCCGGGCTGAATATGGCAGGAGGGGTATATCCTGATGATTCACCTCCCGAAGCTTCCTCATAAGAGCGGATTTCTTTCCCCGAACCGGCATCCCACAATATTAGGGAATCCCTGTCCCGGGATAAGGCATATTTGCTGTCAGGACTCAGAGCAACAGCAGTGACCCCGTTCGGGTGGTTTCCGAATGAGCGGATTCCTTTTCCCGAATCCGTGTCCCACATCATAAGCTCTCCGCTGCTCATCCCGGTGAGGGCATATCTGCCGTCGGGGCTGAAGGCTGCGGATTCTATATTGCTATCAGAGTTGTCCGGGCACACGCGGAACGACCGGACTTCTTTTCCTGAATCAGCATCCCATATATTCAGTGTTTTCTTGTCAAGTCCTGCGGACATGATATATCTGCTGTCTGAACTGAAAGATATAAAACGGAATGTTTCCCGGTAATCCCCCTCGAATGTTCGGATATTTGCTCCGAAAAACACATCCCACAGGATCATACCGGAATTTTTTAAGGACAGGACGAGTCTGTCGTCAGGGCTGAAACGTACCGAACTGTCGGACTTTCTGAAAGTTCCTATCTCTGTTCCCAAATCCGTATCCCACAGCTTATGTTGTCCGATCAGGAAATATTTCTCATCAGGACTGCGATCTACGGAACCGATATACCAGTCTTCTTTTTTATACCAATAATATTTATTACTCTGAAATGACAGAATAAGCCTTTCAGAAGCAGACGGATCACGAACAAACGGCTGAAACTGACAGACAAATTCCCCTGAAACAGCATCCCATGCCTCCGGTGTTGAGATTTCTTTAAATCTGCACACATAAGACCTTGATGTCAGAATATATCGGCCGTTATCACTGAAATCCGCAGCCCCGAAGGGAAGCGGATGCCCCATTGAGCGGACTTCTTTTCCCGATGCTGTTTCAACCACTCTCAGAACATTCCTATCTCTTCTATTCTCCTTGATTCCGTAAACCGCCAAATACCTCCTGTCCGGGCTGAAAATAGCAGAACCGTTTTCAAAAAGATCATAAGAGCAGATTTTTTTTCCTGAAGCCGTATCATACAGTCCTGATCCCACAGGCTTACCGCTGCTTCTGACAAATTCTCCGAGGAGCATAAATCTGCTGTCAGGACTGAAAACCCCGTGAAGCCTTGTCTGCTGACCGGATTCGTAAGAGCTGATTTCTTTTCCCGATGCTGTCTCACAGATCACTGCGCTGAATTTACCATATCCGGCCTTGCGTTGAAACAGCCTGTATTTGCCGTCAGGGCTGAAAACTGGCATTCCGACTAAACGCTTTTCTCTTCCAGTGGGGTATTTATCCCCGTAGCTGAAGAACTCGCCCATGATATCTTTTGCCTTGAATGAGGAACGGATTTCTTTTCCGGATGCAGCGTCATGCAGCCTGAGATTGCCCTCGCATCCGGACAGAATATATTTGCCGTCAGGACTTAATACCGAACAGTTGACAGGTTCCGAATGTCCTTTGACGGAATCCTCGGATCCCCCGGCCAATGCGTATTTGCCATCAGGACCGGATACCGTACAATCGGAATCTCCCATATAAGCAATCATCTTTCCCGAATCCACCTCCCACAGTTTTATGCCGTACCCCGTGCCTCCGATCAGTACATATTTTCCGTCGGGGCTGAAAAATATGTAAGTCGGCGGGTGCGGATGATCGTGTTTCTCAAAACTGCGGATTTCCTTGTCCGAGACAAAATCCCACAGCAAAAGGGTTCCGTCCTTACTGCCGGACAGGATGTATCTGCTGTCAGGGCTGAAGGCCGCGCAGGTTATGATATCCGAATGGCCCTGGTTAACATAAATTTCAAGGTGTTTCACCTTATCCTGTTTATCGCTTTTTCCCTGATCAGTCGGAATCATTTTATTTTCCTCCTTATGCAGCATGATGAATTTGAATATTTTTCTGAGAAAGCCAAGCCGGAACCATCTTATTTTCCGCCTTATATGCATGACCGCAGCCGCTGCCCCGGAGAATTCCGTTCCTGCTCCCAAGGCTAAAACATATTAACACAACGATCATAAATTGCAATAAATATCAGGGGAGAAGTGCCTGATTTACGCGCTGAGTCAGCAAATCAGGGCTTTAATGGCTCATAGTTATAAGAGACCCCCGGGAAATAATACAGCGATATGGGACACGGATAAACACGGATATGCACGGATTTTATTGCAGAAATGGTCTGTGTAAGTGGAAAACCGGACAGGATTTATCACTGGGAATGATCCGTGTTCATCCGTGTCCTGAAAACCGCGGGCAAGTTATTTTCGGAGCAAAACACCGAACACCGAATAGCAAACACTTTCATATAAACGGCAATGATCTGCCGATCACAACTGAAACCCAACGCATGGGGGCTTTACGATATGCACGGCAATGTGAAGGAATGGTGTCAGGACCGGTGGAGTCTGTTCTCTCCCGCTGATATTGCCGACGGTGTCACCGACCCTGCCGGTCCCGCGACAGGAAAGGCGCATGTTGTCCGCGGCTGCTGCTTTCGAGATAGTTATTTCGGCTGCCGCTCGGCATTCCGCGCAGGTCGGAGTACTACTCTCAAATTCGTCGGTTTCCGTGTCGCAGGGTCGGCAGAATGATTTCCATGCCCTGAAATATGAAGGGACGGGTAAGTAGCAGCCGGGGGATAAATCCCCCGGCATCAGTGCCGGGGCTGAAAGCTGAAGCAGCCCGGATTACAATACCCGTTTTGTCGGGGTTCATGCCTCACCCCGATCTGCGGGCTTCGGAGCATGCCTTCCGGCATATTCTCACGGGGTTCAAACCCCGTGCGGTGTATCACTCTGACCTTTCAGGGCAGGTTAAAAACTCAGTGAGTTAAAAGTTGCACACCGCGTGAAATTATGAAATTCTGTCTTTATAATATTCAGGATTCCTGTGAAGATGAGCCACGGCAGTAACAAGAATTTCATCCGACTCCGGGATATAAAGAAGAGCATAAGGAAAACCTTTTACAAGACAGCGCCGTGTCCGCCTGCCTATTTTTGCCCATGCTTCCGGCATGAATCTTATTCTTTCGACAGCCGCATCCACTTCCCTAATTCCCTAAAAAATCTCAGCCCCAGACCGGGCAACTGGTGATCATAATATTTTACAGCTTCGTCCAGTTCGTTATTGGCAGGGGAAAGAAAGCGAATTTTCAATGTGAATACCTTTTTTTAATCGTATCCCAGTCAACAGCGTCAATCTCTCCGCGTTTGTAAGCCTCATAGCGGCTCTCCGATTCCGAAATCCAGATTCGGTCTGTATCTGTATCCGGCTTGTCCAGACTGTATAAAATAGCTTCGGCCAGCCGGATACGCTCAACCGGCTGAAGTCGGAGGGCTTTCTCTGTCAGGAGTTCGATTGTTTCCATGATTTTCCTCCCTGTTCATGTCATATAAACTGTATTCTATATTTTATTTATTAAAGCCCGGTTTGTCAAGCAGAAAATTGAATAGCACTTTAACTTTAAAGCATAAAGTCTGATTGAAAAAATCCGATTTCTCTGAGGCAGCCCGCAGGTCTGGGTGAGGAACGAACCCCGATCTGAGAGCTTAACCGCCCGACTGACGGGGACAGCCCGGATGCGGGGCTGCCGTATCTTTCGGCGTAATCGCCCAGGAAGTTGAGAAAGTTTTCCCTGAACTGGTCTTCACCTCTGAGGATGAGGAAGGCACAAAGGCGGTAAACTACGACGGATTGGCAGCCCCGTTAATTGAGGCAGTTGAAGAGCTTAAAGCGGAAAATGATAATCTTAAAACCCGGGTCGAAGCACTGAAAGCAATCGTCTGCCAAGATCACCCTGACGCGGCAATATGTGAATCTGCTGATGCGTTATAAACCGGGGAGCAATCCGGATCAATCCCGACCTTCTTTCAAAATACCCGATCCCTGAAGATGCAGGAAATGTAGGGTGGGTGGAGCGAAGCGTAACCCACCGCTGATATGTGGTGGGTTACGCTTCGCTCCACCCACCCTACATTTTCGAAGCGGTCGTCTGCCAGGATCATCCTGACGCGGCAATATGTGAATCTCCTGATGCGTTATAAATCGGGGAGCAATCCGGATCAATCCCCCGGCTGAAAGCGAAAGCAAGGCTGAAGCCAGCTATCGCAGTAGAACAATTTTTCAAATTGTTTGAAACAATTTGAAAAATTGTTCTACAAGCCCTCCGTTTTCTATCATTGCCCTGAAATCTGAAACCCGAACCGTCATCTTTTATTATGATAACCTCCTCCCGCCACCATCCCGATAAGTTCTGCGACGAAGCTTACGTATACGGTCCTTCAATATGTTACTCGTTCCCGGGCTTCTGCCCCGGAATGCATTCCGCAAGGATCTGCCTTGCAAGACATTTCGCTTAACCAGCCGGTTTTAAAGTGAAATACGAGGCAGAGCCTCTTATGATGCATTCCCAGGGCAGCTTCCAAAAAGCACTCAGCAATTGCAAGCTCCAGCCAACAATGCAAAATTCAAAGAAAAAATGGTATAAATCTGGCAGTTTGAAAAAGGACTTCATATACTAGCAGTTCTCCCCGCACGGATACTGCATCCGGAATGATAACAGAATACATCCTGTTTCCTGTAAATCAAGCCGCTAACAGCCGCTCAACTTCGACCGGAAATTCAACCAGTACAAAATGACCTGCATGATAAAGATAGTCCTCGCCGCTTTCGTCTTTAATCCTGATCAGGTCGTCTCTGACTGCTTTGTCATCCGGAATCACTTCATATATTTTCCGCTTGATCAGCGATGCTTCATAATCTGTGTTATCAATACATATAGCAAATTTTTTTCCGACAGCATCCATAATTTTAGTCCAGGTAATGTTTGATTTTTATATCTTTCCGTCCGATACCATGAGCTTCGTACCAATGGAGTTCAACATGCCTGATTTTGCCATTGGGAAGCCTGACATAAGCGGCTCCCTTCAGTTTTCGCCATCGCCCGCTTCCGTATATTTTTTGCAAGTAGTCCAGAACACGGATACTGCTTCCGGCACTGATGATTTCAATATTCTCTATCTTGCCGATTATTTCAAATTTCATGGTTTTAAGTTTGACAAATCTCCCATGTGATAGAAAATTTGCATTATCATATCAACTGGCTTCAGCCTGAATTTTCAGAACCGGAACAGATTCCTCATATTTTAGGAAATCATTCTCGTTCACAAGTTCCGTCAACAGTCTCCGTGCAGGTCCGTATGTGGGATTCCGCCGGATAATGTCGTTTAAAATCTTTTTCGCCGGAAAAGTCTGTCCCCGTTTCAGCATCAGTTCAGCATATTCAATCCCTGTTTTGTCATTTTTCGGGTTCAGTCGGTAAGCCTGTTCCAGAAAACGGTCTGCCTCTTCAAACCGCTTCAGTTCTCTCAGAACATGAGCAGTTCTCACACAGGTTTTAAAATGGGGTTCCGACTCTGAAGACCTGAGAAAACTTTCCAGTGCGGATTCAAGTTCCCCGCTTTCAAAATATTCCAACCCGATGCGGTAGTAATGGTAACTGTCTTTCTGTTCCATACTTATTCCCTTCTAAAATTTTTCTGAACATAACGGATCAGTTTGTTAATATTTCGCAACACCGGACGAGGCAGTTGCGACGGCTTTCGCAGGATATTTCCCTTATGAGTTTTCACAAAACCGCCTCTGCCGTTAACCTTCGCAATTTCCATATCACTCTGAAAAATATGAAGATGAAAACCTCCTTCTCCGGGTGCGACTTTATTGGTATCTATTCTGTAACGATAGCTCGAATCAGGAAAATCTCCTCGGATACCTTTCCCGGATTCAACAGTTGGCGGCAGCCAGCCAACAATGCAAAATTCAAAGAAAAAATGGTATAAATATGGCAGTTTGAAAAAGGACTTCATATACTAGCAGTTCTCCCCGCACGGATACTGCATCCGGAATGATAACAGAATACATCCTGTTTCCTGTAAATCAAGCCGCTAACAGCCGCTCAACTTCCACCGGAAATTCAACCAGTACAAAATGACCTGTATGATAAAGATAGTCCTCGCCGCTTTCGTCTTTAATCCTGATCAGGTCGTCCCCGGCTGCTTTTTCATCGGGAATCACTTCATATATTTTCCGCTCAATCAGCGATGCTTCATAATCTGTATTATCAATGCATAGAGCAAGTTTTTTTCTGACTTTCATACTCTTTCCTCATTATAGATAATTCTGTCAATCTCAGTCAGCACATTATTCAAATCCGGCGGTTCGGCTTCGATAACGCCGTTCCCCGCATGCTTATGGTCCGGAAATGTTGCCAGATGCGGATGATGAGGAGCATTATCATAGCGGAATATGAGATTCCCATCGGCATCCTGATAGTGAAATCCCACCTGCTTTGCCAGATCAAAAATGCTGAGACGTGAATTATCATAGAAACGGAGTTCGCTTCTGAACTTCGCTCCGTTCTCTGTCCACCTGACAGTCAGCATTTCCACCTGAATATCCTGGCGGGAGCGCAGCATAGTCTCCAATCTGCTGATATAGCTGTAAAGATTCATATTTCTCAAATTTCGGCCCGGCAGGCCTGCTCCGAAGTCTGCCCGTAAACTTCGGAAACATGCCCTGTTTCATATTCCTCAGACTCCGGCTGAACAGCGGCACGCATCAGCGCTGACTCCAGCCTGCGTTTGTTTTCCATGAAAAGTTCATAAGTGCCGGCCCATTCCATCCAGTGTAATTCATCGCCTGACAGGCCAGCCTGATATTTCGCATAGAAATTCTCTGTTGATATCCCGTAGTTCCGCTCATAATCTCCCAGTTCCTCCGCAAGCTCCAGCAGATCATCAAGCGGATTGCTTTCAGCTATGGTTCGGGCCAGCGATCTTCTGAATTCATCCGAAGGCGGCAGACCGTTCTCAAACATCAGTTCAGGCATTACATTCTCCTTTCCCCGGTTTTCAAATTTTTCTGTACGAATTGTGTGTAAGAAACGGATTCATGGTTTAAGTTTGACATATGGCGGCAAATCTGCTGTATTCCTCTCAGCCTTGTATATCTCAACTCAACCTGCATGGCTCATCGGACTGAATGTCACGAAACAATCGTTTCCCATCAGGTTTTACCCATACATCAACGGTTACCCTGTGATTCACCATGGGACCGATCATATCATCTATGACATCGCCCGTCTGATATATTCTTATAAGTTCGTTGTTTTCTTCAAAAACATTGACTTCAAGCCAGTCATCATCCAAATGAAGACCGCGAAGTATTCCTGTCAGTCGTTCTTCTTTAAAATCAGAATCTTGTGAAGCTCTTTTATCCCGGATTGTCCGCAGAACTGTCTGTAACTGCCCGGTTGCAAAAGATGGAAGAAGATGACTATCAGCCAGCCACTGACATGCAATACGTTCAGTCTGTTTAAAATCCTGCCCTTTGAAAAAAAGAGATGCCGCGCTGATCGCAGTTATGCCAATCGTTCTTTTCTTATTTATGTCTAAGCAGTTAAGATCTGCTAATTCTTCCCGTGCTGCACGATGGTAAAGCTTTGCCGCACCTATCTCGTCTCCATGTCTGGCCGCAATTTCAGCATGACTTGCATATTCTTCGCTTTTTGAATGATGCTTTATCCAACTCATAACGACTCTTCCACAGCCTGCATTGAAATTAATTTTACTTTGAAGCCGACAACCACAGCAATAGCAGGTAAATTGCTTTTTCCTTCCCTGGCCTGTTTTACTTTTGCTTTTAATCTTCTGTTTACTTCATACTTATCTGAATTTGTGCCGGATACTTCAAGACGCCGGCAATACTCCAGGTCATCGGTATCCCTGCCTATCGGTGCAATATAATAATCCGCCCCTGTCAGGGTTTCAGCGCGTCTGATTGCGAACAATCCGAAGGATATTTCTGTGGCAGCAAGGGCACAGGCATAAGCACCGTCTCTTGTCGCATCATCTTTATTGCCCCATGCCTGCATACATCTTTTATCAGGCGGTTCCCATTCCACCAATACTTTGTTCTCTGACTTTTTATTTTTCAATAAAAAAGTTTGCGGCGGTTCATGATTTCTGTCAAGGCAGACGCGGGCAGCTTCCAAAAAACACTCAGCAATTGCAGGAGTTCGGTTTTCAAATTTTCGAATAGATAACTCTGAGAGTTCCACGGCATTATCTATTCCTTACCCATAAGCGGGTTTGGAAAACAAAAAGTTAGCTCCCTGATCCGTAAAGATTAAACCCTGCCCAATAAAAAGGATGGGAATATTCTTTGCTGTTTATCATATCAATTTTAGCCTGCCGAAGTGACTGGGTTATTGTCTTACAGTCCTACAAATAACAATTATTGTTCTTTTATCTGGCTAATTAATGTTTGACGTGCATGTTCCGGATTCCCAAACCAGTCGCTACTCCAGATGCGTACAATTTTCCATCCCTTGCTTTCCAGAATTTTCTGTCTCCAGATGTCGTTCATCCGGGCTTTCCAGCCGCTGTGATACTGTCTGCCATCGCATTCGACTCCGCAAATATAAAGCGGGTCTTCTTGCTGCTGTTTTAACCCCAAATCAATGCGAAAACCGCTTTCACCCACCTGATAGTCAACATGAAAACCTTCTTTAGTCAAAAATTCTGCCACCTGCTCTTCAAACGGGGACTCCGGCCCTTTACCGACATAAGGAGTCTGTTTCTGCTGACTCAGATCACGCAGAATTTGGCTTGCTGTATCATCCTCTCCTTTGTCAATGGCACGGGCGTAGCACATATATTTCCAGAAGTAGTATCTTTCCCTGGTGTTCCGCTCTCCTTCATTGGAAATATGATCAATATTCAAAGAGGAAATCACTATCATTCCGCATTTAGCTCGTGTTATTGCGACATTAAGACGCCTTCTTCCTTTTTCCTTTTTGCTGATCGGGCCAAAATTGCGTGTTTCTCCGCTATAGGTCGTGGATAAAATGATAATATCCCGCTCATCTCCCTGAACATGTTCCACGCTGCGGACAAAAAAACCGATGTCTTCACCCTCCTCTGTTGTGCGGTTACGCTCTTGATCAAGCATTTGTCCGAAAAGGGTGTTTTGTTGCGATTCCTCAGCCAATAAATCTTCAATCTTGTCTCTTTGTCTGATATTGAATGCAATTACACCCATTGAAAGAGATCTCTCAACTTGCCAAATCTCTTTAACTTTTTCCACCACCGCACGAGCTTCAATTTCGTTGATCCCACTGCTGAAAATTCCGCGAACCGGATGCAATTCAATCGGAGTGCGGAGAAAACGCGGCAATCTCTTGTTTCCACTGGGAGCAATCAGCTTTCCATCATAAAAGGCGTGATTGGAAAAATCAATCAGTTCCTTACATTCAGAGCGATAATGCACAAGCAGGCGTTTTTCATTGGAACCGCCGCGCTGAATTGCATGTTCTGCCGCATCCAACAGACAATATTCGCCTTCGGCTGCAATCAGGCGGTTTTGATCCGCTGGCCTTTCTTTGTCATAACCCTCATCGGGATCTGCATCATCATCTCCCATGTTCAGCATAAAAAGATCAGAAGGTGGCATTTGCATTTCATCTCCTGAAATCACCACTGTTCTGGCTCGATAAAGAATCGGCATTGCATCAGCCATAAACATTTGAGAGGCTTCATCAATGATCAGTATATCATAAATATCGGGCCTGAGTTCGAGAATTGAGCTTGCCGTTTCCGGGTTGGTGAGCAAAACGGGATAGATTCCATGAATACTTTCAAAACCTTGACTGTATAACTGGCGCAATGAAGTTTTCGAAGCGTATTTGGAACGTTTTTGCCTGAGTAAACCAAGTCCTTCAAGTTCATTCCTGTAATAAATGCGGCTTATAAAATGGGATCGAACAGCTCTGATATCTGCTCGGCGTTTTTTATCAAACAGGTCTTTCAACGCTTTTTGCTGATTTTTTATCTCCTGAGTCCCAATGAAAGCAATTTTGTTATGATTTTCAAATTCTTTCAGCCAAGTTTGAAACACAGCCGCTTCAAAGATTTCCGGCCAATCATTTATCGGTCGGAGACTGTCTGAAAACAGGCGCAACAGACGATTCTGACTGATCTGCCGGTGAATATGACAAATATCATGAATGTTTTTTGTGGAATCAAGAAAATTTTGGTAATGTTCGGCAATACTCTGAGAATGACGGGTATGATCCAAAAGTTCTCTGATACTCTTTTCCAACAACCAATTGCTTAATTTGCGGGTCTCTATGGCAAGTTTTTGGAAGTTCTGCTGGTCTTGCCTTAATTTATCAGGAAGAAACGCAGGATAATGCTTCGTAAGCCAGGAATGTTCTGCAAGCCAAGCTGATTCTTCGCTATGAACACATCGTTTTGCAGAAGACTCCAAAGTGCGGGCATGGTTGACCATCGGTTCAAACGATGCCTCAATTTGCATGATTTCGCTATCCACAATTGAAATATCCTTTTTGAGTTCGCGCCAAGGATTCCGACCATAGTTGCACTTTTTATAAATTTCGATGAAACTTTTAATCTCTGCCCGCTTTTCCTCAAAACTCTCAATGGTATCAGGAAGAACATCCTCTTCATTCAAGAACTGGCTGTATAATCCACCTAACTCACCAAAAACACGGATTCCATGTTGTTTCAGCAAATGCAGTCTCGCCATTAAATCTCCATAACGGGGACGTTTGCCGTTATTTGTATCATTCATTGCAACAGTGTAACGGTCCAATAATTCCTCACTACGGAATAATTTACGGCTGATTACCTCCCGTTCGTTTTCTCTGACGGGTTCTTCAATTGGCAAATAGTTTTCATCATCTTCAATTGCTCTGATGGTTTTGATAATACGGTAACGGTCAGATCATCAATCAGTTCAACCAAATCTCCCAGGTTGACTCCGTCTAAGCGTTTTTTGATCACATCCAGTGCCGCCCGTTTCTGACAAACTACAAGTACATTCTTCTTCTGAGCCAGTGCGTCGGCAATCAGATTGACAATCGTCTGCGATTTTCCTGTTCCCGGCGGTCCCTGTAATACAGTCAGGCAGGATTCTCTTGCCTGCCATATAGCGGATTCCTGACTGTGATCGCTGTCATTCGCCAACCATTTGGCGTTTTCTGATGGTTCCCTTGCCTGCGGTTCAGGATTGGAATCACGCTGAAATAGAAAATATTTGAGAACACCGCAATTTTCAGGGTTTTGTTGCAACTGACTTTCGAGTTGATCCAGATCATCCAACAAAGCCTGTCCTTTGAACGGACCATGCCCAATAACGGCACTGGACAGAACTTTAGGGTGAGTGAGAGTTAAAAAATAATTTTTTGGACTTGATGGCAGAGAATCTGTCACGCCAGGATCAAAATCTTTTTCACATTCACTCCAGTGCTGAAGTATTCGTCGAACCTGCTCTGTCAGGTTATCATAAGTTACGTCCTCTTCCTCATTATTCCATTTCAGTTGAATGCCCTCTTCACGCTTTAACCGTGCCTGAAAAATACGGTTAAACTGTGCGTCCAAAGTGCCACTATCTTCGTCCTTCAGACGGTTAAAGGAAATTTTTCGCATGGCAACATGGCAGCTAATGGGCCACAAAAATAGCGGCGCCAACAGAAAACGTTTCCTCTCCCTCTCAATGGGCGTGAAAATAAGGGGATAGCCGATGTAGAGGCTGTTTTGCCCTGTGTTATGACGGTGTTCTTCTCCCTGTTGTCTGATTTTCCTACATTTTGCAACCGCCGACTTGGCCGGATTTAATATTGCAGCAGGCCGCGGATTGGATTTGAGCAGGTAACGCAGCATTGACTCCGGCGTTGTAACAGCATCTTCTCTGGAATCTTTGGTTAAAGCCGGAGTATCAGGCGTTATGTCCTTAAACAGTTCACAGATATCCTCACGATGTGCCCCGGGCAAAAATTTGAGAAGAGGGCTTCGGCTGACCAGTCTTTGAATAAGATGACGGCGATGATCTGTGAGAATCTCAATAGCGTTCATAAAACGTCACCTTATGAAAAGCAGAAGACCTAAAGTTAGAATCAAAACAAACTGGAAGATGGATAAAAATATTAACCAGTTTGATTTACGATTAGTGCTTCGTGCTATGTTCTGAAGTGTGGTTTTCTGTTGTAATAATTCTTCCCGAAGTTGCACAACTTCTTGTTGCAGCGAGTTTTTTACGTCTTCTGTCGTGCTTTTCTGAGTCTCCACAAGTTTCGGTAACTCACTGTTTATCATCTCCAGTTCTTCCCGAAGTTGCACAGTTTCTTGTTGCAGCGAGTTTTTTACGTCTTCTGTCGTGCTTTTCTGAGTTTCCTCAAGCTTTGCTAACTCGCTGTTTGCTATTTCCATTTTTTTTCGAAGAACTACAACTTCTTCTTGTAACCGTTTGTCATATCTAAGCAAAGTCCACAACAATGCCGGAAGAAAATCGTGCTCATCAGCATTATCGGTTTGTAATTTTTCTACCGAAGGTTTTAACTTTTCTTCGAGTTTTGCAATGATTTCAGAATGATCCATTGTTACCTCATTATATTCAATTTATCTGGAATATTCAATCCCTGTTTTGTCATTCTTCGGGTTCAGTCGGTAAGCCTGTTCCAGAAAGCGGTCTGCCTCTTCAAACCGCTTCAGTTCTCTCAGAATATGGGCAGTTCTCTCACAGGTTTTAAAATGGGGTTCCGACTCTGAAGACCTGAGAAAATTTTCCAGTGCGGATTCAAGTTCCCCGCTTTCAAAGTATTCTAACCCGACGCGGTAGTAGTGGTAACTGTCTTTCTGTTCCCCTTTTAAGAGATTTGGGTGCAGTTCTTTTAAGTCGACGGTATGGTAAAAAAGTTTTGTAAAAAAACATTTATATTTCAATGCAGTATATCTTCCGATTTTTTACACTGCCTTGGAAAGCCTGAAAAATCAGCAAAAAGACTGCGTTTTTAACTATCTGATCTGACAGCTTATAAAAGGTGTCGTTTTAAAAGAACCGCACCCTAAGATTTTTCTGAACGTAACGGATCAGCTTGTTAATATTTCGCAACACGAGGCAGTTGTGACGGCTTTCGCAGGGTATTTCCCTTATGAGTTTTCACGAAACCGCCTCTGCCGTAATTTCCATGTCATTCTGAAAAATATGAAGATGAAAACCTCCTTCTCCGAATGCGACTTTATTGGTTTGCGGCAGCCAGCCAACAATGCAAAATTCAAAGAAAAAAGGTGCAGCTTTATTAGTGTCTGTTCTGATATTTTTTTAGGGATTTCCCAATAAATAATCTACCCCTGAAGGGGGAATATCGCCGGTGATTCCCCTCTGCCCTGTTTCAGAAATAATGTCAGGGTTGCACGGGCGCAATGTAACGTAATCTTTCAGATTGCGTTCTCAGCTTTGTTTATCCGGGCGCAATCTGAAAGATTACGTTACAGATGACCGCGGGGTATATTAATTTTGGAGAATTCCCCTAACTCGTTATGAATATTCAACTCCATGCCATGTGAAACTTCTTTCATCGGGCGCATTTACAACTTGGGGGAGCAGTCCCGGAGGGACGGCTGAAAAGCTTTTCAGCAGTCCTCCGGGACGTGATGATCCGGAATCTCACCCGGCAATGAATTGCCGGGCTGTTTTCAGTCGTCCTCCGGGACTGAAAATCACTCCCCTGACTTGTAAATACGCCCTCTTTCATCCGCATAGGATTCACAGAGGGGCCTTGATCTTCGCTTCGGCCAATTCCTGCCGGGTTGACAAATTCGGCGGTGACATGGCTCGGATTTGGCAATCCGAGCCGAGCAACATGGCCCAAACGAAGAAGAGAAGCTAAGGATTCGCGTTTATATTCAGCATATGCCCCATTTTCAGCTTCTTGCACTCAAGATAACACTGGTTGAACTCATTCGGTTCTGTTTCAATCGGGACCTGCTCAACAATGCTGAGTCCGTATCCTTCAAGCCCCACCATTTTCTTGGGGTTGTTCGTCATAAGTTTCATCTTTCTTACACCCACAGCCACCAGGATCTGCGCGCCGATTCCGTAATCCCTGACATCCGCGTCAAAGCCTAATTTCTCATTGGCTTCGACCGTATCCAGTCCCTCATCCTGCAGTGCATAAGCTTTTAACTTGTTCACCAATCCGATTCCCCGCCCTTCCTGGCGGATATAGAGAAGGACACCGCTTCCTTCCTCATCCATCATCTTCATGGTCTTATGCAACTGATCCCCGCAGTCACAGCGAAGCGAACCGAATATATCCCCGGTCATACACTCCGAATGGACGCGGACAAGGGTTGGCTGGTCAGGATCAACCTCACCCTTTATCAGCACAATGTGGAGCAGATTATCCAGTTCGCTTTCATAGACCCGTATTCTGAATTTTCCTGCATAGCTTGTGGGCATCACGATTTCCGGCGCGGCCTGATACACAAACGATTCCTTACGCATTCGGTATTCGATGAGATCGGCAATGGTGCAGATGCCGATGCCGTGTTCCTCACTGAATTTTTCGAGAGAAGGCATCCTGGCCATTGTACCGTCTTCATCCATGACCTCACAGATCACACCGGAAGGATTCAGACCGGCAAGGCGGGCAAGGTCAACAGAACCTTCTGTCTGACCCGCGCGTACCATTACGCCTCCTTTTTTTGCTCTCAGTGGGAATATATGCCCCGGCCTGACCAGATCCTCAGGTTTGGCATTTTCAGCTACGGCAGCAAGGATGGTGGTAGCACGATCCGCGGCTGATATGCCTGTGGTTACGCCGGTCCTCGCTTCTATGGATACGGTGAACCCTGTATGAAACTTCGAGGTGTTGTTTTCCACCATAAGCGGAAGCTCCAGCAAATCAATCTTCTCCCCCGTCATGGCAAGACAGATAAGTCCTCGTCCGTATTTTGCCATGAAATTAATGGTTTCAGGTGTAACTTTTTCAGCAGCGACCATAAGGTCGCCTTCATTCTCGCGATCTTCATCATCCACAAGGATGATCATCCGGCCCGCCCTGATCGCTTCAATTGCCTCTTCGATTGTCATTAATGGCATTTTTTCTCTGTATCTCCTTCTTTTATTCACAGACCTCCGAGGTTTCGGGAGGTCTTTATTATTGTCACCGGATGAATCCGGTTTTTATCGAAAACTTAGTACTCTGTTTCAGAAATAATGAAGGGTTATAAATTCCTCGGAGTGCAAAGCCTGCTTTGTTCGGCATGTCCGAACTCCGCGGTCGTATGTAACGTAATCTTTCAGATTGCGCCCGGATAAATAAAGCGAGGAACGCAATCTGAAAGATTACGTTACATTGCGCTCATGCAACCCTGACATTATTTCTGAAACGGAGCACTTAGTGCTCTGTTTCAAAATTAATGTCCGGGTTAATTTTCCGGACAGCGGAGTGCAAAGCGTCCGACTGAGTTCACGCCGAAGTCTTGCTTTGTTCCTCGTGTTCCGAATTTCGCGGTCATCTGTAACGTAATCTTTCAGATTGCGCCCGGATAAATAAAGCGAGGAACGCAATCTGAAAGATTACGTTACATTGCGCTCATGCAACCCGGACATTAATTGTGAAACGGAGCACTTCGTATATCAGACCTCCGAGGTTTTCAAAACCTCGGAGGTCTTTATTATCGTCACCGGACGAATCCGGTTTTTGTCAGAAACTCCATATCAATGCCGGTTTCCTTTTTGGGTGAAACAAATCGCTCAACATATTTTCCGATCATGTCTGTCTCAATATTGACAGGATCACCTACTTTTTTTAGTCCTACTGTGGTAAGTCCTGCAGTATGCGGGATAATGCTTACGCTGAAACTTTGCCGGTCACAGGCATTAATGGTAAGACTGATTCCGTCAACTGCTACCGAGCCTTTTTCTATCATATATCGGGATAGGGATTCCGGGACTTCGATGGTGATGATTATAGCATTGCCCGTGGTTTTCCGATCTTTCATGGTTCCCATGCCGTCAATGTGTCCTGAAACAAGGTGGCCGTCGAGTCGGTCAGAAAGACGAAGCGCGCGCTCAAGGTTTACCCTGTCCCCGATTTTTGCTCTTCCGAATGTTGTTTTCCGAAGGGTTTCAGGAGATACATCTGCTCTGAATCGCTTTCCTTCCAACATAACCGCTGTCAGACACGCTCCGTTTACGGCAATGCTGTCCCCGATTTTCGTATCTTCCAAGGTAAAACCCGCATCTACGGTGAGACAGCTTCCCTGTCCTGATGACTGTATCCCTGTAATTGTCCCTAGCCCTTCAATAATTCCTGTAAACATAAATAATAATCCGAGTAAACAATTAAAGTTTATCAAATAAATTCAACTGGGTTTTGTGATTTGTTTATCATTTGGCTTTTGTAATTTAGATGCTAAAAAATTGGCGGGGTAGAACCCCGCCCTACTCGGAAAGAGAATATTCTTCTTCAAATATTTCTTCCCATGTGAGCTTATCAATACGAGGCTTAATACCGGTTTCTTTTTCTGCGAGTCGGAGAGCTGATTCGAAGCATTTTTCCCATAGTTCCGGTATGCAGCGTCTAAGGCTCGGCTCATCTTCCAAAATCGCATCAATTTCCACCCGGGCATTTTCGATTGTCGCAAGCCAGCTTCGTGAGCAGCGTTCCGGTTGTATTCTCCATTTGATGATATGCATCATCAGGCGAGTCATCTGACTTCTCAGGGCTCTTTTTTCAGAACGTCCCAATGCCTCTGTTAACTCCTCGATGCCTGTCTGTGCTTCTTTGATATTTCCTTCCCACAACATCTGTTTCACCGCAACAGCGGTCTGATAATGCGATGTAATGGCCAGTTCCTTCCAGTTCATAACCGACTCCTCATTTTTCCTCCGGCAACGTCTGATATTCAGCCATACTCGTCTTTAGTTTTTTTTGCCTGTCCTTCCAATATCAGTTGCAAAGCCTCTTTCCTGATCTTTTTCATTTCTCCCAGCAGGGCCATTGCATCGGTGTAACGTCCCTGTTCAATAAAAAATCAAGATATGAGTTCAAATATTTATTCCATGATGATAAATCCTTTTTGGTTATGCAATTTCTCCAGAGTCAGGTTTTACGGGATTTTAACATACATATTAAGTTCTTCTACAAGCCTGTGAAGGATTTTATTTCGCTACACGGATTAGCGGATAACAAAGGATTCCGTGAATAATCAGGCATAAAATCCGTTCTTATCGCTAATCCGTGTAGCGAAACAAAGGCATTACGATAAATCGCTTGCTTAACCATCATCCACCTTCAACAGATGAAATTGAAGACCGAAGTTCATCCGCATCAATACAGGGGATGGCTCCGTATCTTCCCAATATATAATCGTCTCCGTAAGAGTCGTCATTTTTTACTTTATAATCAAATAATGAGTATAAATCCGTGCCGCCATATCTGTCTTTTTCCGCGAACCATATCTGATCGCTTCTGAACAGTTTGCTATTTAATATGTATATGTTATGTGTATTTAAAATCAGTTGGGCGTTGTTCGGGTTGTCTTCAGAGTTGAATAATTGTATGATAAATTTTGCAATTAACGGATGTAATCCTGCATCCATTTCATCTATGAGCAATATTTCTGATCGGTCCAGCGCATTTAATATCGGACCCGCAAGTGAAAATATCTTCTGCGTACCTTTTGATTCGTTTTCTTCCAGTTCAAAATTTTCAAAACCGATAGCCTTTCTGTTTTCATCATATTTCTGATGCAAAGTTTTTATATCCATATGTTCGGTTCTTAATGACTGACTAATATTTGCCGGAAGAGCGGCGGCTTTAGCAATATTCGCACTCAGAATCCCCAGATCTGCTACCGCCAGAAACTCACTAACCCTTCTGCTGCACGACTCCCCTTTTTCCATATATTTTATTGTGATATCACCGTATTCTTCAAATCCTGAGATAATATTAAAATTTCTGAACCATTTTAAAATGGTTTTAGATATCTGACCGTTAAACTGAGCGACAACAGATAAAAACAGGGCGTTATCTCTTGTTTTGGTGTCTAATCCCTTTCCTTCTTTAAAATTATTTCCGATTTCAAAATTCCCCGCTTCTCTGATAAAAAGTTTTGCTTCTCTTGTTTTAGGAAC
>JAUCGG010000249.1 GCA_030378015.1 Desulfococcaceae bacterium HSG8
TCATTCGTGGTTGAAATAGAAAACTGAGGAAAATCAGGTGGAAATAATACAATTGCTCGGCTCTGTCACAGGGCTTGCGTTTGTTTCAGGAATGAATCTTTATGCTGCGGTTCTCACAACGGGTCTGGGAATCCGGTTCGGATTTGTCAGCCTTCCGTCAGACCTGACTTCCCTGTCTGTTCTGGGGGAACCTTATGTGCTTATCGCTGCCGGAATTGCATACCTCTTTGAATTTTTTGCAGATAAAATTCCCTGGGCAGACAGTCTCTGGGATATGATCCATACTTTTGTCCGTCCCCTGGGAACGGTTCTGATATGTATGAAAGGGATCGGAAATGTTGACCCGGGCACCGAACTGGCTCTTATTATTCTTGGCGGGAGTGTCACGCTTTTTTCACATACTTCAAAAGCAAGTCTCCGTTTTGTAGCAAACCACAGCCCGGAACCTTTCAGCAATATCGGACTGAGTCTTGCAGAAGATGTATGTGTGGTGGGCGGAAGCTGGGCAGCATTTAATTATCCGTTGGAAATGCTTGCCATATGTGTGATTTTTCTTGCTGTTTTTATCTTTTTTGCTCCTAAAATATTCCGCCTGTTACGGGTTGAAATACTGGCCCTGAGATCTGTCTGGAATATGACTTTCGGCAGGAAAACTTCCGAAGGAGCGGCCCTGTCTGATGAAATTCCTGACGATCTGCGGGATAAAACTATGGATGATATTGCTTCGGAAGAAGAAACTTTCTGCGTTCGTTGCGTGTCCGGCAAAGGAATGAAAACCGGCAGGAATAATGTGGGATTTTTATACATGACAGGTGACCGTCTTTCATTTGTTACACGAAAAAATTTCCGTATCCGTAAAGCTGATTTCAACATTTCCGACATCAGGGAATTAAAATTTTATAAGAAAAACTTGCTTGATCATATAGTTTTCAGCTATGGAAAGAATAAAGTAAATTTGCATTTGTTTAAAAACAGATATAATAAAGGTAAAAGAATCATAGCGGTTCTCGAATCAGTAACGGGTAAATTACCCAAAGGAACCGGTAATATGGCAGGGGAGTTTTCACTTGAATGCTGATATGTGCGCGTTGCGAATTAACACGTAACCTGGCAGGTGTCAAAAGGAGGGACCGGATGACAAAAAATTATTTTAAGGTACTATTTTTTATAATGATCAGTATCATGCTGGTCAGCGGTTGTGTGACCAAAAAACCACAAAATACCGGCACTTATGATGCTGGCGGATCAGGCAGTTATGATACCGCTGGATCGGGAAGCTATAATGCCGGAGAATCAGCCCAGAAAGCCGGTCAGTCACCGGAATCATTTATATTGGATCCGGAAAAACTGGAAATGGGCGAATACATGGAAAAGTATGTGAATACTTTCCTGGTTATCCTTGACGCATCCGGGTCAAAGTACCTTCCTTACAACGGACAGGTCAAACTGAAAATCGCAAAAGATATCGTGAGACGCCTGAACCAGAAAACCCCTCCCCGCCCCCTGACAGGTGCTCTGAGGCGTTACGGATTCCAGGCCGGGGCCTTCAGCAAGCCCACTGCCCTTCTTTATGATGTGGGTCCCTATTCCAGACCGGCTTACGCGGGTGCAATTGAAATTGTCAGATGGGCAGGCGGAAAAAGCCCCCTTGCCCTTTCCATTGATGAGGCCAGTGACGATTTCGCGCCCACCACAGGGCTGTTGTCACTTGTGGTCATCAGTGATGGAAAAATTTACCAGGGTGATGCTGTGGAGGCTGCAAAAAGAATCAAGGCCAGATACGGCGACAGGATCTGCATATATACCTGCTTGGTGGGAAACCTTCCTTTCGGAAGGGACCTGCTGGAACGGGTTGCCAAGGCCGGGAAGTGCGGATATGCCATAACAGCAGATGATCTGATCGGTGAAAAGCCGATGGAAGACTGGGCTTATGACATCTTTCATCGTGGGCACAAAATAAAACAACCCAAACGCGCAAAAAAAGAGTTCATCAAACGACCCGACCCGCTGGACAGTGCACTTCGTCTGAAAGTTCAGTTTGATCTGAACAAATGGGATATCAGGTCCGAATACTATGAAGGGCTTAACAATATTGCAAGATTTATGTCTATGCGTAAGTATTCCAGCGTGAAAGTGGAAATCCAGGGACATACCTGTAACATCTGGACAGAGAAATATAATATGAAACTGTCCCATCTGAGGGCTACGGAAGTGATGAAGTACCTCATAAACAAGGGTGTCCGACCCGAACAGCTTTTTATAGAAGGCTTAGGTCTGAAAATTCCGACGGCTTCCAACAAAACCGAGCGGGGCAGGGTTGCAAACCGACGGGCCGAATTCAGACGGGCCGGGTTTACCCGATAGCAAATGTAGGGTGGGGCTTGCCCCACCAAATTTTATTAAGAAATACAGATTGGTACCCATATGCATCAGAGCAGCGATAGTGGGGCAAGCCCCACCCTCCTTTAGCTTTGATGCATATGCCCTACAAATTTGCCGGAATGTTGTGTTAAGGGTTGAAATTTTCCCTTTTTTAATATAAAGGTTGTTTACAAACAAAGGGTGCCTCTTTCATATGCCGGTTACACAGAACTGCAACGATCTGATTTATCATGCATAACTCTTGCAGTCCTGTGAAATCCTGTGAAAGATGCCAGGTCAGGTATTGTTTGTTTTTATTAATTATTAGGAGGAAAAGGAAAAAAGGAGGAAGTAAAGATGAAAAATTGCTTAAAGGTACTGTTTGTTGCTGTGATCAGCACTATGATGCTGGTCAGTTTCGCAGTCCCGGAGGGACAGGCGTTCACTCCCCAGTGTCCCACCCCCGAACTGACACCCGATGCTGTCAAGGCGGGGAAGGTGACAGCGAACTATGCCAAGGTTAAGGGCGGGAAGATTGTTTTTGGCAAAAGCCCCACTGCTTACAGCCCGGGAACCCTGAACAGGATTCTGAACGCCTACGGGCTTGAACTCTTGGAAGAGGCTGTATCCGAAGTACAGAAGGCATCGAAAAGTTATGCATCTGTCAAGGACGGCAAGATCGTTTTCGGAAAAAGCCCGACCGCTTACAGCCCGGATGTGCTGAACAAGATTCTGGAAGGCTACGGAATTACGTTTCCACTGGAATCTGCAAAAGGGCTGACTGATCCGCCGAATTTTGCAAAGGCGAAGGACGGGAAAATTGTTTTTGGCAAAAAGCTCACGGCATACAGCCCGGAAGAATTTGATATGCTGCTGAGAGCTTATTGCTTGCCTGCCGTAGCAGATGCAGGGACCAGGGAAGAAGTCAGGAGAGAAGAAGCCAGGGAAGAAGTCAGAGATGAGGCCAGGGAAGAGACCAGAGATGAGACTGGAGCCCCCTGCCCTGACGCAGACGGCGACGGCGTCTGTGATGAAGACGATGACTGCCCGGATACCCCGAGGGGAGCCTATGTGAACGCAAGAGGCTGCTGGGTAATCGAAAACATTCTTTTTGACTATGATAAGGCGACTATCAAATCCAAGTACTACCCGGATCTGGATCACGTTGTAGAGATACTGAAGAAGAATCCGTATCTGAACGTAGAAATCCAGGGACATACGTGTAACATCGGTTCCAAACGTTACAACAAACCTCTCTCCCAGAGACGTGCCAAAGCGGTGTATAACTACTTTGTGGAAAGAGGCGTTGATCCGGGACGGCTCTCCACGATTGGCTACTGGTTCACAAAACCGGCAGCATCCAACGCGACCGAAGAAGGCCGTGTGCTGAACCGGAGAGTTGAACTGAAACCGATCCGTTAGAACCGCGGTTTTATTGCAGAGGCCAGACAGAGCCATGCAACCATGATGCGGAGGTACTGGCAAAACCGTAAAGGTTGACAAGGTACTTCCGCATTACTATATTCGGCAGGGTGGGAGCGAACCGCAATTATGTATTCAGAACCCGCAGTTCCCTAAATGGTGGGTTCCGCTTCGCTCCACCCACCCTACAGTTTATTTAATTTACCCCCGAAGATAACAGTTTTATTTCTTTAGGGGTTTTTTCATGCTTATAAGAAAGGATGATTATCATGGCAGAAGGCATTCTGGAAATCGGGGATGAAAATTTTGAATCAGAGGTTCTGAAGTCGGAAAAACCGGTGGTAGTTGATTTCTGGGCGCCGTGGTGCGGGCCGTGCAGGGCAATAGCTCCGGTCGTTGAAGAACTGGCAGGTACTTACGGTGATGAAGTCACATTTGCAAAATGCAATGTGGATGAAAACCCTTCCACACCGCGCGATTATGAAATCAGCTCAATTCCTACCCTTATATTTTTCAAGAGCGGAGAGTTGAAACATAAACAGATAGGTATTGTTACAAAATCCAAACTTGAAGAGATTATAAAAACAGAACTGCTTTAATAAAAATAACAAATTACAAACGACAAATAAATCAAATAACAATCAGTAGATCGAAAAGTTTTTGCAACCAGTGGATTCCGGGTTAAAATTAAAAAGCATCCGCTTTTTAATTTTCCCCGGAATGACAGGATGTTATTAGGGACGGGCACCCGTCATTCCGGGGAAAATCGGAAAACGGATGTTTTCCGATTTTAACCCGGAATCCACTGGTTGCAAAAAACTTTTCGACTTCCAAAGTGCTGTACTACTGACAATAATTAACTTTTGGGATTTAGAATTTGTAATTTGGGATTTATTGGAACGAATAATGAAAAAAGCTGATTACGATCTTGTTATCATAGGCGGCGGTCCCGCGGGACTCACTGCCGGACTTTATGCTGCACGGGCCAAGCTGAATGTCATCCTGCTTGAAAAATTTGCACCCGGGGGCCAGGTGCTGATAACTGACTGGGTTGAAAACTATCCCGGTTTTCCCGAAGGGATCACCGGCGCCGATCTGGTCATGAAGATGGCTGAACAGGCAAAAAATTTCGGTCTCAGTATTGAAAGCGATGAAGTCCTTTCTGCGGATATATCCGGGCCCGTAAAAACCATAAACCTGAACAGCAAAACCATCACCGCTCATACCATCATCATTGCTACCGGGGCTTCTCCCAGGAAACTCGGAATCCCCGGGGAAGACACATTTTTCGGTAAAGGCGTGTCTTCCTGTGCCACCTGTGACGGCCCTTTTTTCAGGGACCGTGTGGTTGCAGCAGTGGGCGGGGGTGATACTGCTGTGCAGGAAAGCATCTTTCTTACCAAATTTGCAAAAAAAGTCTATCTGATTCACCGAAGGGACGAACTCAGGGCAACCGGAATCCTTCGGGAACGTGCGTTAGCAAATGATAAAATAGAATTTCTATGGGATTCCGTACTCACCCGTGTTGACGGGCTGACCAATGTTGAAAAAATTACCGTCAGAAACGTAAAAACAGATGAGACCAGGGAACTGCCCGCTGACGGATGTTTCATATGGATAGGCATCCGGCCGAACAGTGAATTCCTGGGTGACACTGTCAAACGGGATGAATTCGGGTTTGTTGTTACAGATTCGGATATGCGGACATCGGTTCCCGGCGTGTTTGCGGCCGGTGATGTACGGAGTACCCCTTTGCGCCAGATTGCAACCGCAGTCGGAGACGCTGCAATTGCCGCGTTTTCAGCAGAGCATTATGTAGCAACTCTTTGAAATGAGTGAGATATTGAAAGTGAAAACAGAAAAAAGTTTCTTTTATCATTCAACACTTGTTTTTTTTATTTTGTGTATTGGTTCGCTTTTTGTCTGTTCAGGATGCTCATGGTTTGAAACCAAAAAGGAAAAATCTGCTGAAGAACTTGCAAGCGAAGGTATGGAAGCCTTTGCCAAGGAAAAATACAGGAAAGCAACAGAAGCTTTTGAAAAGCTGAAAAGCTGGTATCCTTTCAGCAAATTTGCAATCCTTGCCGAATTGAAGATTGCCGATTCCCATTATTACATGGAAGAATATGAAGAGGCAGTCGTTGCATATGGGGAGTTTGAAAACCTTCATCCGCGCAATGAAGCGATACCATATGTAATCTATCAGATCGGCCTATGCTATTTTGAGCAACTGGAATCCATAGACAGGGATCAGACATCCACCCGCAAGGCCCTGGATACGTTTAATCGTCTGATCCGGCAGTTTCCCGGTGATGCTTATGCCCTGAAGGCCGGAGAACACGTCCGGAAATGTAAGGAAAATCTGGCCGAGCATGAATTCTATGTGGGGCAGTTTTATTATAAAACAAAAAATTACAAGGCTGCATTAAAGCGATTCGAGGTTATTCTTTCTGATTATCCGGATGTCAGAATTAACCAGGATGTTCGGCGACATATCAGCATGTGTGAAACGGAACTGAAGAAAGAATGAAGGCATTGATCTTTGTTTGGGCCAAATGGCTCGGCTCGGACTTCGGCGTGAACTGAGCCATGTTACTCTGTCGGATTTGTCAATCCGACGGGGGTGGCCGAAATAAAGTCAGATAATATCCTGTCACGCCCGTTTCGGATCAGCAAATCCGGAATATCCTGTAAATCCTGACTAAAGCTGTTATAATCAGGAAAGAAATTTTATAAAGGAGAACAGTATCATGTCCAGAGTTTGTGAGATATGTGGAAAAAAGCCGCTGGTGGGCAACAATGTGAGCCATGCTCACAATTTGAACAAACGCCGATTTTATCCGAACCTCCAGCGGGTTCGGACGGCACAAAAGGGCGGTGCAAAAAGGATGGTTGTTTGCACCAACTGCATCAAATCGGGGCGCGTTATCAAAGCACCTTAAAAAAACTGCGACTCAACGCGAGAAGCCAGGCTTTTTGAAAAAGTCTGGCTTTTTATTTTTGCGGTAACACCACTTTTAAGCTCATGCTCCCACCAGACTGACAAGTCCGGTAGCAGTTCAGGACTGAACTCACGTCGAAGCCGGTTCATAGCATTTTCCATCTGCTGATAATATCTTGACAGTCATAAGTTGGTAGTGTTCTACTTCCGGATATGCTTTATATAGGATATCTGGAAGTAGAACACTACCGACAAACAGAAGGCAGATACCAGGAAGACCTTGAAGGTTTTGGAAACCTTCAAGGTCTCGAAATCTGGCAGAGGAATTGGGAACAGACCGCTACTTTGCCGATATACTCCCGGAACAAAAAGCCGAAATTATCGGACAGCTTCAGGAGACTTCCGAAGTTTCAGAAACTTCGGAAGTCCGGCAAACGGTTTTACCACAGATTAATCTCGAACCTTTTACCTTTCACTTTAGGTGATTTCCAATAAAAAACATACCAGATCAAAGTTTGTAGTTCCGCCTTCAGGCGGCATAATAACACCGCCTGAAGGCGGAACTACAAACCGCACTTGGTATATTCTTTTCTGGAAATCGCTCACTCCGTTGCTACCTAAACTTCCGGAAAACTTTTTGCCTACCTCTAAATCAGCAGACAGGTTAAAAGACTTTGTTGAATGATAACTTCCCATAATACGGGGTTTTCCCCGCTCAACTGGGCAGCATCATAATCAGAATACGTCGAATACTGTGAAGCGGTTCCCGAAGTCTTGTACTATTTTTAAAGACCTTGACTTCCGCAAGGCTGAGTCTGTTGGTGGTATCCTTCAGATAAACATCCGCGTACCGTCCGTATTTTGAATTCTCCGACATCCTTTACCCGCATCTCTTTCGGTACGCCTTGCGGCTTCCTATCTCCCACTACGATGAGGAAAGATACGGGCTTACCATATTCCGCATGATCTGACCATGACGACTTAGGTGATTTGCAAAAATAAATATACCGTTTTTTTTAAATACATACATTCGTTCATTTATATTTTTTCTGTGTAATCCACAAACGGATATTTAATTGGTACCTAAATTGAGCGATTCTGTTATCAAACTAAATTTATTTATAAAACAATTAGTTATGAATCAACTTTTTCCGATCTGTCGTATAACTATCTGTTTTTAAAGGATGAGAATTATATACAAAATCCT
>JAUCGG010000250.1 GCA_030378015.1 Desulfococcaceae bacterium HSG8
CTGCCCGCTCAAAAGGAGGAAAAATGAAACATTTTTATCAGGTATGCCTGACAGTCTTTTTTGTGCTGATTCCCGTACTCCCATTTTGCATGGCATCAGAACCGGAGGTGTTTGACAAGGATATAGATGAAGAATTCAAATGGCTGAGAGAAGAGGCCGAATTCGTCACAATTGCAACAAAAACGAAAATGACCTCCCAGGAAGCCCCGTCAATCGTTTCGGTAATTACCGGCGATGAAATCCGGAACATGGGCGCGAGAAATATCGGGGATGTTATTCGGAATGTTCCCGGATTCGATCTGATCTGCGGCACCGATACTTATTCCCGGATGCACATACGGGGAATGAATTCACAAGGGCTGAATAAAAATATAAAAATGATGATTGACGGGCATACCCTGCAGTCCCTGGGTGCTGATGAATTTGAGCGCATGCCGGTTGCCGGCATCAGCAAAATAGAGATCATCCGCGGCCCGGGTTCCGCACTTTACGGAACAGGCGCGTTTTTAGGCGTTATCAACATCGTCACCTTTAAAGGGGGAGAGAAGCCCTCCCGGGTTTCTTTGGAAGCCGGCAGTTTTGACACCTTGAAGCCTTACGCTGAGTTTTCATACGCCAGGGATGATTTCAGGGCTTATCTTTATGCGGATTACTATAAAACAGACGGATATGACGCGGAAATCGGAACGGACGCGGCAGCGAACGCCCCTGTTTTTCCCGATTTCGGTCCCATGTATATTGCTTCCGCTTCCAGGGATATGACCAATGACACCAGCCATTACAATTTTCGGACACGTATTGATTATAAAGATTTTTACATCTCAGGCTTTCTTCATGAAGCTGATTCTAAATGTCCTGTGGGTGTTCTTGATGTGGTGACTGATGAGGATGATATAAAAAATTTCTACGGATATGGTGAAGCCGGTTTCAGACTGCCCCTTAACGATGATCAGGGGAATCTGCTGATGAAAATGTATTATGACTATACCTATTTTGAAGTCATCTATGAAATGCTGCCGGAGGAGACAGCCGAAAAGCATATCGGTTTTTTGCCGGGCGAAGGGGTGCATGAGGGACCAGCGGGAAAATACGCGATTTTAGGCGGGGAACTTACAGGGGACTATGAAATACACCCGGGAATCAACCTGACCGGCGGAGCTGCTTACGAGCATTTCAGACATTTTGATCTGAAACATTATTCAAATTACAATTCCGGGGGATTCCCTATCGAAGTTGACGGCAAAATCTATCAGCCGTTTCCTCCGTATGAGCGTTTTCCCGGGGGGCTGACAGATATATGGGAGCAAGGGGTCGGATATGAGGAAGCGGACGCGAACATCCTTGCCCTGTACGGACAGGGAACACTGGATATGAAATCCCTTTTTTTTCCGGACAGCCAGTTGAAAACCCTGTCCCTTACAGCAGGTCTCCGATATGATGATTACCGGAACAAAGGCGATGAGACAGGAGTTTCGACCTTTTCCTCTCTCAGTCCCCGGTTCGGGTTATCGTATGCACCCACGGATAAGTTATGGTTCAAAATGCTTTACGGGGAAGCATTCCGCGCGCCTACTCTCGACGAACTTTATCTTCGGGGCAATTTGTATCTCGGACAGAACAAAGACCTGAAACCGGAAAAACTCGCCACCGTTGAGGGGCTTGTCGGATACCGGTTCGCGAAAAACATAACTGCTTCCCTCACCGGTTTTTACATCAGGGTCAGGGATATGATTGATTTTGATATGGGGGATGACGGGGTGTTTCGTCCGATTAATATCGGCAAAAAAGAATCTGTGGGTGCGGAATTCGAATTCAAAGCAGGCCTGGGTGAATACAGCTATGTATTTATGAATTTCACCTGGCAGGATGTGCAAGACATGAGCAATAAGGAAATCGGGTGGACAGGTCTGAAGCAGGAGGATTTCAATCCCGGGGATATTACGGAATTCAGCGGCAATATCGGCGTGAACTACGGCATCACGGAGAATATCATTACAAATATCTCTCTGAATTACCTGGGAGAAAGAGAACGTACCGGTGAGAAGATATGGGACGGTGAGAAACTGGTACCGGCAGATTCGCGGGACCCTGTCGAAGAATACTGGCTGCTCAATACCTCACTGACATTCAGAAATTTCCCCGCCAAAGGAATGGAATTTCAGATCAGCGGATTCAACCTGCTGGATGAGGATTACAGGTCTCCTGACGAGGAAGGATTGCTTGCAGATGATATTCCCTGCCCGGGAAGAAGCTATACCGGCAGGATTTCTTACTCGTTTTAAGGTGATTTCCAGAAAGGATGCTCGCACTCGGCAAAGATCAGAGCAACGACTTCAACGCTCAGGTGTTCGCTGCCACAGCAAGCTTTATGCGGTATAATCTCCTGAACTGTCTGAATGAGAAAGAGAACCATGTCACTCTCGGAGAACTGTTAGCTCATCTGGCTGACGATTATGCCGTTATCACTTATTCTCAGAGGCTCCGGGATTTTTTTTCACGGTCTTTTCCTTATCAGCTTTGAACTGTTTTCAATCTTTTTGAAATTGAAGATGATTTTCAGTCCTAGGTTCCACGCCAATTGTGGGGTGCGAAACTTGAGTTCCTACTTTTGGGGAATGCGTCCGTATAATACCGTCTGGTCACGGAATTATGACTCATTAGGAATTTTATATATGAAAGTCCCGGATAAAAATCCCCCAAGAAATAAAATACCCGCTGCTGCTCGCGGGAGGATTGACAAATCCCTCACTGCGGGGTTCGGATTTGTCAATCCGAACCGAGCAGGAGAGGGTCCCGTTTCCCCGAACCGGGTATTATTTTATTCGGAGTTCCTTATTCGTCTATGATCGGGAGTTTCCGCAATCCTGCCACTTTCAGGAGCGCGTCCAGATCCGCTCGGTCAGACCACAGCACGCCCTGCTCACTCATCAGGGTCTTCGTGGGAGTGCTTACGCCGTTATGAGCAAAAAGCCAGAGACGTATCCGCAGGTCATCTCCCTCGCGTTCCCTGAGAATCCCGGCCTGATCCAGCAGATTTCTGACAACACCTGATCCACCTGATCCGACGGGTTTTGCCCACCATTTGCTTTCCGCAAGCCACATATCCAGTCCGGCCGCGGCGGTGACATGGCTCGGATTTGTCAATCCGAGCCGAGCCGCTTGGCCAGAACGAAGTTCAAGGCTCTCCTTCACTTACTTCTTACTCTTACTCTTACTCTTACTCTTACTCTTACTCTTACGTTTAGGTTTTTTATCAAACTTCATTCGACCGCTTCGCTCGCGAAAAATAATCCTGAGAGGTGTTTTATCAAGCCCGGTTTCCTCCCGTATCTGGTTTATCAGATATCTTTTATAAGAAAAATGGACAGCATCCGGATAATTGACAAAACATACAAAGGTCGGGGGTCTTACAGACACCTGGGTGGCGTAATAAAATTTAATCCTCTTTCCTTTGTGACGCGAAGGCTCATTTCTTTCCATTGCCTGCTCCAGTATTTTATTCAGACTCCCAGTTCCCACACGCTTGATATACTGGCTGTAAACCTCGTCCGCAACTCTGAAAATCTTCGGAACCCTGAGACCTGTCAGCGCGGAAATGGTTATGATGGGAGCGAAATTCAGAAATTTTGCCTCTTCCCTTAAACGATCCTGGTATTTTTTTGCCGTGCGGCTGTCTTTTTCAATAATGTCCCATTTGTTCAGCAGGAAAATACAGGCGCATTTCCGTTCATAAGCATATCCGGCAACCGTGATATCCTGCTCCGTGACGCCCTGCTCCGCATCCACAACTATCAGCGCCACATCACACCTGTCAAGGCTTCTTAATGCTTTGATAACAGAAAATTTTTCGAGCTTTTCAGATACCTTGCCCTTCCGTCGGATACCCGCTGTATCAATAAAAAGATATGATTTCCCGCTCATCTCGATGACAGAGTCAATGGCATCCCGGGTGGTTCCGGGGACATCACTGACAATAAGCCTTTCCTCTCCTGAAATCCGGTTGATCAGGGATGACTTTCCCACATTCGGTTTTCCGACTACTGCCAGCCGGGTCATATCCGGCGGTGCATCTGAAACAGATTCAGGAAATTCAGCCACGAGGTCATCCAGGAAATCCCTCACTCCGTAGCCGTGGGCTGCTGAAACAGGATACGGATTTTCGATGCCGAGCGCGTAAAACTCATAAAGATTTTTTTCCTGTTCGATGCCGTCAATCTTATTGACCGCATAAAAAACCGGTTTTCTTACCTCGCGAAGGGTTTTAACAATCTCCGTGTCGAACGGGGAGACTCCTCCTTTGCCGTCCAGTGCGAGAATCACCACATCTGAGTCTTCTATGGCCTGATGAATCTGGAAGCGGATATGAGGGGCAAAATCGTCTTCATCCCCCCCGATAAAGCCGCCGGTATCAACCAGGGTAAATTCAATACCGTCCCATCTGACATCCCCGTAATTGCGGTCTCTTGTAACGCCCGGGAGATCATCTACAATTGCGTCTCTTGTCCGGGTTACCCGGTTGAAAAAAGTTGATTTGCCCACATTGGGCCTGCCGATAATAGCAACGATAGGTTTCATAGTCTTTTAGTGATAAGGATTCAGCAGATGAGAAACCAGGCGTTTCCCCGGAAAGCGTTTTCCTCTGCCGGGAAAAGCCGGTTTCTTTCATCCGCGGAGATTGGGTCATAGTTTGAATTTTTTTACAATTTCCGAAAGATCTGCCGCCATCAGGGAAAGCTTTTTTGATGAACGGTCGGTCTTTGATGCATCCGCAGCCGTATTTTCTGATGCAGTGCTGATATCCAGGATGTTATTTGATATATCCTGGACACCCGCCGCAGCTTCGCCTGAACACCTGGCGACCTCCTGCACGCCTATTGCCAGTTCATCTATATTTCGAGCTACATCCTTTGCAGTTTTCGATGTCTCGTCTGTTGATCTGGCAATTTCTCCCACGAGATTTGCTGATTCAACAGCATTATCCGCAACATTTTTCACGGTGATCGCATTCTTGCTCACAGACTTTGAAATTTCATTTGCCGTAGCGCTCTGCTCCTCTACCGAGGCCGCGATCATCTCATTAATATCTGCAATTTCATTAATAATTTTACTGATCTCTCCGATGGTGCCGACAGCCTCGGAAGTACTGTTACGGATATGCTCAATCTGTTCCGCAATTTCATCTGTGGCATCAGCGGACTGCTTTGCCAGTTCCTTGACCTCTCCTGCCACCACCGCGAATCCCTTACCTGCCTCCCCCGCGCTGGCAGCTTCGATGGTCGCGTTTAACGCCAGCATATTTGTCTGATCTGCAATATCCTTTATCATTCCGATAACCTTGCCGATCTGTTTGGATGCGGAGGTCAGGGCGTCCATTTTCGTATTTATCTCCTGAGTTCGCAGATTCGCGTTCTGCGATATACGGCTCGCCTGACTGGTGTTTTTTGCAACCTCGTTTAATGAGACAGTCATCTCCTCCAGTGCGGCCGCGAATCTGTTTGTTTCATCAGACATCAACTCACCGGATTCTGCCATCCGATCCACATTCTCAGCAGTTTTTCGGGTCAGTTCTGACACCTGGCTGAATGTTGAGGACATAGCTTCTGTCATGGCTGCGATATTGGATACTGACATGCTTGCCTGTTTTGCGGTTAAAGCCACATTCTCAACGCTTGCATTGACCTGCTCCGATGCAGTGGCAGCAGTTCCTGCTTTTGAGTTCATATCTTTCGCTGATGAAGCCATCTGGGTGGAAAGGGAAGCCAGTTCCTCGGACGAACCTGACAGATTCTCCGTGTTCTCAGCTATCTGCACAATAATTCCCCGAAGTTTGTCAATAAAAAGGTTGAAACAGTCTGCCAGTTCCCCGATTTCATCCCTGGAAGTGATTTTAAGGCTCCGGGTCAGGTCACCTTCCCCATCGGAAATATCTTTTAATCCCCGGATGACCTGGGAGACAGGTATTACAAGAAAATACCTGAGCGCCAGGGAGAGTATGATAAAGAGGCAAAGGCTCATCGCGATAGTTTTGACAAAAACATCAATGATCAGATCGGTACTCAGTTCATCAATGAAGCGGGTTGTGAAATAGATATCAATTACGCCGACAGTCTTTTCCTCATAGCTGATATTTTCGGTTTTAAGGATAAAGCCCCCGGAAATATTTCCATCAGACTCGACGATCTCCCAGTTACTGCCCCTCTCCGCGGCAAACAGAATGGTCCGACCGTCAGATTCTTTTACAACAACCGCATATATGCTGTCTTCAATCATTTCCAGTTCTATGAGTCCCCGGATAAGGTCCTTATCCAGGAACCATAGCGGCTTTTGCAGGTTGCTCACCAGACGTTTTGAAATCGGAGGCATTCTCTCAGCAAAATAGTCCTCCAGCATATTGCTGGCATGGAAATATTCATAAATACTGAACCCGGTTGCAACCAGTATTGAAGATAAAATCACGATGACGGAAACCGTCCCTATTTTTCTTTTACCAGTTTTTCGTTTCATCATTATTCTCCTGAGCGTGAAACGTGAAACGTGAAACGTGAAACGTGATGGGAAATTTCACGTCTAACTTTTCACGTCTAACTTTTCACGTCTAACTTTTCACGTCTAACGTTTCACGTTTCACGCATCACGCATCACGTCTCACGCATCAAGTTTCACGCATCACGCATCACGCATCACGTTTCACGTTTCACGTTTCACGTTTCACGTTTCACGTTTCACGTTTCACGTTTCACGTTTCACGTTTCACGTTTCACGTTTCACGTTTCACGTTTCACGTTTCACGTTTCACGTTTCACGTTTCACGCATCACGACTCCGACTGCAAACCTCCCGGTGGTCACTTCCCCCCGATAGGAAAAGAATAAATCTGTATTGCATCGGGTACACTGACCGCTTGAATATATATTTTCCCTTGAAACCCCTGTATCAGCCAACTGATCCTTGCTGACTGCCCAGAAGTCAAAGTGGTCCGAGTGATTCCGGTACTTCCAGAATGTTTCCGGTATTTCCTTTTTGTAATTGATAAATTCCGCGCAACACGGCCCCAGGGAAGGTCCGATACCGGCAAACATGTCCTTTGGTTTGCAGTAGAAATGTTTTTCCATTTTACGGATGGTTTTACCGATAATATTATTTACGCTTCCCCGCCAGCCGGAATGAATATTTGCCACCACATGCCGTACAGGGTCATAAATGAGTACAGCCTGACAGTCAGCGACCGGGATTACGAGAACTCTGTCGGGAATATTCGTAATGACAGCGTCGCCGGTAATGTTCGAGGGAGCAAGAAAATGATGGGATAAATGCTCTTCTTCTGACGAAAGCACAACAACTTCCGTTCCATGAACCTGTTTTACAAAAAAAAGGGCTTTTTCATCCATACATTTAGAAATAAGCCCCCGATTCTGTTTTACGGCTCTGTCTTCGTCTCCCACCCCGAAACTTACATTCAGGCTTTTGTATGCTCCCTGGCTGTATCCTCCGCTTCTTGTAAAGATTCCGTGACGGATATCGGGAAATTCAATAAGGTTGGGAAATTGGAAGAATGAGACTCCGTTTTTCTGCTTTAAGATCACGACTGAACTGACTCCCCGATATTTATATATGAAAGTGTTTGGTGTTTGGTAATCTGCTCCGGCTTTCATGTTTCGTTGTGGCCGTCAGGTTCCCCCAAAAAAATAGCCATTTTTATATAGAAGCTGAAAGTAAAACGACTTTTCAAGTTGTTCGGAACGGGCGTATTTACAAGTCAGGGGAGTGATTTTCAGTCCCGGAGGGACGACTGAAAACAGCCCGGCAATTCATTGCCGGGTGAGTATTCCGGATCATCACGTCCCGCAGGGACGACTGAAAAAAAGCT
>JAUCGG010000327.1 GCA_030378015.1 Desulfococcaceae bacterium HSG8
GTTGGGTGAGGGCTAGTGGGTTGGCATTGGCGGCGGCGTCAGTGGGGGGTAAGCGGGCGGCAGTGGGCGGTGAGCAGTCGGCAGTGGGCGGTGAGCAGTCGGCAGTTGGCAGTGAGCAGTCGGCGGTTGGCGGTGAGCAGTCGGCGGTGGGCGGTGAGCAGTCGGCAGTGGGCAGTGAGCAGTCGGCGGTGGGCAGTGGTGTGGAATCACCGGGTTCTGGCAGTGATGATCAGCAGTCAGCGGCCGGGGATCAGCAAGTGATGACGGGGCAGGCGGGAACAAGTACCAGTCCGCTTCGGGATGACAGTCCTGTGTCTGTTGTTGTTCCGGTGCAGCCTGATACGGAAGAGAGCGGGTTGCCGGCTCCTGACAGCGATCCCCTGACAGCGGGTACGGGACAGTTCACCGCAGATCCTGATGAAACGACCCCGGGAACAGAGCAGGCAGCCGCAAGGGACAGCGCATCCCTGCTTGCAGTTGATGAGACAACTGCGGGCAGCATACCCGGAACCGCGGATGCTGATTCCGGGGATTCCCCGACCCGGGAAACCGGCGTACAGGCAGGAGATACTGCAGGAGATGAGGAGACTGAAAGCCCGGAGACGCCCGCAGACAGCAGACCCCGTGATCCGGATCAGCCTGATATTCTCCGGAACCGGCTTGCGGAGGTTGCGAAGCTTTCTGTTGCCATGTCAGAGAATACGGCCCGGAGTGCGGAGTGTGTCAGGGAGATAGCGGAAAAAGCTCGGCTGGTGGTAAAGCGGGCATCTTCGACAGGCTCAGATACCGCGGTTCGACAAAGCGCGGTTCGACAAAGCTCTTCGACAGGCTCAGATACCGTTGCAGTTGGCAGTCGGCAAGGGGCAGTCGGCAGGAGGGAGTCGGACAAACTGTCAACAGCGGAGTTGTGGAAGAGGGTCAGGGAACGCTTGGCAGATGTGAGCATGAAAGTTCTTCGGGAGAAGATGAAGCGGGTATTCCGCAGCCCCCTGGAACCTACAGCAGAAAAGATTGACAGCCTGGATGACCGTGCCTTGTGCGAATTCGCATCCGGATGGTATTCCAAGGGAGTGCAGATGGCAACCCCGGTTTTTGACGGAGCTAAGGAAGACGAGATAAGGGATCTGCTCCGGGAAGCATGGCTTTCGGAAACGGGTCAGGCTACATTATACGACGGGCGAACCGGTGAGCCTTTCAAGGAAAAGATCACCGTGGGAACCATGTATATGCTGAAACTGCATCATCTTGTAGATGATAAAATCCACGCCCGATCCATCGGCCCGTATTCCCTGGTAACCCAGCAGCCCCTGGGCGGGAAAGCCCAGTTCGGGGGGCAGCGGCTCGGTGAAATGGAAGTGTGGGCAATGGAAGCTTACGGAGCCGCGTATTCGCTACAGGAATTTCTCACCGTGAAATCCGATGACATGGCCGGAAGAACGCGGATGTATGAAAAGATTGTAAAAGGCCAGAACGTGCTTGAACCCGGGATCCCGGAATCTTTCAACGTACTTACAAAAGAATTGCAGGCACTGGGGTTGGAAGTTACACTTATGGAGGAGGAGGCGTAATTTGTAATGTAATGCGTGATGCGTGATGCGTAATATCTGTTTGCAGGTTTTACGCATTACGCATTACGCATTACTTTTTACGAATTACGCATTACCCGGAGAAACTTATGGAAGCACTCTACGATTTTTTTGCCAGACCCAAAGACCCCCGCTACTACACAGCCGTCCAGATCGGTCTGGCTTCTTCGGAACTGATCCGGCAATGGTCTCACGGTGAGATACGCAAGCCCGAGACCATAAACTACCGCACCTTCAAGCCTGAGCGCGACGGCCTGTTCTGCGCCAAAATATTCGGCCCTACCCGGGATTACGAGTGCAACTGCGGCAAATACAAGCGCATGAAGCACAGGGGCGTGATCTGCGAAAAATGCGGGGTGGAGGTTATCCAGTCCAGGGTACGCCGGGACCGCATGGCCCACATAGACCTGTCCGCGCCCGTGGCCCATATATGGTTCCTCAAAAGCCTTCCCAGCAAGATCGGCAATCTTCTGGACATGACCCTGAAATCCATGGAGCGGGTGCTGTATTTTGACAGCTACATCGTCATTGATCCCAAGGATACGGAACTCACCAGATGCCAGCTCCTTACTGATGAAAAATACAGGGAAGCCCTGGAAAAATACGGGCGCGGGAAGTTTGAGATAAGCATAGGCGCGGAAGCAGTGAGAACGCTTCTGGAAAATGCCGACCTTCCTGCGATGCGGAGCGGGCTGAGAGAAGACATCCGGAACACCAACTCCGTGTCCAAAAGGCAGAAACTCGCGAAACGCCTGCGCATAGTGGACGCGTTTTCCCGCTCTGAAATCAATCCCTCGTGGATGATAATGGACGTGATCCCCGTGCTTCCCCCTGATCTCCGGCCCCTGGTTCCCCTGGAAGGCGGACGCTTTGCCACATCCGACCTCAATGACCTGTACCGCAGGGTAATAAACCGGAACAACCGCCTGAGACGGCTCACAGACCTTCACGCGCCCGACATCATAGTCCGCAATGAGAAACGCATGCTCCAGGAATCCGTGGATGTGCTGTTTGACAACGGACGCCACGGACGGGTTATCACAGGAACAAACAAACGCCCCCTGAAATCCCTCAGCGACACACTCAAGGGGAAGCAGGGCAGGTTCCGCCAGAACCTTTTGGGAAAGCGGGTGGATTATTCCGGGCGTACCGTGATCACCACGGGGCCATCGCTGCGCCTGCACCAGTGCGGACTGCCCAAGAAAATGGCCCTGGAACTGTTCAAGCCGTTTGTATATTACCGCCTGGAACACAAAGGACTCGTCTCCACAGTGAAAAGCGCGCGCAAGATGGTGGAGCGGGAAATCCCGGAGGTATGGGACACCCTGGAGGAAGTGGTAAAGGAATACCCTGTTCTCCTGAACCGTGCCCCCACCCTTCACCGCCTGGGATTCCAGGCCTTCGAGCCCACACTCATCGAGGGCAAAGCCATCCAGCTTCATCCCCTGGTATGCACCGCGTTCAATGCGGATTTTGACGGGGATCAGATGGCCGTGCATGTACCCCTGTCCGTGGAAGCACAGATAGAATCCAGGGTGCTCATGCTGTCCTCCAACAACATACTTTCCCCCGCGAACGGCAGCCCCATCATCGTGCCCAGCCAGGACATAGTGCTGGGGATCTATTATATGACACGGGAGATAGCAGGAGTGCCCGGTGAGGGAATGCTGTTTTCGGGACCCGGGGAAGTGCGCTCCGCGTATGATTCCGGCAAGGTGAGCCTTCACGCCGGGATAAAGGTGCGGATGCAGAAATCATCTGTGAGGGAAATCTCGCCGGGGTCGGCTGATCCCGGGGCGTGGGAAAGGGTGGAAACCACCGTGGGCCGCATTCTCCTGTGGGAAATCATCCCCGGGAACAGCATCATGGCCATACGCCACATCCGGGTGTCGGATGAGAAAAAAGCCGTGGAAATCCGGGGGAAGATCGTAAAAGGCGCGGATTTCGCAAGCACGGCCCGACAAAGCTCGGTTCGACGAAGCTCGGTTCGACAAACCGCACCGACCGCGGCAGATAAAGAATCTGATGACGGCGGGGAACTCCGTATTTACAGGGATGATGAATTCACCCGGAATTTCGCACTCAGGGAATCGGACGCGGAAAAGGTGATTTCCCTGTCCCCGGGAGAAATAAGCCCCGTGATCTTCGCGGACGGCCACTGGTTCATCTTTGAGATGGTGAACACCCGGCCCGAACTCCCGTTCCAGATAGTGAACAGCCCCATGGACAAAAAGAGCCTGCGGGAGCTGGTGGATTATGTATATCGTAACCTGGGCCCCAAAGCCACGGTGATCCTTTCGGACAGGCTGAAGAACACAGGGTACCAGTATTCCACAGAAGGAGGGCTGTCCATCTCCATTGATGCCATGATTGTCCCGGAGTCCAAACAGGACATCCTGAAACGTGCCGAGGGACAGGTATCGGAGATAAGCAGGCAATACACAGAAGGGCTGATAACCCAGGGCGAGAAATACAACAAGGTGGTGGATATCTGGGCCAAGGCCACGGATGATGTGGCAAACGAGATGATGAAAGCCATGAAGAGCGCGGAGACCAGCAACCCCATTTACATGATGGCCGATTCCGGGGCCAGGGGAAGCAAGGATCAGATGCGCCAGCTTGCCGGCATGAGGGGACTCATGGCAAAGCCTTCGGGCGAGATCATTGAGACACCCATCACAGCGAACTTCCGGGAAGGGCTGTCCGTGCTCCAGTATTTTATCTCCACCCACGGCGCGCGCAAAGGACTTGCGGACACAGCCCTGAAGACCGCGAACTCCGGATACCTGACCAGGCGTCTCGCGGACGTTGCCCAGGACTGCACAGTTATCCATCATAACTGCGAAACCCTGATGGGGGTGGAAGTATCGCCCCTGATGGAAGGAGGCGAAGTGATCCAGCGGTTGGGAGAGCGCATCCTGGGGCGGACCGCGCTGGAGGACATTCTTAATCCTTTCACAGACGAACCCATGGTGTACAGCGGAGATGAAATTGACGAAGCCGCGGTAAAAAGGGTGGAGGACGCGGGGCTTACCAATGTGAAGATCCGTTCTGTGCTGACATGCAAAACCAGGCACGGGGTATGTGCCAAGTGTTACGGACGCGACCTGGCACACGGCCAGACCGTGGAGATAGGGCAGGCAGTGGGCATACTAGCGGCCCAGTCCATAGGCGAGCCCGGAACACAGCTTACCATGCGCACCTTTCATATAGGCGGGACAGCCAGCCGGCGGGTTGAGCAGGCTGATATAAGGGCTAGGATTGACGGGACTATAAAATATACGGATCTTAGTGCGGTGCCTGTGTGGAACCCTTCGACCCCTTCGGCCCCTTCGACAAGCTCAGGGACCACCCCTTCGGCAAGCTCATCTTCGACAAGCTCATCTTCGACAAGCTCAGATACCGCAGGAACCCCTCCGGTCGGTGAGCCTGCCGAACCGCCGTCGGCTTATGTGGTGATGAACCGCAGGGGCGGGGAGTTCACCATTGTGGGTGAGACGGGGCGGGAGTTGGAGAATTTTCCGGTTATCTACGGGGCACGGGTGGAGGTGAAGGACGGGCAGAGGGTGAAGGCCGGTGATCTGCTGGCAAGCTGGGATCCTTTCACTACCCCCATTATCTCGGAGACGGACGGGGTGGTGAAGTTCGGGGATATCGCTCCGGGGAGAACTTTGCAGGAAAAGGTTGACCCTGTGACCGGGAAATCGAGCCGAACCATAATAGAAGCCAAAAGCTCGGAAGTGCGGCCCAGGATATCTGTGAAAGATGGGTCCGGCAAAACCAAAAAAGTGCCCATAGAAGAAGGCAGGGCAGATGAGGAATGGCGGCCCAACCCTTCGGCAGGCTCAGGAACCGGGAGGGGCGAGCCTGAGAAATCCGGGGGAGCAAAAACAAAGATGGCCCGGTATATGCTGCCCGTGGATGCGGTGCTGCTGGTGGAGGAAGGGGACAGGGTGAAGGCCGGTGATGTTATGGCAAAGCTTCCCAGGGCAACCACCAAGACCAAGGACATCACAGGAGGGCTGCCCCGTGTGGCAGAACTGTTCGAAGTACGCAAGCCCAAGGAAACAGCCATCCTGAGCGAAATCAACGGCTACATAGCCATAGCCAAAGGCACAAAAGGCAAGCAGAAAGTCACAGTCACCCCTGTGGACGCAGGGGAGAAAAGGGAGTATCTCATCCCCAGGGGCAAGCACATCAATGTATATGAAGGGGACTACATAAAAGCCGGGGAACCCCTGATAGGGGGAGCAGCCATACCCCAGGACATCCTGAAGATAAAAGGAGAAGTGTCGCTGGCAAGATACCTGGTTGACGAAGTGCAGGAAGTCTATCGGCTCCAGGGAGTACGCATAAACGACAAGCACATAGAAGTGATAGTGCGCCAGATGATGCGGAGGGTGAAAGTGACAGACCCCGGTGACACGGACTTCATAGTGGAAGAGCAGGCAGACAAAATCCGGTTTGACGTGGAAAACGAGCGTGTGATAGCGGAAGGAAAAAAGCCCGCGACAGCCGAGCCGCTTATCCTGGGCATCACCAAAGCCTCCCTGAGCACGGACAGCTTCATCTCCGCAGCCTCGTTCCAGGAAACCACCAAAGTGCTCACCGAAGCCAGCATCGCCAAAGCCAACGATCCCCTCAGGGGGCTTAAGGAAAATGTTATTATGGGGAGGCTTGTACCCGCAGGGACGGGGTTTCCGGAATATCGTCATATTGAGGTTGATGCGGGGTAAGGTATTTCCCCCCAATTAATATACCCGGTATCTTGCTCTTGCTCCTGCTTGATAAAGAGCAAGATTAAAATTAAGGTCAGACGGGCAGCGTGGGCAGATTATTTATTTGGAAATTCCTTTTCAGGACAGGATCATTTCCGGTAGTGATATCCGAGCCGGTTTTCCGGTCATATTGGCGAGTTAAAGGATGATCAGAACCTTTTTCAGTTCTTTTATTAATCTTTTTGAATAAAATGCTTGACAATGCCTAATAAAAAATATACTAATTCTCATTTTGGCAAAACGTGAGGATAAAAAGACAACAGAGGAGAATATGCCGACAATAAACCAGTTAGTCAGGAAGGGAAGAAAACGGATAAAGAAAAAAACAAACACACCTGCGCTGAAGGAAGCCCCGCAGAAAAGAGGGGTATGTACTCGCGTTTATACTTCGACTCCCAAAAAGCCCAATTCGGCGTTACGGAAGGTCGCCAGAGTCAGGCTAACGACAGGTGTGGAGGTGACAGCATATATTCCCGGAATAGGGCATAATCTTCAAGAGCATTCTGTAGTTCTGGTCAGAGGCGGACGAGTAAAAGACCTGCCCGGTGTAAGATATCATATTGTAAGAGGTACGCTTGATACGCTCGGGGTTGAAGATAGAAAGCAGGGCAGATCAAAATACGGTGCAAAGAAGCCCAAGTAGTTCCATTTTCCGTCGGAAAACGGGGAAAAATGCTTCAATGGAAATGATTTTATCGGTGTTTATCTTTTAATAATCAAATTAATATTATTAGTAAAGTTTAACATATGCCAAGAAGAAGAGAAGTACCTGAACGGATAGTTGTGCCTGATCCCAAATATAACAGCAGGTTGGTGTCAAAATTCATCAAATCGGTCATGCGGGATGGCAAAAAGAGTGTGGCAGAATCAATACTTTATGATGCGTTTGATATTATAGAAAAAAAAGTAAATGAAGCACCGCTCAAAATTTTTGAACAGGCAGTTGAGAATGTAAGGCCGTTGATTGAGGTAAAGTCGAGACGTGTCGGTGGTTCAACTTACCAGGTTCCGACAGAAATACGTCCGTCCCGGCGAACAGCACTGGCAATTCGATGGGTTATCGGTTTCGCGCGTAAACGATCTGAAAAGGGGATGTCCCGAAAACTGGCAGGCGAACTGCTGGATGCTGCCAATAAGAGGGGTGCTTCTGTGAAAAAGAGAGAAGATACGCATAAGATGGCTGAAGCAAATAAGGCATTTGCCCATTTCCGGTGGTAATAAGCAAATGCGGTCAGAGCATTGAAGTTGCTGAAAAAAATTCTGCTTTTCACGGAATAGTCCGCTATGTAGCAGAAGGTGATGAAGTGTGCGTGGACGGGTTAAACTTTCGCGTATAAAAAACGGCAATTGTTAAAATAAGGGAATAAAGGGTTATGGCAAAGGAGAAATTTGAGCGAACGAAGCCTCATGTGAATGTGGGTACGATCGGTCATATCGATCACGGGAAGACGACACTGACGGCGGCGATAACCAAGCACATGGGTCTGAAAGGGCTTGCGG
>JAUCGG010000251.1 GCA_030378015.1 Desulfococcaceae bacterium HSG8
GACGGTACACCACGGAATATACGAAATACACGAAAAAACATCATCAAATCGGAAATTTTTCAACAGTGGATTCCGGGTTAATTTTCCCCGGAATGACAGTAAGGGATTTCCCAAAAAATAAAAAACCCGCTGCTGCTCGCGGGGGATTGACAAATCCCCCGCGGGTTCGGATTTGTCAATCCGAACCGGGCAGGAGAGGTGTCCGTTTCCACGGACCGGGTATATTTTATTCGGGATTCCAAGTTTTCCGTCATTCCGATTTAGCCCGAAATCCACTGTTTGTAAAAGTTTCCGATCTGATGAGATCAGTGAATCGGAAACAGCAAATTCCGGTATCATTGATATTCGGAGCGTTCGGCTTTTTGTGTGCCGTGTGCAAAGCTAGCTCAGGGAAGACATCGGCACACTTAAATCCCGGCGCGTTTTCGTGCATATCGCATGTTTCGTGGTTTTATTATAAATAACTAAGGTTAACAGAGAGGTAAGGCTAAATGAATAAAAATTACATGTTTTCCCTCGTAGCGGTCATTTTCCTCTTTCTGATCGCCTATGTGGGAGTCGAGGCGGCGGGACTTCAGTGGCTTTTCGGTATTGCCATACCTTACGTGGCCACGATCATCTTCGTCGTAGGGTTTATCTCGCGAGTGATGAAATGGGCCTATTCGCCGGTTCCGTTTCGGATTCCATCCACATGCGGTCAGCAGGCATCGCTTCCTTGGATCAGACAGGCCACTATTGATAATCCTTCGACCAACGGAGGTGTTATTGTGCGGATGGCCCTGGAAATCCTTCTGTTCCGGTCACTGTTCAGAAATATGAGGTTCGAGTTGAAGGAAGGAAAGTTTTCCTACATCTGGGAAAAATGGCTGTGGCTTTTTGCACTGGCATTTCACTGGTCGTTTCTAGTCGTGCTGGTCAGGCATCTTCGTTTTTTTACAGAGCCTGTCCCGTTTTTCGTCCGGTACCTGGAATTCCTGGACAGCGTGTTCCGTGTAGAGGTTCTGAACGAGGTGGTGCAGGTGGGGCTGCCCGGGGTGTTTGTGTCTGGCATTGTGCTTCTGGCAGCCGTGATTTTCCTGTTTCTCAGGAGGATTTTTATTACACAGGTGAAATACATTTCACTGGCCTCGGATTACTTCCCCCTTTTTCTGATCATGGCAATTGCGTTTTCAGGTATCATGATGCGCTATTTTGTGAAGGTGGACATTGTAGGTGTTAAGGAATTCACTATGGGGTTGGTGACCTTTTCCCCATCCGTTCCGGAAGGTATCGGCTCTGTTTTTTATGTGCATGTGTTCTTAGTCAGCCTTCTTCTGGCCTATTTTCCCTTCAGCAAGCTTATGCACCTTGGAGGGATTTTCCTGAGTCCTACAAGAAACCTGGCAAATAACAGCCGTGCTCAGCGACATGTCAACCCTTGGAACTATCCTGTCCATGTTCATACATATGAAGAATATGAGGACGAATTCAGGGAGAAGATGATAGAGGCTGGACTTCCAGTGGAAAAGGAGAGTTAATTCATGGCAGATGATCTTGCAAAACCGGAAGAATTACTAGAAAATTCAGGTTATAAACGTCCTGCGACAGGATGGATGGATACCCCGATTGATATCCGGCCGGGCATGTATTGCTACGCTTCGAATCCCAAAAGCGTCGAATACGTCGGGCTTCCGAATCCGAGAGCATGGAATCCCATTGATGAAGACTGGAAACTGCCTGAAAACTGGCAGGAAATCCTTCATAAAGGAATGAAAGAAAGGCTGGAACGATTCAGATCTTTCAGGATATTCATGGATATCTGTGTGCGGTGCGGCGCGTGTGCTGACAAATGTCATTTCTTTATCGGAACCGGTGATCCGAAAAACATGCCGGTGCTTCGTGCCGAACTGATTCGTTCAGTCTATAGAAATGATTTCACTACATTCGGAAAAATATTCAAAGGAGTGGCCGGGGCCAGACCCCTCACCCTGGATGTGCTGAAGGAGTGGTGGTATTATTTCTTTCAATGCACTGAGTGCCGGCGGTGTTCTGTTTTTTGTCCTTACGGCATTGATACAGCTGAGATCACCATCATCGGCAGGGAACTTCTGAATCTGCTGGGGCTTAATATTGACTGGATTGCAACCCCGGTGGCCAACTGTTACCGAACAGGAAACCACCTTGGCATCCAGCCCCATGCGTTTAAGGATATGATGGATTTCTTTATCGAAGATATTGAAGAGATAACCGGCGTCAATGTAGAACCGAGCTTTAACAGGAAAGGGGCCGATATTCTCTTTATCACCCCCTCCGGCGATGTGTTTGCCGATCCGGGCACATATAGCTGTATGGGCTATATGATGCTGTTCAAATACCTGAAGGACAAATACGGATTTGACATCACTTGGAGTACCTACGCTTCCGAGGGCGGAAACTTCGGCTTTTTTACCTCCCATGAAACCATGAAACGCCTGAACTCGAAGATGTATGCCGAAGCCAAACGACTGGGCGTAAAATGGATACTCGGCGGAGAGTGCGGACACATGTGGCGGGTAATTAATCAGTATATGGATACAATGAACGGTCCTACGGATTTTCTTGAGGAACCGGTTTCCCCGATCACCGGCACAAAATTTGAAAACGCCAGATCAACCAAGATGGTGCATATTGCAGAATTCGTTGCGGATCTTATCAAACATGACAAACTGGAGCTTGATCCGGCCCGGAACGATAACAAGATTGTTACCTTCCACGATTCCTGTAATCCAGCCAGGGGCATGGGAATGCTGGACGAACCCCGGTATGTGATTCAGAACGTGTGCAATAATTTTTATGAGATGCCGCCGAACACCATCCGGGAAAATACTTTCTGCTGCGGGAGCGGTGCCGGCCTTAATGCCGGGGAAGACATGGAACTGAGGATGTGCGGGGGCATGCCGCGGGCCAATGCTGTCAAATATGTCCATGAAAAAAATGGTGTGAACATGCTGGCCTGTGTGTGTGCAATTGACAGGGCTGTGTTTCCGGCGCTCATGGACTATTGGGTTCCGGATGTGGATGTTACCGGAATGTCCGAACTGGTGGCAAACGCGCTTATCATGCCCGGGGAAAAGGAAAGAGATACGGATCTGCGCGGGGAACCGTTGCCGGGAAAGGAGGAAGAGGATGAATAAGCGGATGTATGACAAAGGAAAGATTCTTTCCGGTCTTGTCATTTTTGTGCTTATCATGGCATTTCCTTTCGGGTACAATATCATTGCTAAAATCGTTACCGGAAAAGCTGTGGCTGCTCCCGAACTGATACTGACCGAAAAGGCAAAGGCTGAAAAAGAATGCGTGATGTCCAAAACAGATATGAAATCGGGCCACATGCAACTGCTGGATGAGTGGCGTGATCATGTTGTGCGGAACGCTGACAGGGTTTATGTAAACAGCAAAGGAAAGGCTTTTGACATGAGCCTGTCCAACACCTGTCTGGACTGTCACTCCAATAAGGCCGAATTCTGTGACAGATGCCATAATTACGCGTCGGTAAGCCCTTATTGCTGGGATTGCCACATTGATAATCCCAAGGAAGAGGCAAAGGAGGCAACAGAATAATGGAAAGCACCAGAAGAAAATTCTTGAAGATCGCCGGAATTTCAACGCTGGGTATCGCGGGAGCGAACCCTGTTCTGGATGCCTTTGCTTCGGAGCAGCAGCATGGTGGCGAGGAAGAACAACATTCCCAGCCTGTTGAAATTCAGAAAAATGAGAAGGCCCTGAAGGCAAAACAGTGGGCTATGGTTATTGATACCCGGAAGTTCGAGTCAGCAGCGGATCTGGAGCCGATCATCGAGGCATGTCACAAAATCCACAATGTGCCTGATCTCTCAGAAGAAAATCAGCGGCATGTGATCAATTGGATATGGGAAGAGGAGTATAAGCATGCTTTTCCCAACAAAGCTGCCAAGTTTCTCGACGAAAGACTGAAGCACCTGCCGTTTCCGGTTCTCTGTAATCACTGTGAGAATCCTCCCTGCGTAAGAGTCTGTCCCACGAAAGCGACATTCAAGCGGGATGACGGCATTGTGCTGATGGATTTTCACCGCTGTATCGGGTGCCGGTTCTGCATGGCCGCGTGTCCTTACGGATCAAGGAGCTTCAACTTCAGGGATCCCCGTCCTTTTATTGAGGAGCGGAATCCCAAATTTCCCACCCGCATGAAAGGTGTGGTTGAAAAATGCAATTTCTGCGCTGAAAGGCTGGCTGTGGGAAAAATGCCTGCGTGTGCGGAGGCGTCAGACGGGGCCATTGTCTTCGGGGACCTGTATGACCCTGAGTCCGAAGTCAGGGAACTCATAGGCTCTAATTACACCATTCGCCGTAAGCAGGTGCTGGGTACGGAGCCGTCTGTTTATTATATTGTATAAAATTTGGCAGTTGTCCGTTGGAAGTTGTCTATTGCCCGGTTGCAACGGACAACTGACCACGGACAACTGACGAACATGAGGTGCTTATGCTTGAACTAACAATAAAAGGAAGCAAAAAATATTACGGATGGATGACCCTGGTGCTGGGTGTCATCGGCGTGGGCTTTTGCGTTTATGTGTGGCAGTTGCTCCAGGGCTTGCAGATTACAGGGATGAGCCGGGATGTTTCCTGGGGGTTTTACATTGCCCAACTGACATTCCTGGTCGGTGTGGCAGCATCTGCTGTTATGCTGGTAATTCCCTATTATCTTCATAATTACAAAGCCTTCGGGAAGATCACCATTCTGGGCGAATTCCTGGCCATTGCATCGGTAACAATGTGTCTGCTCTTCGTTATCGTTGATCTGGGGCAGCCTATGCGCCTGCTGAATGTGGTGCTTCATCCCACCCCTGGTTCTGTATTGTTCTGGGATATGGTGGTATTGAACGGCTATCTTTTCCTGAATCTGATTATCGGCTGGAACGTGCTGGAAGCCGAACGCAACCAGACCCATACGCCTAAGTGGGTAAAACCGCTGATATATCTTTCGGTTCCCTGGGCAGTCAGCATTCATACAGTGACAGCGTTCCTGTACTGCGGTCTCCCGGGAAGAGGATTCTGGCTCACCGCAGTTCTGGCACCCCGTTTCCTCGCTTCAGCGTTTGCCGCGGGGCCGTCACTGCTGATTCTTTTGTGTCTTCTTATCCGGAGAATATCCAATTTTGACCCGGGCAGGGAGCAGATTCAGTCGCTTGCCAAAATCGTCACATATGCAATTATCCTGAATGTGTTCTTCTTTTTCTGTGAAGTTTTTGTCGTTTTTTACAGCCAGATACCGGAACATATGGATCATTTCAAATATCTTTTCATGGGCCTTCACGGACACGGCGCGCTGGTTCCCTGGATGTGGACGTCGCTCGGGCTGATGTTCTTTGCGATCTTTATGCTCGTGCTTCCCATAACCCGTCGTAATGAGGGAACGCTTGCGGTTTCATGTGTGGCGGTATTTGTCGGTACATGGATTGATAAGGGGATGGGCATGATCTCCGGCGGATTCGTTCCGAGTCCTCTCCATCATGTGAACGAGTATATACCCACAGTTCCTGAAATAGCCATCACCATCGGGGTTTACGGGATCGGGGTGCTGATTCTGTCTGCTTTGTTTAAAATGGCGATATCTATTAAGGAGGAAGTTGCCGCTTAAATAGTAAAATCGCTGGTGGAAGATATGAAAAGGGTTCATTCTGAAAGGATGAATCCTTTTTTGTTAACAGGCGTGTCAGAAGAGGAGTGACAAATTATCTTATCTTTGTCATTTATGAAAGATAGATATTGGTCTATCAAGCAATAGGAAAGCATTATGAATGAACAGGAAAGTTGGTATACTCATGAGATACGAAAAATACTCTGTAAAGAACGATATTCTACCACAAGTCATCATTATTTTTTTGAATTGAAGGAAGCTAAAAATGGTTCAAAATATATTGTTATTGACCAACGGAAAAAAGTGGGATCTGAATTCGTTAGCTCTAAAATACGGCTTTTTGCGGATGAAATGTTAGAATTCCAACGAATTTTAAATAAGTTCATTCACCTTGCTGTCCTTAAACAACCGTCCCCGGGCGTCTCAGTTTCCTCTCAGGTCCTCTCGCCGTCATTTCAACTTCCATCCAACGAGCGTTATCAGCTAGCTTCTCAGCCAGTTATCGGTATGCTTCGGAAAGCCACTTCGCAGGTTCAACGATGGTGGAATCACTCTCAGCCTAATTCGTCTCAAGCATCATCAGACCTTCAGCCTGGCTTTTTTCAGAAGTTGATTACCACAGAGAATTGGCAGGAATTTGAAGAATATACCTATTATCTGCTGAAACTTCTGGGCATACATACCCTGTATCATTTTTTAGGTGAACGGCAAGCCGGGAAGGCTGACGGATTTTTAAAGCTGGGTAATGTTGCGGTGTTATATGATTGCACGCTCCGTCGTGATAATATTGAACGCGAAAAACACGAACAGATCAATAATTATTGTCATCGACTTCAACAAGGGTATATTGAATTATCAGAAACGACTATAGAAGAATTTTATCAGCATCACAAACAGGTATGGATTATTTCCAGAGGTACAACCAGACACCTCAGGCTCATGAATATGATTGAAGTCAAAGAGATTGGAATTACTGATATTATGGAACTCTATCAGGAACGATTAACGAGTAAAATGAATGACCAAGCCCTTGAAATGAGAATTCGAAATTTATAGGTTGGGTGAGGCACGAAAACCCTCCTGCGGTCTCCCGGACAGGGGATTAAAGTCGGAGATGACTATCTGTATTACAGCTACAATATTTTCTTTGAAAACAATAAACTGATGTTCCACTACGAGCCGACGCACAGGGAGCATTTTCAGCCGCATATCAATGTGTATATCGGGGGAGAAGAATTGCAGAACTCGCGGGGAGAAGGAATTCACATTCTTTCCCATAAATATCATCCGTTTGAAATTCTTTCGCTGATAGAGAGATACTTTGCTTAGTGCGCTTCAGCGCGCTTTGGCTTTCACCCACTGTTCGGAGTCCTGCCAATCTCATATTGCAATAGTTCTGTTCAGGGAAAATTATGACGGAAAACCGGTTCCGAACAGCTATGTTGTAACTGCGTACCGGAAAGAAACAGGATGACATTATGATACAGCCCGTCATAAAATATGATGAGATAAGTGATTCGTTATACATAACATTCGAGGTCGGCAAATCTGCGACGGGAATTGAGCTGAACGATCAGATTCTGCTGCGTATTGACAAGGATAACAGAAAAGCGGTCGGAATAACCATATCTGATTATTCGATCATATCGCAGAATACGGAAATCGGGCCCCGCAGTTTTCCATTGGACGGATTGAACGAGTTGTCTGATGAGACCCGGGAAATTGTGTATGAGATACTGCTGAGTCATCCTGTGAACGAATTTTTATGCCTCTCAGCATATTCTCCTGCAAATGCGGAAGATACTATTCCCATAACAATGATACGGGGTGACTGTCAGGTTGCGAATCATGCAGCGTGAAAAATTGTCAAATGATTTCCGGCGGATTTGTTTTGAGTCCTCTCCATCATGTGAACGAGTATATATCCACAGTTCCTGAGATAGCCATCACCATCGGGGTTTACGGGATCGGGGTGCTGATTCTGTCCGCTTTGTTTAAAATGGCGATATCTGTTAAGGAGGAAGTTGCCGCTTAAATAAATAGTAAAATTGCTGGTGGGAAATATGAAAGGGTTCATTATGAACGGGGGGATGAACCCTTTTTTTGTTGTTTTAACGGATTGCAGACTACCAGTCTCAGCGTATTTTTACGCTCTGAATCACTGAGAATCACTGACGGACAGTCGGAAATACTCTTTCCACCCTATTGACTTTC
>JAUCGG010000328.1 GCA_030378015.1 Desulfococcaceae bacterium HSG8
TGCCATTTTGGAACACAGGCTGTGGCCTTACATGATTATTCCGGGGATAATGAGTTTCTGCTACATCATTCTCCTGATTGCTGTTGGAAGAATTTATTTTCCCGTGTTCTCGGGCATCATTAACGAAAACCTCATTCCCAACTTCATAAAAGGGGAAGCAACAGCGATTATTACCGCCGTTTTGCTATGGCTCTTCCTGTTTTTTGTCGGATATATTACCTATAAACAGGTTGTCCTCATCATCCTTTCCCCTGTGCTGAGTTATCTTTCGGAAGTAACAGAAAAGGTGGTTTATAACGGGGAGTCACCTGATTTCAGTTTCAAAAATCTTTTTAAAGATATTGTGAGAGGGCTTATCATCAGCCTAAGAAACCTGCTTCGGTTGATCGTTTTAAGTGCCATGGCATGGATGATTGTCTTTATCCCTATTATCGGAGCCGTTATTTCCCCGATTCTGATATTTCTGATCCAGTTCTTTTACGACGGCTTCAGCCTGATTGATTATACATTGGAAAGAAAAAGATATTCGGTCAGGGAAAGTATCCGATTTGCCAAGGATAATCGGGCGCGTGTCATGGGCGTGGGAATGGGCTTTATGCTGATCCTTATCATCCCCCTTATCGGATGGCTGACTGCACCAGCCTACGGCACTGTTGCCGCTACCCTGGCTTCGCTGGAAAAAATAGATTCGAACCAGTGACAGATTTTTAATTGAATCCTCATAAATCTCGTGAGTCGTAAGGTATTTCCCCCAAATTAATATACCCGGTATCTTACTCTGGGTGCAATTAAAAGTGTTAGGTACTCGGCCCCTTGTTCCCAAACTCCGTTTGGGAACACACCTGCAGGCAAACTCTGTTTGCATCCGCATCTGCCTGACATTTCATGCAAAACCGGAGTTTTGCGGGCAACAGCGTTCCCAAACGGAGTTTGGGAACGAGGACTTACCTGACACTTTTAATTACACCCTCAGCCTGACTGACAGAGTAAACCTTTTTTCTCAGTTTTTTAAATAGTTATCCTTTAAAAACAGTATGTAGTATTAAACTGAGTGTACCATATCGCTCAGATATGATTATCAATTTTTTCGGAGAAAGAGAGAGTTTTTCTTACCATGCGGGAAATTCTCTGACGCATCGTGTTGTTGAACCTTTCAATATGATTTGTTTTTCCGCTTTTTTTGTCAACAGCACGATGCTGGCTGAAAGGAAAGACAATTTCATAATATCCTTTTTCGTGTGATTCGTGGTAACCTTCTGTTACGACGGATCAAGAATTCATGAATGCTCCCGGTAAGCAATGAACTCGTTGAGAATGGTCTTGGTTCCCATGAGTGATTCCGCGGCAGGGGCCTCATGCCAGGGAATCCCCATCAGCCAGACCACGGGGAGGCATTATGCAGCCTAGTACAGCAAGTCACAAGTTCGTACACACTTTTTCAGTCTGTAGCGTAATCTTTCAGATTGCGTCTGTTCCTTCCGGCGCAATCTGAAAGATTACGCTACCCTCAGGGGAGCAGTCCTGCTCATCCCTGAGCGTTTTTAATCAGGGCATATGGTGTTTTCAGACTGTGTACCGGCTTGTGCGGCTGAATCTGTGCTTAAGAACACTACCCAGTCTGGCAAAGGTGCTGCGCCTTTCTGAGCTTATAAAGTTAAGGCTATTCCCCGTTTCACAAAATTTCCGAATGCGGAGTGCAAAGCTTGCTTTGCGAGAATCCCTAACAGGCGCAAAGCAAGCTTTGCACTCCGTAATTTTGGAACTCAGGATCAAAACGAATAAAAACAATATATTAAAGCCAGTGTCAATTCGTGGTTAAAAAAATTCCCAGCACAAGGTTTGATTATGCACGGTAATCAGAAATTTGTCAGCGCGCTGCCCTCATCTTCGAAATATGTCGGGCATAGCAGACTCATCGTACTCGCATCGCTTTTGGAAAGCATACGTAGGATAAAGATAAACGGTCTTTATATTGATCCTGTATTTGATGGAAAACAAATTGTGCCGGAGTTCCGATAAAAGGTCGCCGGGGTCGGCGTGGCTTGTTAATTTCAGTAGCGGCAACGTATGTTGGCGCAGTCTGGATAATTGCCGCTACGTCCGAGGTGTTCGCTCCAGCTAATATTGATAGTTTGAGTATTATAATGGACCGACCCGTAAATAATACATGCCCCTCTTAGGATGCTGACAGGCTGATTTTATTAAATAACCAGCCAAAATCGTAAAAAGGGGCACGGACTTCCAAAGTGGTGTACTATCAGCAGATCGAAAACTTCTGAATAATAAAAATTCGTTAATCAGAAAAAAAGCTTGATCTCCTGTGTGAAAAATTGCAAGATAATAAAAGAAAAAAGAGAAATCCGTCCACTGTATCGCAAATTTTTCCAGATGCCGGGATGCAGAAGATTTATAAATTCATCCCCTTCTGATGCCTTCCTGGTCAAGCCGGATTGACGATCAGTCTTTTTGGCGGTTCGGATTTGTCAATCTGAGCCGGACAAGGGAGCAAAAGGGAAAGTCTGAAAAAACAATTATGAATATGAGACCGTCAAGAAACGAAATTGCTGTTGAAGACAGACATTCATTAAAACAGGAATCGAAAAAAAGCAAATATGTAAAACTTGTTGTCATTGCGGGATTAATTATTTTCTTTGATCAGATTTCAAAGGCGATTATTCTGGATAAGCTGCCTATGGGTCATACTTTTACCGTAATATCGGGATTTTTCGATATCACACATATTCATAATTCAGGAGGTGCCTTCGGGATATTCGCCAGTCATAATCAGAATCTGCGTGTTTTTCTTTTCCTGTTTGTTTCCTCATTTGCTACATGTTTTGTCTTGTATTTCTATAACAAAACCCCTGGGACCCATCCCATGCTTGCCACCGGATTTGCACTGATATTCGGGGGAGCTGTCGGCAACCTGATTGACCGGATACGTTTCGGAGAAGTAATAGATTTTCTTGATTTTTACATCGGAAGCTGGCACTGGTACACGTTTAATATTGCTGACAGCGCGATCACGGTCGGCGTTGTTATTTTTTTATTTCACATCCTTTTAAATAAAATTCCGGAATAGGGGAACAAAGTACAACTTTGGCGCTTCTATAGAAAATATACAGAATGTATCCAGTTCTTTTTAAAATCGGAAAAATAGCTGTTTATACCTATGGCCTTTTTATTGCCATCGGTTTTCTTGCGGGAATTTCAATTTCAAAAAAAGAGGCTGAAAGATCAGGCCAGTCTCCTGAAAAGATAATGGATTTGTGCTTTTATATCCTTATCGCCGCTATTGTCGGTTCACGCCTGTTCTATGTGATTACAAAGCCCGACATATTTCTTTCAAATCCCCTGGAAATTTTCAAAATATGGAATGGGGGGCTTGTGTTTTACGGCGGGTTTATCGGCGCTATGGCCACCGTATTTGTTTATCTGAAGAAAGAAAAAATGCCCTTGTGGATAACACTGGATACCCTTGCCCCCGCGCTTGCAATTGGCCATTTTTTCGGCAGAATCGGCTGTTTTTTCGCTGGATGCTGCTATGGTAAAGTTTGTGATCTTCCGTGGGCCATCACCTTTTCAAACCCTGAAAGCCTTGCACCCACAGGTATCCCTATCCATCCCACCCAGCTTTATTCTTCTTTAAATAATCTGATGATTTTCGGTTTTCTCTGGTTCTTCCGCACCCGTAAGAGTTTTGACGGTCAGTTGTGCTGGCTTTACATTATGATTTACGGCCTTACCCGTTCGATTATTGAATTGTTCCGAGGGGATGACAGGGGGGAAGTTATTTTCGGAATTTTTTCTGTTTCCCAGGTTATCGGGGGAAGCATGGCCATTACAGCCCTTGTGATGCTTATTATCCTTGGCAGACGCAGGGATTTGAAAATCATAAAAAGTGAGGGATGATCTGAGGTGCGGGGGATTTGTCAATCCCCCGCGAGCGCGTATCATAGCGCATCACGTTTCACGCATCACGTTTCACAAATCATGTCTGAAATTAAACATAAAGCATTACAAAGTTACCTGAAAAAACATGGTAAAGAAGCTTTTTTTTCCGTATATCTGATCTATGGGGAAGATCTGCTCTGCAAAACAGCGTTTAATAATCTTCTTGACGCCCTGCTCCCTTTGCCGGAACGTAGCATGAACTATGAGCCGGTTGAAAATGATAATATTTATGAGGCCATTGAACGGGCCAACACGTTTTCGCTTCTTCCCGGCACAAAGGTTGTCACCCTTCTCGGCTCAAGGATATTTTATTCAAAGCAGGCTCATGTCACCTTCCTCGAAAAAGCAAAGGAAGCTTTTGACAATGAGGATATGAAAAAAGCTGCTAAATATGTGGCAAGTCTCCTGGGGATTCTGAATCTTTCCTTCGGCGATGTGGATACCCCTGCGAACCGCAGCAGGAATCTGAATCTGGATTCGGAACTGTTAAGTGATGACAAATGGCTGGATAAAATCGTCACCTATTGCAAGGATAATGAAGTCTCCGTACCCCCGGCAAAAGATAATGCCGGGGATTTGCAGAAGGCCATTGAAAAAGGATTCCCAGAAGGAAACCACCTGATCATTACGACCGATATTTCAGATAAAAGGAGGGGGCTTTTCAAAGCCATAAATAAACACGGTATGGTCATTGACTGCTCGGTCCCGAGAGGAAGCCGCATGGCCGATAAGAAAGAACAGGAATCGGTCCTGGGCGAGCGGATGAGAGCAATACTCGGACAAAGCGGAAAAAAAATGGACAGGGATGCCTACATGGCAATGTATGAAATGACCGGTTTTGATCTCCGCACTTTTTCAAATAACCTGGAGAAACTGATCAATTATGTGGGAAGTCGGAAAAATATTTCTGTCCATGATGTTAACGCAGTTTTAAAACGTACAAAGCAGGACCCCATATATGAACTGACCAGCGCTGTGTCCGACCGAAAAACCGAGGACGCTCTTTTTTTCGTGAATTCTCTTCTTTCATCCGGTTTTTTTCCGCTCCAGGTTCTTGGCGCAATCATCAATCAGATCCGAAAACTTCTGCTGATGAAAGGATTTGCTGAAAGTCCCCGGGGAAAAGTCTGGAACACGCGCGTATCATACCAGGGATTTCAGGCGCATGTGATGCCTGAGATCCGGGCATACGACGACGAACTTCTGAGTCGCTTGGAAGCATGGGAAAGTCTTCTTTCAAAAAAAGAAGAAAAAGGGGACGGAAAGAAGAAAAAAGGGAAAAAAAAAGCCAAGCCGGTTACAGATGTCCTGATTGCAAAGAACCCGAAAAGCCCGTATCCTGTTTATCTGACGCTCCTGAAATCCGAAAAATTTACAAACACAGAACTCCTTGAGATCATTGAATACCTAAGCGAAGCAGATCTGAAGCTTAAAACTACCGGGCAGAATCCTAAACTTGTCATAGAAAAGGCAGTTCTTCGCATTTGCGGAACGTGAAACGTAATTCGTAATGCGTGATTCGTGATATGCTCAGTTCGGATTGGCAAATCCGAACCCATCCCAGCGGGAACATCGTAAGGAATTTCCCAATAATAATCTACCCACGCTGCCCGTCTGACCTTAATTTTAATCTTGTTCTTTATCAGGCAAGAGCGAGAACACAGGAGTAAGAGCAAGAGCAAGATAGCGGGTATATTAATTTGGGGGAAATACCTAAGTGCTCCGTTTCATAAATAATGTCCGGGTTGTAAATTCCGCGGAGTGCAAAGCCTGCTTTGCGGGAATCCCGCAGCGGCGCAAAGCAAGCTTTGCACTCCTCCGTTTTAACCCGGACATTATTTATGAAACAGAGCACTAAGAGGCTGCGCATGGCGTTTTCTTCTTAATAACAGCAGATCGAAGGGCGGATTGGCGAGTTCCTGCCGGAAATGCTTGGAATTTGCCAATCCCAAGCGAGCAGTAACGGATATTTCCTGATCTGCTTAATATCAGTAGATGGAAAATCCCCCCCTTGAGGCGGGTGTAACTCACTGAAAATACATCCCCTGCCCCCTTCAAATGAGGAGTTTCCATCTGCTGAATATAATTAATTATAATGTAAACCTGTACTCTGAATCGAACTATGGAAAATGATGACGCTATCATAAAAATTATCGGAATGCACAAGTGGTTTGACGACTTTCATGTGCTGAAGGACATCAATCTTACGGTTCTCAAACAAGAACGGATCGTTATCTGCGGGCCGTCCGGTTCGGGAAAATCAACCCTGATCCGCTGTATCAATCGCTTGGAGGAGCACCAGCGGGGTCAGATTATTGTAGATGGTATAGAACTGACCAATAATTTAAAAAATATTGAAAAGACCCGTGCAGAAGTGGGCATGGTTTTTCAGCATTTTAATCTTTTTCCTCATCTCACAATTCTTGAAAACCTGAGCCTTGGCCCCATATGGGTTCGGAAGATTCCCAAAGCCGAGGCCGAGGAAACCGCGATGTATTTTCTCGAGAAGGTTCACATCGCAGATCAGGCCAGCAAGTACCCTGGTCAACTGTCAGGAGGACAGCAGCAACGGGTGGCGATTGCCCGCAGCCTGTGTATGAAGCCCAGCGTTATGCTTTTTGACGAACCGACATCTGCTCTTGATCCTGAGATGGTAAAAGAAGTGTTAGATGTTATGATTGATTTGGCGGAAGAGGGCATGACAATGATTGTGGTCACGCATGAAATGGGATTTGCCAGAAGCGTGGCTCACCGGGTGCTTTTCATGGATTTCGGGCAGGTTCTTGAGGAAAAGCCGCCAAAGGAATTCTTTGAAAACCCGGAACATGAGCGGACAAAACTGTTCCTGAGTCAGATTCTCCATTAAAATAATTTTTCTCACAAACGCCCGGGAAAACGGAGTGCAAAAGTTAAGCGAAGCGGTCTTTTGCGCTGTATGCAAAAGACCGCTTCGCTTAACTTTTGTACTCCGTTTTCCTATCCTGTACTCTGCATAAATCAAGAGATTAAGGAAAAGGAGGAAGGTCATGGCCAGCTTCAAGGAATGGACGTTAGCCCGGTTGGATAAGACATTCGGCTTAAAAGAGGTGAGATCTGACGCTGTTTTGGAAAACTGGCTTAACGGACAGGCAGATATTTCCGATTTTGAGCGTCAGACACTTCTGACACTTCAGGAGAACCTTATCGTAAATGTTCACGATTGGAACGAGACAGAACTGGCATACAATTTCATCGGTCCTGTTATCGCTTTTGCCAAGTTCACCACCGAAAAATTCAACTTTTTTGCCGAGCGACTGATTGTCGGAACAGTAGATGAGATCAAAATGAGCGGAAAACCTGACGGCATGATAGCCTCAGGTTTTCGTGAACCGGAGATTCCCTATTTCTGCTTTCAGGAATATAAGAAAGAGACCGATCCCGAAGGCGATCCGGCCGCGCAGACCCTCGCGGCCATGCTGACTGCCCAGAAACTCAATGATCAGCATTATCCGGTCTATGGCTGTTATGTGAAAGGGAGTTTCTGGTATTTCATGACATTGCGAGACAGGGAATATTGTATCAGCGAGCCATATGTGGCCACCCGGGGGGATGTGTTCGATATTTTCAGAATACTGAAGGTGTTAAAACAGATTATTCTTGACATTACGGATGATAAGTAAAAAGTGAGGATAAGATTGTATACCGTGAAAGCATTTCCCAAAAGTAGGTTAAATCTCGTGAGTCGTAAGTTCTCATAAATAGCTGAAATAACTCACCGGGAAACTCCCCCCTTTTTTAAAGGGGGGCCGGGGGGGATTTCCCCCAACCTGCTGAAATCCCCCTGAATCCCCCTTTAAAAAAGGGGGACTCAGAACAGCGGCTTCAGAGAACTTATGA
>JAUCGG010000252.1 GCA_030378015.1 Desulfococcaceae bacterium HSG8
AAATAAATAATATACCCGCTTCGAGAAAATGACCCTCTCCTGCCCGGTTCGGATTGACAAATCCGAACCCGCGGCGGGGATTTATCAATCCCCGCGAGCAGCAACGGGTATTTTATTTCTTGGGAACTCCTTAATATAAAAAATAAACGGTGGGTTACGCTTCGCTCCACACCCTACATTTCCAAGTATCGGGTAGCAATCATGAATGATCTTCAGATAATGAAGGAATGAATTCTCATCATCAATATTGACAAATTACAAGTATGGGTAATAAAATAGCCCTGGTCTGTCAAACTGGCAGACGTGGATGGCGCACACTCCCTTATGAAACAGAAGGAGGAATCATATGGCAATCCGTATTCTATTGGCCGATGATCACAGGATATTACGGGAAGGTTTAAAAAAGCTTATTGAAGAGGAAGAAGGATTTCTGGTTGTAGGAGAAGCGAAAGACGGACTAGAGACCGTCCGCCTTGCCCAGAACTTTACCCCTGAAATGGTCATCATGGATATCTCCATGCCGGGGCTGAACGGCATAGAGGCGACTATTCGGATATTGTCCGAATACCCGGAGACCAAAGTCATAGCGCTGTCCATGCATCGTGAATCCAAATACGTCATGGGAATGCTGGAAGCCGGGGCAAAGGGCTATCTGCTTAAAGATTGTGCATTTGACGAGGTTATCAAGGCTATCAGCACCGTGGCCGGAGGGAGTAATTACCTCAGCCCCGGAATCACTGATATAGTGATCACTGAATCATTAAACAGGATGGGAAAACAGGTTCAGACCTCTGCCCGCTCCCTCCTGACCCAGCGGGAAATCGAAGTGTTACAGCTTTTGGCCGAAGGCATTAAGTCCAAAGAGGTCGGGAAACAGCTTTTCATCAGCAAAAAAACCGTAGAGACCCACCGTCGCAACATCATGCAGAAACTTAATCTGAACAGCACGGCTGAACTTGTCAGGTTTGCCATCCGTGAGGGGATCACATCTGTCGAGAAATAAAACACAGGCTTCTGATATGAAATTTATTAATGATCACCCGGCAGGAGTCCCGGTACTGCGCTTTTCAGCTAATTATCAGAAGCTTAAAAAATGTTTCCGATTAATCATCTGATATCTTGCCTTTTTTTCTTTCAAAAGTTGTCCTGAGATCCCCGAGTTGTTCTTCAAGAGACACATGAACAAGGAAGGAAAGGGCACCTAGTTGGACAACAGCGTTAAGATTTGCATCTGTCTTGGATGCTATGCGGATACGTTCGGTAAAAGACGTGTTCAGTTCTTCCAACTCCCTGTAAAGATTTCTTAAGCCTTCAAGATCAAAGTCCGGCTGGCCTTTGTCAGAAAAAATGAAATATTGCCGGATCAGATACGCGCCGACTGCCCGGAAAAGCGTGTCTTCCGTTGTTGCAAAAGGCAGGTGAAAATTTGCAAGAGCCCATAATTTCGACAAAATCGGGCATGAACTTGTTGCCATCACCAAACCGAGGAGGGACTGCAATCCGGTCTGGAGATCGCACATTTTACTGTATTCCCGCTCAGATGTTTTCACCCGGACAAACACTTTATCATGTGAAAAAAATGACGAAAATCCCTCGATAATCTCCTCCATATCTATCGCTGTAGGACAATAACGATAGTCTTTCAGAAGCAGGGTGCAGTTTTTACATTGATGGTAACCCAGTTCTGTCCAGAAATGACCTCTTTTTTCCTTATACTTCCGATTGATATCGATTCGGAAATGCAGGGTCTCGCCGCCTTCGATTTGAAATATGTATTCTATCATGTCATGCCTCATAATAATGTTATTATGCAGTCACCAGGGCTTTACTGCGATTTTTTTTGCGGTTGTATTATCTGCCGATTTTTCTTTATCCGCTTTCCAAAGGATGTAAAAAACTCTGTAAGTATGTTGGGTTAATACTTTACGTTTGTCAAAACCCTGAAATACTGATGCTGTGCCTGTCAAAAAAGAACCTATTGTGATCATAGTAATCATAATATATGATGACACACTGAATGACTGTTTTACAATGATCCCTATCAATGACATTGATAAACATGCACCGAATATAAGAAAAGACAAACCGGAAGCGCAGAGAAAATGAGCCTGGGTCACGGGACGTTCGATTTCCGAATTATACATTTGGGGTTTTTCTGTTCAACCCAATACCTCAATAACAACGTATTTCTTTTATTCGATTCAAGTCCTTCGGTGCCCAGAAATTCATTCACAGCTTTCCCGATCCTTACATCTGCCAGTTCTTCCTCAGTTATCTTATTTCTTTTGTATTGCTCGCTTTGCTGCAAAGTATATCTGTAAAACCAGGTCAATAATATGTCCCAGCACAAAGGCAATAAACGTGATAAATATTACACAAATTACACAAATCCAATTACCAGCCGGAGAAGCTGTATCCGCCCGGCATGATTATTGCAACAATGTCTCGTAAAATAAATTTTTCAAAAAATGATTGAATATTCATTTTTATTCAGGGTCGTTATCTTTTAAGCTCACACCCGCCCATATGCGCAGGCAGTTCATTTGTCAGTCGGGCATAACTTAATGACATATCGCTTTCTTCAATATTTGCAACCACCCATTTGCCGCCTGTAAAGATAAATGTCCAGACGGTTTCCACTTCTGTAAAGCCTTTTTTCCCTTCCACAATTTCGCCGTTCTCTCGTCTGGCAAGGTAATCCTCCATCCTGGCACTGATAGAGACAGCAATCCTGGACCCATCATGTTCTGCCCCCTCATCCCGATACGCGAGAAACAATGGCCGGATCGCCGTGATTTTTTTTACACGGCAGCGATTAACCAGACCTTCTCTTACCCACTGGTCAATATAGACAATCTGCTGATTCCTCCAGTACCAGTCGGTCATCCATTCCGAAGCTCTTGCCATGTCCTCCCTGCGCCAGGCAGTGTGAACCCGGTAGAAACATTCCGAGATCCGTTCCCGCAAGAGGAGCCAGTCGAAATGCCTGCTGTCCCTTGCAAGATTGCGCAGGTCGCTTATGGTGCGGCGTTCTGCAAAATGTTCTTTCAGCCAGACATATAAAATGAGCGGAAGAAAAAGGATAATAAGGATGGCCAGGACAACCTTGGCCCAGAAACTCCGAAACATTACAGAAGCGATTTTCCCCCCGGGGCCCGCAAAAGCAGGTTCTGTAAAAGCGATGATTATGAATAAAATCAACATCCCTGCTGCCAATATCTGAAAATTTCTGTTCATGACATCCTCCTTACGTTTATTTACGATTTCAGATTTACGATTTACGATTTCTGCCCGATCGTAAATCGTAAATCGTAAATCGTAAATCGTAAATATTTTTCTGCCAAACTGTAAATTTGGCACTCCGCTGGTTCTTATTTTATATGACATTCCCCGCACATCACCGGCCCTGCTTTTCTTTCTTCATGACACCCTTTGCACTGGAGATGATACACCCTTACCAGCGGTGCGGGGTCGCTTTTATCCTCCAGCGTGTGACATTCCGAACATTCCATGCCTTCTGACGAATCATCTTCAACCTTTTTTCCGTCTTCATAGGTATGATGACAGATATTACATTCCTCAACACCTGCTTTTTCATTATGTTCGTCATGAAAAAAAGGGACCGGGGGCCGCATAATCTGCCTGACATCAAAGGCACTGTCCTCCACCGCTGTTATATCTTCCTGGGAGAAGACAGATACATTGAAAAACAATGACCCCAGCACCATGATTGCCATATATATCAGGATATTTTTTCTCATTGAGTTCCCCTTTTTGATGAGTGATGAGTGATGAGTGATGCGTGAAACGTGAAACGTGAAACGTGATGCGTAATGCGTAATGCGTGAAATGCTTCACATTTTCACGTTTCACGTTTCACGTTTCACGTTTCACGTTTCACGTTTCACGTTTCACATTTTCACGTTTCATTTTTCCATACACTCATATATAATATCGCCCAGGAACTTGAGTTCCATGTTCAGGCCGTAGTGATGAATAATGTCTTCCAAGCCGCCATGACAGTTATGGCACGGAGCAATAACGGTCTTCGCTCCTTTGGCTTTTGCAACAAACAACTGTTCTGCCTTGGTTCTGTTTCCCTCAACGCGCTTATTTTTAAACGGGGGGCCGCAGTTTATTACCCCGCCACCCGCGCTGCAACAGAAATTATGCTCCCGGTTGGGCTCCATTTCGATAAGTTTTTCACATGTCTGGTTTACCACATAACGGGACATTTCATGAAGCCCTCTTCCCCGAACCACGTTGCAGGGATCGTGCAACGTCACCGGCTGGTCATACTTCCGGGCAATTTTTATTTTGCCCTCCTTAAAAATATCATGGTAAAATTCAAGTGCATGGATGACCGGTATAGGTGGCATTTTCCATGTCAGCCACCGGTTTCCCATATCATACACGGAACGAAACGCGTGCCCGCATTCTCCCATGACGATCCGCTTGACTTTGAGCCGCATAGCGGCTTCAAAGTGCGCTCTTTTCAGCCTGCCCATCACTTCATTATCCCCGGTATACATGCACATGTCACTGTTATCCCATCCCGGGGTCGCCGGCATGGTCCAATCCACGCCTGCGCCATTCATGATGACAGCCGCCTGATAGATCAGTTGCGCGCGGAACTTGGGTTCCGGGCCGATCACAGAATAAAAGACATCTGCCCCCTCTTTTTCAAGAGGAATTCGCAAGTCCGATATCTCATCCTGGGCTTCCTCTTCCTGCCACATGAGGGTGTCTATCCATTCATCATCCTTGACCCACATCTGGTTCAGCGTTGCCGCATGGCTGTGAGCCGTGGTCTGTATATACTGGGGTGTCACCCCCAGCTTGTGGCAGATTCTCCGGATCACAAGCATGAGATATGCAATGTCTATGCCGAAGGGACAATACATTGAACAGCGTCGGCACAGATTGCACTCTGTGTAAGCTATTTCAGCCGCGTGTTTAATAAATTCCGGGCTGACCCTCCCCTTTTTCTTCAATATTTCCCATAAGGTCTGTTTCACCTTTCCAGCAGGTGAAAAAGCAGGATTATTGTCATTTGAAAGATAAAAATGACATGCTTCGGAACACAGACCGCAATGCACACAGGTGTCCGTATATACCCTGAGCCGGGCCCCCGTCTCATTTGCCAGGACCGAGCTGACGACCTGTTCGATCTTTTCCGGAGTGAGTTTTGCAATCCCCTTATCCAAACCTTCGTCAAAAATTTCCCCTGTTTTCAGTGCAGGTTCAGCCATAACATTGCTCCCCTTATCATTAGAGAAGTGAGAAAGCGGGTTCTCACGATTCAGTTAGTTACCAGTCCCTTGCATTTTTTACAGCCCCGAACTCCGATCCCATATATCCTCTCGTAAACGGAAAGAAAATCATATGGCTCAATCGGGTAAAGGGTATGGCAACCAACATGATCTCTCCCGAAAGAATATGAAAAATCAGCATTATTTTGTATCCTATCCATTGGTGATAGACCCAGAATCCTGTTATGAAAGGTGCTGCGACAATAGCAAGGGTGATAAAATCGGAATAAGAGGTAAGATATCTGACTTCCGGCCGGGTAAGGCGTCTTACAAGAAAAAATATACAAGAGCCGATCACAATCATGGTCATAATGTCGGCAGCGCCGTCCGACAGAAACCACCAACTGATGTTCCAGGATTCTTTCCACAGGATGACATGGGCAAACAAGAACAGCGGAACACAGATGAGGCATATATGAAATGCGAATGTTACGATTGTCATGGCTGGCTGCCGCCTCATATTGACACTTCCGAAGGGTATGATCCAATGGAAGATTGAGCGAATGGCATAATAGAAATCCATATAAGCATAAACCATGGGATCCTTTTCCTTTGCCAGAACTGCCATTGTGATCAGCCGATACAGGCTTCCGCAGATAAAAAGAATAAAGGAAATCCATACCAGCGGTCCGCTGACAAAATCATAAAAACCGTGCATTTTTCCTCCTCCTGATCATAGTGAGCAGTTTAACTGCTCAACGGATTAAAAACTTCAGGTTAACGGGATAACCTCCCTGAAATACTTTCCTTCCCTGATTGACCGAATCAGGAGTTTTTTTCCATCAGGACTGAAAACCGGGTCCCAGGCTGCTTCTGATTCCTTACCCAGGGGCTGGCCATCTGCAAGGATGGTGTAAAGCCCGTTTTTTTCAACTTTTGCAGCAACACGGATGCTGTCCGGGCTGAAGACAGGCTGCCATGCCATGTCAAATTTTCCATCCCAGGCTGTGCCGTTTACAGCGACCATCCATTTATCATCTTCCTTGCCGACACATGCCACACTGTTCCCATCCGGGCTGAAGACAGCGTCCGTGACCAAGTCTCCGAATGTCAGTTCCCAAGCATTATAATCCACTGCTATGGTCCAGCGGCCGAATTCGGGTGCAACAACAGCAGCCAGTTTTTTTCCGTCAGGGCTGTACATATGGTGCCATACCTGGATGAATTTTTTCCCCCATATGGGTTTTCCATCCTGTGCCAGGGTCCAGCTTCCCCCGATTTTAACAGGCGCGGTCACTGATTCGTCTTGGGGTGAAAACTGCGGCTTCCATACAGACGCGAACATCTCCTTCCAAGGGATTCCGTCCACGGCAATCGTATAGTCATAGAGGTTTGTCCTGACTTCCGCGGCCACATGCCTGTTATCCGGGCTGAATGCCAATTCCCATACATTCACAAAATTCCTGCCCCAGGCTTTGCCGTCAACAGCGACCGAATAACATCCTTCCTGGAATTTGAGAAATTCAGTCTCACCGAATCCGACTGTCTGGATAACACCTGCTGTTCTTTCACCATCAGGGCTTACAGTGAGATTTGTCATGTTCTCAAACCCGTGTTCCCATGCCGTGTCATTGACTGCTGCAAGATATTTTCTTTCTTTCTGGGCCGCTATGGCTATATTTCTGCCGTCTTTTCCGAACATGGAATTCCATACAAACTCAAAACGGTTTTCCCATACCTGGTCGTCAACCGCGACAGTCCACTCCCCCATATCCGATACCAAGCCTGTCAGGCGGTTATCCGGCGTGAATCTGAGATACCACACTTTATCAAAAGTGTTTTCCCAGGCAGTTCCGTTGACACAGGCCGTGAATTCCATTTCATCGCCTGTTCTTACAACAGATGCAACCTTTTCCCCGTCCGGACTGACGTATGGTTCCTCAATCCATTCAAATTCTTCCATCCATTTACCGATATCTGAAACTTCCTTTTTACCGGTCTCCCAATCCCATTTGCCTGAGTCATGCATTACCTATTCTCCCATGTAACTCCCTGTAAATTATGATTCTGGGTTTTATTTATGGTCTTATCGTTCCTGCGGGGGCCCCGATATATTTCCGATTTTCAGTAGATGGGATGCTCGCTTAGATTGACAAATCCCAAGTATTTCAGAGTTCACCGAAGCCGCCCAGAGCGGTTCAGGGCATTTCCATCTGCTGATTTTGAATAACCAGCCTCGGAACGCTTATATCCGAACATATGAACATGGTATTTACAATCAGTAGATCGAAAACTTTTGCAAGCAACGGATTCCGGGTTAAAATCGGAAAACATCCGTTTTCCGATTTTCCCCGGAATGACGGACACTTGTTTCGGACAGCAGACTGTCATTCCGGGAAAAATTAAAAAACGGATGTTTTTTAATTTTAACCCGAAATCCGTTGTTTACAGGCTTAACCGGAAAGTTTTCGATCTGCTGACAATAATCAGGTATCGCATATT
>JAUCGG010000253.1 GCA_030378015.1 Desulfococcaceae bacterium HSG8
CTGCCAGTACCGCTTGACCGAAACGGCGAGCTACTGATTGATATTAAAAATAACAATCAGATAAAGCAGATAAAGGACGCGCTGGCAAAATACAATCCAAAGATGGAGAAGGCTTTTCCACATCTGCGGCATCATGAATATTCGGAATTGGACGATTATTATTTGCTGGATATTGATGACAAGTATGGTGACGAACTTGCTATAATTATAAAAATTATTTATGGTACAGATGCGGACTGGGTTGAAAGAAATGAAATTATAAAATTAGAGCCTGAAAAGGGAAAAAACAGCGCGTCCGCATTTCTGTCCGAATGTGTGAATGATCCTCTGCTGTCTGATCAGTGGGCATTTGGTAAGATACAACTATGTGAATTATATAAATTATCACTGAAAATCAGACATAAAAAACTGGCTAAAATTGCTATTTTGGATACCGGCGTTGATTCTCAGCATGAGGATATCAAAAAGAACTATGTTTCAACAGATAAGAACTACGATAATGACCTTCAGGGACATGGGACACACTGTGCAGGCATAGCAGGGGCTGTGACAGATAACAAACAGGGAATAGCCTCCTTTTTTCCGAAAAACAGCAGATTCGCCAGAATAACAGGCATCAAAGTTTTAAATGATAGTGGCAACGGCACTCAGAAATCCATCATTGAGGGGATGGTCCGGGCATTGGATGAAGGCGCGGATGTTCTGTCATTATCACTTGGCGGACCTTCCGATGACGAAAAGCAGAAAGCATACGAGGAAGTAATAAAGTATGCGGACAAGTCAGGCGCTGTCATTGTGGTGGCAGCAGGAAACAGTGGTGATAATGCCAAACACCACTTACCGGCGGGCGTAAAAGGCGTGATAGCGGTATCAGCAGTTGATAACAATCTGGATAAAGCACCTTTTTCCAATCATGTAAATGAATTAGATATGGGAATCGCTGCACCGGGTGTAAACATCCATTCCACAATTCCGAGTAATAAGTACGAATCTTATAGCGGAACTTCCATGGCAACACCTCATGTGGCTGGGCTGGTTGGCTTAATGAAGTCTGTCAGACCGGAACTGACTACTGAACAAGTATTCAAAATTCTCAATACGTCAGGCATTGAGACAAATGACACAGAAGAAACGGGAATGTTTATTCAACCTTACAAAGCATTGTCTGCTGTCAGCAAAAGGCGTTAAAAAACGGAGCGTTGTATCCGTGCTGACTTGTTACATTGCTGGGTAAAAGACTAAAAAAATATTGGAAAATAGGTATACATTGGCTGACCACTGTAAGAAATCTGATTTCGGAGCCTTTCACGCCTGAAATTTTGAAAATCATTAATGCTATGCAATAATCATGCCGAACGGCATTGGTTTAAAACCCCTTTTGATGGCTACAGCGTTAACCTCTTCAAGGATTCCCTCTTCTTCCAGAAAATCATCAAAACTTGAACCGATGTTAGGAGGCTTCAGGCTGACATTGTCCGATTTCTCTGCCCTTGCTTCTGTGATTTTTCTTGCCACATCACGGGCGATTTCCAATGTTTCTGTAACTGTCCGCCCTTGGGCTACGAGGCCGGGCAGGTCATCGGATGTTGCCAGGTAAACGCCTTCAGGCAGTTTTTCGATATGAATACTGATGATCTTTTCCATTAAAGTCCGCCCTTCATTTGGTGTGTTAAGGGACTATTAAACACTCTGTTTCCATTTACCAATTGCAATGTAAGTTTCCACATACAGACCAAGTTCCTAGCATATCAGGCGTATCTTTCCGTTATTTGCCGTATCTTTCCGCTATTTACCTTTGGTTATTTGTTTAACCCGCCTTTGTCTGTGCATGATCACTGAACAAATATTCATTTTATATGTCCGGGCAGCCCGCCGACCCCGCAAAGGTACTTAGGCGATTTCCAATAATAAACATACCAGTTTGCAGTTCCGCCTTCAGGCGGTATCACGCCGCCTGAAGGCGGAACTACAAACTGCCTGCTGGTATATTCTTTTCCGGAAATCGCCTTATAGGATCAATATTATATTACTTATGTTTTCAGGAGGTGGTTATATTTGAGCGTACCCGTCTTGATGCCCTGACAGGTGCTGTTGTTCGGCAAGCACAAAATACAAAGGAAAAAATCCCCGGTGTTTTCAGAATCGGAAAAAAGGTCGCCTTTGAACGGGAAAAATTCTTAGACTGATTGAAAACGCTGGAACAGCGGCGCGGGAACAGAAATAAAAAAGCGATTTTTCAGCTTACCGAAAAATCGCTTTAACCTTCTGATTTTATTAAAGTGCCGAGGGACAGAATCGAACTGCCGACACGGGGATTTTCAGTCCCCTGCTCTACCGACTGAGCTACCTCGGCCTGACCAATAAAAGAATCTTCTATTAAATTTCTGATCAGTTGTCAAGAGTTTTTTTTGCCCATATCACCAAAAAAATATTGCAACAAGGTACATGCTGAAATTGCAGCAGTTTCAGATCTTAAAATCCGGGGACCCAGGGAGGCAGTAATAAACCCGCAATCCCTGGCTGCTTCGATTTCCCGGCAGGTAAAACCTCCCTCGGGGCCCAGCATGGCAATAATCGTATGATACCGGTTGCCACACGATTGAACCCCGAAATTAAAGGTTTCATTTTCCCAGAAAACGACCCTGAGATCAGATGATTTTCCAACGTCCAGTATATCTTCAAAAGATACCGGGAGTTCTATCTCCGGAAGCGTACTCCTCCTGCACTGCTTGAGAGCCTCTTTTGCAATTTTCTTCCATCTTTCCCTGCGAGCGGCAAGTCGCCCCATGTCCGGCCTGGATACAGATCGCTCGGAAATAAAAGGCATCCATTTTGCCATGCCAAGCTCAGTCAGTTGCCTGACAAGGCCGTCCATTTTCCTGTCTTTCAGCAATGCCTGGGCAATGATAATCCGGGCAAAGGGACTGGTTATCGGCTTAAGCTTCCGAATTATTGAAACTTCAACACTTCCGGGGGACAAACTGATTATACTGGACTCATACTCCGTTCCCAATCCGTCAAAAAGAAGGATTTTATCACCCGGCTTCATGCGCAGTACATTTTTTATGTGCTTTGCATCGGTACCGGTTATAAACGACATCGAAGCAGTTTCTGAGGGATCAATAAAAAAACGTCTCATATTTTCACCTTAAATTTGATATTTGATGTGAATTTCAGAAATATAACAGATATGAAAGTATTTTGTGTTTTGTATTTTGTATTCAGTGGTTGGCCATCTGCTCTGACTTTCATGTTTCGTTGTGACCCGCAGTTCATGACCGTTTATGAAAGCCCCGATAAAAAATCCCCATCCTTATAATATAAGGGAGGAATGCCGGTTTCATCATTCGTTGTGAGCGTCAGTCTAACGGAGTGCCAAACTTACAGTTTGGCATTGCATATCAGGCATCTTTCATAGAAAATAAAAAGCAGCTCACACTTTTTCCGGCTGTAGAACAATTTTGTAAATTATTTTAAACGATTTGCAAAATCGTTCTGCAGCAAATTGCCCGGGCAATTTTTCCCTTGACACATAAGTATTTTCTGTTTTATAAAGTCTAATTCTTTATCGTACAGGAGTGAATAAAAAAATGAAAAAATACACATACAGTGCAAAACAATCGGATAACAACGATAACTGGTACGTTGTTGACGCGGAAGGAGCCGTATTGGGAAGGCTTGCAACGTCAATCGCTTCCCGTCTCAGGGGCAAACATAATCCTTTATATACCCCTCACACAGATATGGGCGACAGCATTATTGTCGTTAATGCGGACAAAGTGATCCTTACAGGTAAAAAATGGGATCAGAAATGTTATTACCGGCACAGCGGTTATATCGGCGGTCTCAGGACGACCACTGCGAAAGAGCTTCTGGAAAAGAAGCCGGAAGATATTATCCGCTTTGCAGTAAAGGGAATGCTGCCCAAAAACAGACTGGGAAGAAAGCTTTTCAAAAAGCTGAAGGTTTATGCAGGAGACAAGCATCCTCACAAAGCCCAGCAACCTGAGATTCTCGAATTAAAGGAAAAGAGGAGTTAAATGGAGAAAGAAAACGTTTATTACGCAACCGGAAAGCGAAAGACCGCTATTGCAAGAACCTGGCTGGTACCCGGAAACGGCAGTTTTACGATTAACGGCCGGCAGGCGGAAGACTACTTTCTGACTGAAGCGGCGAGAATTGTAATGTCGCAGCCTTTTGCACTGACAAATACATTGAATGCCTATGATGTGAAAATCAGGGTAAAAGGCGGGGGGATATCAGGGCAGCTCGGTGCGGTGCGCCACGGCATTACCAAAGCACTGATTGAGGCGAATCCTGAGTTACGGCAGGTCCTGAAAAAAGCAGGCTTTGTCAAGCGCGACCCCAGGGTCAAAGAGCGGAAAAAATACGGGCAGAAGGGAGCACGGGCCCGGTTCCAGTTTTCAAAGCGTTAATGATTTTTGTCAGTTGTCCGCTGTCATCTACCATGACAACGGACAACCTGATTTTTTTAACGATCCTTCCATTCAGGCCTGCGTTTTTCCAGAAAGGCTTTTATCCCTTCCTGAGCATCATTGGCAAGACAGTTTATGACAATTGCCTCTTTGGCATAATTGTAAGCAGACGGTTCATCCTGATCTATCTGGCTGTAGAAGGCTTTTTTGCCGAATTCCAAGGTAAACAGACTGTGCTGTGCCATTTCCCCTGCCCATGTTTCTGTTTCCCGAGCAAGTTCATCCGGTTCCACCACCCGGTTTACAAGCCCGAATCCTTCAGCCTCCTGTGCTGAGACAAATCGCCCGGTCAGGAGCATTTCCAAAGCCCGCCGCCTTCCTATCACCCGGGAGAGCGGAACCATAGGCGTGGAACAGAAAAGGCCGATTTTCACACCCGGGGTTGAGAATCTGGCATTGGTTTCTGCAATGGCAAGGTCACACGCGGCGACCAACTGGCATCCTGCCGCGGTGGCAATGCCATGAACCTGGGCGATAACGGGCTGCGGTAAACGGTGAAGAGTCTGCATCATATCGGAACATACCGAAAATATCCTTCGCAAGTGGTGAATATCGCAGTTTTCCCCTGTCATCTCCTTCAGATTATGGCCCGCACAGAAAGCAGGGCCATTCCCCCTGATCACAACTACCCGGATATCCCGGTCATTTGCAATAAGATCAAGTCTTTCCTGCATCTCATACATCAGTTCCAGGGAGAGGGCATTTCGCTGTTCGGGACGATTCAGCGTGAGCCAGGCAACAGGGTCTTTTTTTTCAAATAATACAGGGTCCATCAGAGTCTCCTTATTTATTTTTATATTAATGTAAGCCTTTCCCTCTGATAAATCAGAGGGTTAATGAAAATGTACCCTGAAATTTCATTAACACCCCGTTTTAACGGGGTGACAGCCATGCACAGAACCTTTTTAACCGTTTTAACGGTTTTCCTCAGCCGGAAAATGAGTAATCCCCCGAGTGCCGGATACGCCCCGCCGGGTCTGTACTGAAAGACATGTCTGAAAACCTCGCAGGTCTTCGCGGGTTTTAGCGTGGCTTCATGAAAAGCAGACCTGCGAGGTTTGAAAACCCGCCGGGTCGGGCGTATCCGCTACCCGGGGGAGCATACTGACTCGGACAAATCCGCATCGGTTATAAAACCGTTGAAACGGTTACAGCTATGCGGAGTTTGCTCCGATATCCCTCTGATAAATCAGAGGGTTAATGAAAATGTACCCTGAAATTTCATTAACACCCCGTTTTAACGGGGTGACAGCCATGCACAGAACCTTTTTAACCGTTTTAACGGTTTTCCTCAGCCGGAAAATGAGTAATCCCCCGAGTGCCGGATACGCCCCGCCGGGTCTGTACTGAAAGACATGTCTGAAAACCTCGCAGGTCTTCGGGGGTTTTAGCGTGGCTTTATGAAAAGTCAGACCTGCGAGGTTTGAAAACCCGCCGGGTCTGTACTAAAAGACGTGTCTGAAAACCTCGCAGGTCTTCGGGGGCTTCGCGTGGCTTCATGGAATGCAGACCTGCGAGGTTTGAAAACCCGCCGGATCTGTACTAAAAAACGTGTCTGAAAACCTCGCAGGTCTTTGCGGGTTGCGCGGCTTCATGAAATGCAGACCTGCGAGGTTTGAAAACCCGCCGGGTCCGTACTAAAAGACATGTCTGAAAACCTCGCAGGTCTTTGCGGGTTTTAGCGTGGCTTCATGAAATGCAGACCTGCGAGGTTCGGAAACCTCGCCGGGTCTGTACTATCAGCAGATCGAAAACTTTTGCAAACAATGGATTCCGGGTTAAAATCGGAAAACATCCGTTTTCCGATTTTCCCCGGAATGACAGTATGTCAGGTTGTCATTCCGGGGAAAATTAAAAAACGGATGTTTTTTAATTTTAACCCGGAATCCACTGTTAACAAAGAGTTACCGGAAAGTTTCCGATCTGCTGACTATGAGACGTGTCTGAAAACCTCGCATGAAAAGCAGACCTGCGAGGTTTGAAAACCCGCCGGGTCTGTATTAAAAGACGGGTCTGAAAACCTCGCAGGTCTTTGCGGGTTGCGGCTCTTTATGAAATGCAGACCTGCGAGGTTTCAGAATCCGCCGGGTCTGTACTAAAAGACGGGTCTGAAAACCTCGCAGGTCTTCTGAGAATTCCGGCTTATCAGTCGCTGCCCTGTTCCCTGAAACTCACCGACAGCACATAATCCTTACGCACATTGATAATCTGGAACGTGTTGTCTTCCTTCAGCCCCATCAGCTTTCCGTCGGCCAGGAGCCTTTCAATTTCATACCCGGGATCGGGGGTGATCTTAAATATGATCTCGCTTTTCTCCTTTACCGTGACTTCCCCGGACGGGGAGATGGTTCCGCCGGGGCCCGCGGTTGCCGTGACAGTGTAGGTGACAACCTGCTTTTCCTTAAATGTCACCGCTACGGAGACATCCCCGGTGATGTTCCCCAGGGTGTATGTGCCGTCTTCCGAAAGTGTCACAGGTTCACCGTCAATGAAAAGCCTGTCGGTCAGCCAGTCCTCATCCGGGGTGATCGTGAATGTCAGATCGGAACCCCCGTACACCTCTGTTTCGCCGGACGGAGAAATGCTTCCGTGTTCCCCTGATTCCGCTGTCACTGTGTGAAGTTCCGGGAGCGATGTCACAATCTCCGTCACCGCGATTGTGTCCGAGGTGTTCCCGGCCCTGTCCCTGAAGCGGACGAATATCTTTTTCTCTCCTTCGTCTCCGGTGAGCTGCCATTCATTCTCTTTCTGCCATTTCTCCCATTTCCCGTCCTGGCCGTGGCCCGTGTTGCTGATGTACATCTCCGATGCCCCGGTCACGCCGATTGTCAGCGGGACACTGCGGGTCAGGATGAAACGCGGAGCCGTGACGCTGAGATTGGACGGGGGAACCGTATCAATGCGGAAACCGATGGTCACGGTTTCGCCGATCCTGCCCCTGGCGTTCACTGGCGCGACATGGAAATAGTACGCGATATTGTCTCCCTCCAGCTTCGGGCTGGTTGTCCGGCGGGTTCCTACCGGACGGGTGCGGGGAGCAGTCCGTTTGGTGAATCCGAAAGCACCGTCTTTGTTGAAAACATAGTAATATTTTTCTTCCGGATCATCAGATGACGAATCCCAGCGCACCGTGACTTCCGGGTTCGCGGATACGAATCCCGAATCCTCGGAACTGAGTTCAAGCGATGCCCCGTCCTGACGCGCGCTCCTGCTGCTGCGCTCCGATCTTCTGCTCTCACCGG